>CAJUTH010000028.1 GCA_910589275.1 uncultured Dorea sp.
GTGTCTCCGCCGGTATCTCCGCCGCTGCCGGAACCGCCATAATCGTCTCCGCCATCATAATCTCCGCTGCCGCCAGAGCTATCATAATCGCCATAGTAATCATCATCGTTCGGAGGATAATATGTATCATCCTCATCAGAAACGACTCCTCCCGTTGACCGGTCTGCCGCTTTCGTCGCTATCCCGCCTTCAATCTGGGTAATTTTGGAAGACGCCTGATAGCCGTCGTTTCCAAATAGAAACTTGTGTACGTCCGTCACATTCGAAGTAAGAGTCTGCGGAATAACCACGCTGCCGACTACATTCAGCATATCCGTTGTATTTTTTTCCGGAAATCCCATGGTGTCGCCCATTTTATATTCTTTAAAGTCTTTGGCGTATCCAATCATCTCAGCCAAAGTAAAGTTTGTCGAAACCTGAGGGAACACGCTGTCAATAATCTTATTAATCGTACTCAAATTCATGGTCTGCGCTTTTTCTGCAATCAGTGAAAGAACCATTCTTTGTCTGATTGCACGCCTAAAATCACCGCCGTCTGTATAACGGATTCTAGAAAATGAAACCGCCTGTACGCCGTTCAGATGATAGGTTCCATCCACTTCAGGTTCAATTTTTTCATAGGATTTGCCCGTAACCTTGGCGGTCTCTACGCAATAGTTATTCATATGAACTACCTCTGGCGCGGCCATCTCAATATCAATTCCTCCCAACGCGTCAATGACATCCACCAGGGCATTAAAGTTAACCGTTACATACTTTTCAATATTCATATCCAGGTTCCGGTTAATCAGAGATATCGCACCCTCCGGCCCGCCAAAAGAATACGCCGAATTCGCTTTATTATAGCTTCCGTCATCCAGCTCAAGAAGCGTATCCCGATAAATGGAAACCAGCTTTACCTCTTTCGTTGCCTTATTCAAACTGGCAATCATCATTGTATCGCTGCGGTTGCCCTTACCCAAATCATTCTCCCTTGAGTCTAATCCAAACAATGCCACGTTCAGATAACCCGTCTCCGTCTCTTCGTCCGTTTCTGCAATATTCAGCTTATCTGTATCCAGTTCTGTCGTCTCTAACTTCGTCATCTTACTGGCCACTAGAACCGCTCCTGTAGCCGCAACCGTAGCAAATGTACCGCCCAAAATCACGCCCAGCTTCTTTCCGATGGACCATGTCCCAAAGCCATGCGTTTTCCTTCTGCGTGATCTCCCTGCCATCGTAACATCCTTTCTTTTGTAACATTTCGTTAACAAATATAGCAACTCGACTTACATATTACATTATTTCCTATGAAATTTCAACTTTTTTCCTTTACTTTTTGCTTTTTACTAGTTTCCAGCCCAATATCTGGGGCTCATTGTACACCTTACAATTACTGCATGAGGCAGCATACGATAATGTTTACCCAAATAATATCCAAAGTATTTCGCTGCGCTTGATACCACCAGTCTGAAAACCATAAACGGATGCCCGTTTTTCACAAAATATGCCGCCGCGCTCTTAACCATCCGAATCCCTTCCGACTCAGATTTGACTCCTTCAAAAATCTCCGGATGCTGCGCCTGAGATACAGCCAGATCAAAATTGCGCCGAAACTGCTGACAGTTCGTATAATTATGGGAATGTATTACTTTCGCATCAGCTTCATATGCGATCCTATATCCATTTTGTATACAGACCGCCGCAAAAATCATATCCTCATTAAATATCGTCCTTCTCTCAAAACCCCCCATTTTATCATAAATGCTTCTTCTGTACAGCGCGCAGACATTGGAGCAGAAATAGGTTTTGATACCCATTGTATCCAAATCCTCCCTTGACTTTACCACACTGTTTTCCGGATAATTAAACTGTCTGATATAGCGTTCGAGTAATCTGCATTCCCGCCATGGAAGCTGTCTTGCGTAAGCAGCCGCCATCCGGCTATCCTCCATACGCTCCACAAGCCGCTTCGTCAGAAATGGGTCAGCCGGCACTGCATCCTGCGTCATACAGAGCACATAGTCTGCATCCGACATATGGATTCCTTTGTCTCTGGTTCCTCCATGGTCAAACTCTTCTGGTTCTATCTCCTCTATGATAATATTATCATACCCTGATAAACATTCCGAATGCATCAAATCATTTCCATCTTTTGTATGCATTATAATAATATTTCTTATTTTAAAACGCTGCATCTGTAACCTGCGTACCAATTCAGCAAACTTCTTATCCGGTTTATACACGGGTATCACTGCGTCAATTACACAATTTTCCATCTCACTCTTCTCCACTTTCAGACGTTTCCGGATAGATTCCCGTCAGATAACTTATATCACTGCTAATCTGCGTTAATATCTCCGTCGGCTCATACTCCTTATCTGGGAATAAAAATTCATGAGCCCATCTCACATTCTGTTCCAGTCCCACCGGAACTACATAAGCGCCGCTATAACCAGGTATCGATTCCGGCAGCGCCGTCTCCTGAGGAAATCCCTGGCTCTCCCCAATCGAATACTTCATCAGCCCAGCGCTCAGCTTTATGATTTCGGCTGATGTAAAGCTGGTAGAAATTTCCGGAAATACCGTATCTATAATATTGTTAATCGTACTCAGCTTTGCTTTTTTTGCCTTTTCAACAATCTTTTCAATTACCAGCCTCTGTCTGGCCGTACGCTGAAAATCTCCGCCGTCCGTATATCGGATTCGGGTGTAAGATACTGCCTGAACACCATTCAGATGATACGTTCCCGCCTCCTCCGGTTCAATTCTCTCGTAGGATTTCCCTGTAATCTCAGAAGTTTCCACACAATAATTATTCATATGGACTACCTCTGCCGCGGACAAATCCAAATCAATTCCACCAAGCAAATCCACAACATCCGCAAGCGCAAGGAAATTAACACTGACGTAATCTTCAATATCCAAATCAAGATTCCGGTTCAGCATATTAATCGCCGCCTCCGGGCCTTCCAGCGCAAAAGCAGAATTGGCCTTATCATAAGTCTCATCGCCTGTTTTTAAAAATGTGTCTCTGTATACCGACAAGAGTTTAACTTCCTTTGTCTCATTATTTATGCTGGCCACAATAATACAGTCGCTTCTTACTCCCGCGGTCTCCCCTTTTCTGTTATCCGTGCCAAAGAGAGCCACATTCATATAACCTTCCTGACTCAATCCATTATTCAACAGACCGTTTAGGGATGTAGAATTCAGCAGATCCAGCTTAAACATTGCGAAAGCTGCGATTCCCAGCACACATAATAAGAAAAGCTCTACAATCAGTATCAGAATCCTCCTCTTTCTTTTCTTTCTCTGCTTCTGCCTGCGCAGCTCCTGCTCTCTCCTAGACAGCCTTCTGCCGTCTCTTCTTTCGTCTCTCCCCTGATTCCTTTTTCGGTCTCTTCCATAGTCTCTCCCGTTATTCCTCTTTCGGTCCCTTCCATAATCCCTTCCGCTGTCTCTTCTTCGGCTGTCTCTGCGCCCCATAGTCTATCTCTCCTAAATTAATAAGCATTCTTATTAATGAATCCTTTAAAAAATGTCATAACCAGGATTTTAAAATCCAACCCCAATGTCCAATTTTCAATATAATATAAATCACATTCTATCCGTTTCATAATAGAAGTATCTCCGCGGTATCCATTTACCTGAGCCCATCCGGTAAGTCCCGGTCTGACCTGATGCTTTATCATATATCTGGGAATCTCCTCCCGGAACTTTTCAACAAACTGCGTCCGTTCCGGTCTCGGCCCCACCAGGCTCATATCTCCTTTAAATACATTAATTAACTGCGGAAGTTCATCAATGCTTGTCCTGCGGATAAACTTCCCAACTCCTGTCACCCTTGGATCGTCCTTTGTTGTCCAGCCCTTCTTTTCAACTTCTGTATCCTGCACTACCATTGAACGAAACTTGTACATCTCAAAGGGCCTGTTCTGAAGTCCTACTCTCTCCTGCTTAAAAATAAGCGGCCCTGGCGAAGTCAGCTTAATTGCAATCATTGTTCCCAGCATAACGGGAGAAAACAAAATCAGCGCGACCGCAGCCCCAAAGAGGTCTATCATTCTCTTTACCAGCTTATTTAACGGATCGCTTAAAGGCACCCTGCGGATATTAATCACCGGAAGCCCCAGAATATCCTCCGTATAAGGCTTTGTAGGAATTACATTATTATAATCCGGAATAAACTTCGTATGAACTCCGGATTTCTCACACATATTCACAATACGCTCCAGCTTATGATATTCCGCCAGACCCAGTGTGATTACAATCTCATCCAGCCTATTCTGCGGCAGTACGATCAGCAGATTTTCAATCCGGCCTAGAACCTTAATTCCGCGATATTCAGTCCCCCGCGGCGAATTATCCGCTAAAATCCCTCTTACCGTATATCCCCATTGCGGATTCTGAAGAATCCGGTCGATATACTGTTCTGCCGCCCGGCTGTAGCCAATCAAAAGAATATGCTTCTGATTCAGCCCCTGGCTCCGGATTTTGCGCAGGAACATACGTATCGCATTGCGCATCAATACTTCTAAAAATATATTAATGCACAAAAATATAAAAAGCATCCTTCTGGAAAAATCTGTCTGATGCCTTAAATACAGAATTAAGATAAACGCCATAAAGCCGATAACATTCGCCTGAAGCACATGCCATGCTTCCAGCCTGCGTCCCTGTACCCGCTTCGGCGTATAAAGCTGAAATAAATAGTATAGAATCAAATATCCCGGCACAACAAAAATAAGCGCTGACATATACACACTCAGCGACAGATACCATGCATCTACCGGAAAGATACCCGCCTTAAACCGCAGATACCATGACATAACATAAGATATAATTATGACCGCTGCATCCAAAAAAACATGGATACGGTTTAATAAATTCTGATTGTTCTTTATCAAAAAATCACCATCTTTTGCTTTTTAAATCTTTACTATCATACTATATTTTTTCCAAAAGGGCAAGCCGCAGACTCTTAAGGCGCCCTTAAGAATCTCCGGCTTGTTACTGTCTTATAAAAATCTGCGAATCATATTTACCCAAAGTTCCATTTGTATCTGTACATAATTCTGAAGATGGTCTTTCCTGTATGTCAGCTTATCACATCTATGGCACATTACAAATCCGTCCGCCAGACTCTTCAGATATACTCTTCCAAGCCCTTTCTTCCAGAAAAATACCGCCTTTGCCAAAAAACCCGCCGCCAGGGCAGGCAGGTTCAGCAGAATCTGCGGCCAAGGCATATTTTTATAAATCAAATAAATATTATTTCTCGCCGAATACATCGTCTTAAACTCATTATATCTAGAACCGCTTGCGGCGCTTCCCACATGGATCACTTCCGCCTTCGGTTCATATAGATTAATATAACCAGATATCCTAGCGCGATACCCCATATCAATATCTTCTAAATATGCGAAATAATTCTCATCGAAACCGCCAATCTCTTCAAACACACTCTTTCTATAAATAGCAGCGCCCGCGCATGCCGCAAACGTCCTGCTTCTCCGGTTATATTTTCCTGCTGAGGAATCCCTGCCTCTGGCGAAAGCCCAGCCCAATGCATTGTAGTAGGTTCCGGCGCTGTCAATCAGATTATGATTGTCATACTGAACCATTTTCGATTCTACAGAAAATATCTTCGTGCTTCTCTTTATCGTACGAAGCAGATTCTCGACAAATCCTTTTTTTATTTCCGTATCATTGTTCAGCAATAACACATACTCTGTATGGGATGCCTTAATTCCCTCATTAACCGCCCTGCAGAATCCATAGTTCTTATCCAGAAGCAGATACCGAACCTGCGGATACAGTTGTTCTGCTTCCCCGATACTCTGATCCTCCGATCCGTTATCTACCACAACCACTTCCATCTCCACAGTCGTCAATCCAAACAGCGCCTTCAAACAGGGAACCAAATATTTCTGCCCGTTATAATTTGGTATTACTACCGTCACTTCACACATATATCTACCCTCTCTGGTTATTCCTGAGCGTATAATCCCATTTCGTCAGGGTAAGATTCGGATTATACATTGGGTCGCCTTCCTTTAAGAGCTTCAGCCAATGGCTTCTCATATACTCAATCTCATCTTGGAATCTGCGCACCTTCTGCTTCGAATCCTCCGTCCCTCTCGACTTCGACTCATAATGATATAACTCCACATAAGGATTATACACTACCAGATAGCCCTTGTCACGGGCTCTCAGGCAAAAATCAACGTCATTAAAGGCCACCTTAAGCTTTTTCTCCTCCAGACCGCCCAGCTTTTCATATAAGGAACGTTTCACAATCATACAGGCTGCTGTCACGGCACTCAAGTTCTGCTGGATAGACGCCTTATGCAGATAACCGGAATACACCCGCGGCATTCCCACAAATACGGCCCCTGCCACGCCGCCGATGCCTATCACGATTCCGGCATGCTGGATCGTATCATCCGGATAGTAGAGCTTCGCCCCGACAATGCCCACATCCTTTCTCTGACAATTTGCAACCAGTTCCTCAAGCCAGTCTTCGGTAATAACCTCCACATCGTTGTTGAGCAACAGCAGATAATCTCCCTTTGCATGCTTCACGCCAAAATTATTAATCGCAGAATAATTAAACTCATCCGGCCAGTAGATTACCTTAATCCTGTCTGATTCAATCCTCTTATAATACGCAAAGGTTTCTTCCTTTGTACTGTTATTTTCTACGATAATAATTTCATAATTCCTATAGGTTGATTTCTCAATCGACTTCAAGCATTGTTCCAGCGTATCCGCCTGGTCTTTATTTGGAATTATAATGGATACCAGCGGATTTCCCTGGATCTCATATTTGACACGGTAAAATCCCAAATCCTTCTTATGACTCACTGTTCCCGATTCGCCGCATCGCCTCAAATGAGCCTCTATCGCACGTTTTCCAGCATCGAACGCGTACATCTTGCTTGCCGGATTATCCGCCGTAGACGCTTTGTGGACCCGCCAGTGATAAAGGATTCTCGGAACATGCACGATCCCATCCGCCTGCTCCGTACACCGAAGTATCAGTTCATAATCCTGCGCCCCGTTATATGCCGCGTCAAGGCTTCCCACCCGCTCAATTAAGCGTTTCGCCGCCACAAAGAAATGAGTAATATAATTATTGGACCGCAGAAGATCCTTATTGAAATCCGGCTTCAAATGAGGCTGAAAATGCTCCGACAAATCCGTCGTTACCTTGTCCTCATCCGAATACAGCGCCTCCGGCCTGTTATTCTCGTTGATCGCCTTTACCATCTCATACAGTGCATCCGGGGTGAGCAGATCGTCATGGTCTAAGAAGCCCACATATTCCCCGGAAGCGGTCTTCAAAGCTGCATTAGTATTCTGTGCAATCCCCTCATTTTCAGGCACATCCACAACCTTAATCCGTCTGTCTCCATTCTTAGCAATCTTTAAAATTTCTGTCAGGCGCACATTATCCGGGCTGGCATTGGCAATACACAATTCCCAGTTACCGTAGGTCTGCTTTCTTACAGATTGAATCATTTGTTTGAGGAACTCTTCCGGAGTATTGTACACAGGCACAAGGATACTGATTAACGGCATATAATCAAATATCTTTTTCTGCTGCTTTTGAAGCTCTTCCATAAGCGGCTTATGGTTCCTATACCACTCCTCATAATCCACGTCGTCTGTCTGAAACCGTTCTGTCAGACGGATCCAAAATTCCTTCGGTCCAAAATGTTTCAAATAAAGCAAACCTTTTTTTATATTATACGGCGAAAGCTTCTTTATGATTTTCAACCAGTTTATTTTATACGTATCCATATTCTCTCCTGATTATATACTCTCCAAATGTGCTTTCCGGCAGGCATCCGAACCCTCTCTTCAGGTACCTGCCGCACACATCGGCGAACCTATTACACAAACGGCCTTACAACGCCCCTGACATTGGACCTTTGGGCATTGCCGATGGGCCACACCACCACTTGATTCGGCCAAGATTCAATGACCATATTATTCCCAAGATATATTGCGACATGAATGATTACCCCGGAATTACTCTGATAAAATATCAGGTCGCCTCTCTGTCTCTGGCTGTAATCCACATGCATAAGATGCGGAGACGCCCAGATATTTCTCGATTCATATTCATATCCGGGATGCGCATGCCTGACTGGGTTCATGGGCGAAATATCCAATCCCGCGCCATATAAAGCCTGCATTACCAGCCCGCTGCAGTCAATTCCTGTTCCCGGAGGGCCTGACGCCCCTATCACATACGGCGTTCCCATATAAGAATACGCTGTACTGATCATTGCTTCAATATGCTCTTGTCTTGTACTGTTCTTATTTACTCTGACCGGACTTACATAAGCGCCCCACAAATTCCATTGAGCTTCTGTATAGCCCATATGGAGCCATGTCAGCAGATCCACAGTCCCTGTTGCGGGAAGTCCAACGCGCCGCTGAAAGCTTGCAACCGCATTTGCAACATTCTGGCTATAAAAGGCTCCTCCCATACCGATTCCGGATCCCAGTCCCAGACAGCGGATAACTTTCATAACCTTCACGCCTTCATACCCGTAAGACAGATTATATCCGCCCCCGGACAGTGAGATAGAATCCGCAATCTGGTAATACTGTCCCGGATTTTGATATCTTCTTGTAGTCCTCGTCATATGGAAGGCAGTTCCCGCCAGAAATTCTTCGCTTCCGTCCGCCGCTTTCCCATAGACATGAATATTGTAAATACCAGACTCACACTTATGGTTCAAGGAATCAATTACCGCATTCCAGACATCGCCGGAAGCAGATGCGTTATACCAGAAAATATCATCCTGTCCGTTTGCCTGTGTCCACACGGCCATCCTGATTCCTGTGATCTTCTTCTTTCCCTTTGGGAAATACAGCTTTGCATTGCATTTCCCATTTATATTGTCAGTGTCTAAGATTCTGAGGTGATTCGAGTTCAATTTATCCACCTTGAACTCCGTTCCTCCCATACAACGGCTTACTCCGTCTCCTCCTACCGCGTAAACATGACAAAGATATTTTCCGGTTTCCAGATGATCATAAAGATCTATCTGACCCTGATACTTTATTCCCACACTTCTAGACATCGTATACCATAACAGATCATTCTGGCCGTTCACATTCCCCCATACAGCCATCCGGACGCTCTCTGCTCCCCGGATACCCGTTCCAGTAATTGTCACATTCGTTCCTCCGGCCCCTATTTTTGCGGATATCTTCACCCTGTCTGCCGGCTTCATCACCGGCAAAACTCCTCCGGCAAACATTCGGATTCCCCTGTTATCAGTAGCATACATGTGTATATTATAGCTGCCGGTCTCAAAATTATGCTTTGCCGTATCCACCGTTACATACCATCCGTCTTTCTTTTTTACGGCCTCATACCACTGAAGATCATCCTGTCCTCCAGAAGAAGTCCACACTCCAGCCGACACCTTAGCAATAGCGGAAGGACCTGTAATTCCGGACACTTTTACATCGATCGTTGCAATATCTCGATTGACGGACGCCTCCATTTTTCCTCCCACAATACCTTTGACTGTTATGCTGCCTCCAGCAAGGAACGATCTTGTGCCGTTTACCTGACTGTAGGCGTGAATAAGGTACTTTCCTACCTCCTTATGCTCTGAGATGTCTACGACAGCCTGATATGTATAGGGCGCAACCCTATTCCCTTTGTGCCATATCACATCATTTTGGCCTCCTGAAACTCCCCATACGGGAAATTCAACAATTCCGTCAGCCCCAGCCGCCTTTAATGTAATTGTCATATATCTCTGTTCTTTATCCATAGAGATATTCAACTGGTTTCGTTTTACCTTGCTTACCAGAAAATTCACCGCGCCTGCAAATTGCTGGATTCCGCGGCTGTCCTCTGCATACGCATGCGCATGGTAAATACCGTCGTCAAATTTATGATAGCATACATCCGCGTCGGCACACCACATATCCCCGCTTTTTTTCGCGTCATACCACCGGATATCGTCCTGCCCGTTCTTATCGCTCCACACTGCGATCCGGACATTCTGTATAGATGCCGGAGACTTGATATTTCTTGCTTCCAGCCGGTATTTTCCATCCTTCGCAATCGATTTCTTCTCATTCCTACTCACGCTTCCGGCAGAAATACCTGTTATTTTCACAGCGCCTCCTGACAGAAAATTTAACGCTCCGTTATGTTCTCCATACACATGTATCAAATACCGCCCAGCCTCTTGGTGAGCGGATACAGGAATCTGAGCTTCATAAGCGCGCTCCCCAGTTTTCCGTCCGGGATACCAGCACAGGTCGTTCTGACCGCCGGCTTCACCCCACACTGCAAAAGTAACCGGGTCGTTTCCAGATATATTATCCATAGACACCGTTATGGTTGATTCTGCCTTGTTCTTCTGTATCACAAGCCGATTTGCTTTCATCTTCCCCGCCGTAAATGTGATTCCTCCCACAAAATGGGAAATTCCGCGGTTATCCGCCGCATATGTATGCGCAAAATAACAGCCTGTCCGATACTTATGCTTCTTTACTTCTACGTCCAGATACCACTTATTTCCGCTTTTCTTTGCGTTATACCACTCCAAATCATCCTGTCCGTTCGACTCACTCCACACTGCTGCCCGGACACTCTGCACCGACGCGGGGGATTTCACATCCTCCAACTCTATCCGGTACTTCCCGTCTTCTACAGACGTTTCTTTTTTATTCCAGCTCATCTTACCTGCCGTAAGCCCTGATATCTTCACCGTTCCTCCGGCAAGAAATGTTTGAGTGCCGTTCTGTTCCGCATAAGCATGTACAATATATTTCCCGGCTTCTTTATGTGCCGACACCTGCGCCTGCGCTTCATAAACTCCCTTTGCCGCCGTCTTCGCCGGATACCAGTTCAAATCATTCTGCCCGCCGGCCTCACCCCATACGGCAAATTTTATTTTAGCATTTCCTTCCGCTAAAATATTAGACAGTTTCATATTTATCACTGATTCTGTCTTATTTTTCCCTAATTCAAGCTGACTGGCCCTTGAAGAGATGGAATATGTATTATTTTTATCGGCGCTTTTCTCCTCCGGGTTTTTCCTTACTTCGTTCTCCTCCGGGCTTTTCTCTGCTTCATTCTCCTTTGCCTGCCCTTTTTCCAGCCTGCATATCAATTGCTGATTCTGATACAACACGGACAGGCCTTCCGTATCCCATTCTTCTTTTGATAATTGATAGGCAGTAAGAAAGCAAATAATATCTTCCTCCGCCCCGCCTATCATATTCCCTGGAATTGTAAGAACAAATTCCGCTTTTCCTTCTGCTATATTCTGCCTGATTTCTTCCTCAAATAAAACAGACCAGTCCTTTATCTTACCTGTTTTAATAAAATAATTATTATCCAAAGCTAAAGATTCAAAGCCCGGCCCCACAGAAACATGCTCCGGATGTGCGCAGCGCATCAGCTCGTCTGTCAAGCCAAAATATAGATATTTTTTATAACCTGCTTCTGCGCCGCCCCTATCGTCCAGCGCAGCGTCTACCTGATACCATGCGCCATCCATTTTTACAGCCGTCCAGACATGTCCGCCTCCTTCTACACGTCCTGCCTGAATGCCCACTCTGTCAAGAAGCATCGCATATGCATTATGATAAGCCTCACAATTACCGGCACCTCCTGTAAGAACATCTGCCGCTGTGCCATCCCCGGCCGATTCGTCCCACTCTGCATGTTCTAGAATCCAGTCATGCAGCCACAAAACCTTATCAAATTCTGTTGTACATGCCGCCAGACAGCTCTCTGCGACAGTATTTACTATATTTTCCACCGAAGCTTCTTCCGTTTGGCTTGCATCTTTTGTAATCTGCGGCGCTGCATCAGACAGGTTTTCTCCGCTGTTTATATCCGGCGCCGCCTGTTCTGTTTCGATCTCTTCTTTCTCAATCTCTTCTTTCTCAACGTCTTCTTGTTCTAAAAGCTCTGCCGCTCCTTGTTCTGCTCCCGCATCCGAGACTATGTCTTCTGCCTGAACAGATACCGTCACCCCTGAAAACAGAAGAACAGCCACCAACACGATACTCATGATTTGTTTTAAAAGCCTCATATGTGTCCCCCCAACAATAGAATAATACAGATATATTTGCAATGTGCTATATTTTTACCTCACGGCTAAACAAATGCTACTGCACAAATTTAATAATAAGAACCGCCTCGCAATAACTTTATGAAATATATCATTCCGGCGGCAGCATGCAGCGTAAATAATAAATATCCAGAAGCAAAATATAATTTACTCCTGCTATGATTCTTTCTCTGCTTATAAATAATTGATATAGAGCTTGCAAATACCAGCATCAATGTAAAGCTATATCCAAAATCGAAATTACCATGCTCCGCCCTGCTTCCAATTTCATGCAGAAACAAATACTGCGCCAGCGCAATTCCATTCATAATCCACGCAAACAGATGTTTCTTATCACCAAATATTTCCTTTATATTGCTTATCAGAATAAACAGCGGAAACGCCGCTGACTGAATCAATGAAATAAGGGGCCATCTATGCCATCTGGATAACATATCGGCAAAACCAATTCGAATTCCATCGCCCGTTTCCTGTCCGTATAAGACGTAACTCTGCCAAAGCAACACCGTCAAGGACACCAGCACTGCACACCCAAAAATAATCATATTAGCGACCGCATGCCTGTCCCTGTAATGTTTTGAAAAATCAATGATTAGAAAGAACAGCATTGCTGGGGCAAACGCCAGTATAAAATTGGGCTTAACCGAATTAGTAATCGTCAGATATATACAGAACAATATCCAATCCTTCTTGCTAATTCCTGATAAATATTTTTCTTCAATTTTAAAATAGAGCAGCAAGGCCGCCATTCCAAACAGCTTCATTATGATATACGTACTATTATGCCATTCCGTCGGCTCCTGCACCCCTACATTCCAATAGCCATGTATAAATGGAATATAAACAGCCAGAACAAAATTCAGCAATATTGCAATAATATAGATTTCAAAAGAATCTTTCTCTTCATAATCCAGATAAAAATCCAACAGCCTCTTTGTTGCAAAGAACGTTATCACAATGATCGCTGAAAGAAAAACCGCAATACCCAGATTCCCTCCCATATATCGAAATACAAAGCGGAAAACCGGCTTTGTGATTGTATACTGCAGATTGCCCGAATCCAGCGCCGCGGCAATATGCGCCCCTAAATCACTTGGAAAGACCCCCAGCGCCTGATTATAAAATAAGTATATACAACATCCTCCCGCAAACGCCACTAAAACAGTAATGATTAATTTCTTCCATTTCTCCACCAATGCTCACTCCTCTAAAATATATTAACAGCCTTTTTCGTTTAACCCTCCCCACTTCTGATCCTTCTCGCTCAAATTCAATTTTGTCCCATCCTCCAGCCGATAACCTGCGGCTGATGCGTTTCCCTGATATTGCCCAATAACCTGCGGCCACACAATGCCTATCTCCGGATCATTCCATGCAAGTCCTCCCTCGTCTCCCGGATGATAGAAATCCGTGCATTTATAACAGAACTCAGCAATATCGCTAAGCACCAAAAAACCATGGGCAAATCCTTCCGGAATATAAAACTGCTTCTTATTATCCTCCGCTAATTCAATTCCAAACCATTTTCCATAGGTCTCGCTGCCGCCTCTAAGATCCACCGCAACATCAAATACCCTTCCTCTAATCACACGTACAAGCTTTCCCTGCGGATATTCTTTCTGAAAATGAAGCCCCCGCAGCACTCCTTTTACAGAACAGGATTGATTATCCTGTACAAATATCATATTTAGACCCGCCTCTTCCATATCCTTCTGATTATAAGTCTCCATAAAATATCCTCTGGAGTCTCCATGTACCGCCGGTTCAATGACACAAAGTCCTTCGATTCCGCCTACGTTTTTATCAACTTTAATTTGTCCCATTTTCCTTTCCTCCACAAAATATAGTATAGCGCACTAAATCTGCCTGAAAATACATCAGGCAGATTTCCTTATCTTTTCTCAAAATCTAAAATTCAATCTCCTTCAAATATCTCGCCAAAGCATCCTGCCAAACTGGTAACGGCTTAAATCCATTCTCCGCCAGTTTGCTCTTATCTAACCGACTGTTAAACGGCCTCGCCGCCTTTGACACGCCATATTCCTCGGTAGTCACAGGAATTACTTTCAACCGCTCTTCGGAGTACTCCTCATGGCCCAGTTCCAATGCCTGCCGGAAGATCTCTTTGGTAAAATCGTACCAGCTAATATACCCTCCCTCGTTTGTAGCGTGATAATAGCCATACTTTTCTGTCTCGATCATATCTACCAAGAGCTTAGCCAAATCAAGGGTATACGTCGGCGTTCCAATCTGATCGTTTACAACACGGATCGTATCATGGGATTTGCCCACGTTCAGCATAGTCTTGATAAAATTCTTACCGTTTTTACCGAAAACCCATGCGATCCTGACGATAAAGTATTTATCCAAGCTTTCCGACACAGCCAGTTCGCCCTCTAACTTCGTCTTCCCATATACATTCAACGGTTTATAATCCTTACAGTCCGGCTGCCATGGCTCTGTTCCCTGACCGTCAAATACATAGTCTGTACTTAAATATACCATCTTGCAGTCCAGCTCTTTGCACATCTCTGCTATATTCTTTGTTCCGCCAGCATTAATCGCCTGTACGATCGGCCGCTTATCCTCGTCCTCTGCATTATCTACCGCCGTCCATGCCGCACAGTGTACCATAACATCTGGATGAACTTCCTTCATGACTTTTTCTACAGATTCCGCATCCGTAATATCCATCTGTACATACGACATAGACGTTACCGCTGTCCCGTCCTGAATACCGCTGTAAACCTCTTTGATATCCGAACCAATCCCTTCATATCCTCTCTCTGACAGTTCGTTCATCACATCATGGCCAAGCTGCCCTCCGACGCCCGTCACCAATACCTTCATCATCATACCTCCCAAATCAACGATTTCCATACATCTGCTCATAATAATTCTGGTATTCTCCAGAAATAATTGTTTCCCACCATTCTTTGTTATCCAAATACCATTGAATCGTCTTCTTAATACCGTCCTTAAACATCGTCTCCGGAAGCCAGCCAAGTTCCTTGTGGATCTTAGCGGGATCAATCGCATAGCGCATATCATGTCCCTTACGGTCTGTCACATAGGTAATCAGGCTTTCCGGTTTGCCAAGTTCCTTACAAATCATCTTTACGATATCAATATTCTTCATTTCATTGTGTCCGCCGATATTATAAACCTCGCCCACGCGTCCTTTATGAATAATCAAGTCTATTGCTTTACAGTGATCTTCCACATACAGCCAGTCCCGTACATTCTCGCCTTTGCCATATACCGGAAGCGGTTTATCGTTCAGTGCATTTGCAATCATCAGAGGAATCAGCTTCTCCGGAAAATGATACGGTCCATAATTATTAGAACATCTGCTGATGGTTACAGGCAGTCCATAAGTTCTGTGATATGCCAATACCAGAAGGTCTGCCGCCGCCTTTGAGGAACTGTATGGGCTGCTGGTATGAATCGGCGTCTCCTCAGTAAAGAATAAATCCGGCCTGTCTAAGGGCAGATCGCCATATACTTCATCTGTGGACACCTGATGGTAACGGGTAATGCCGTATTTCCTGCAGGCATCCATCAAGACTGCCGTTCCTTTAATATTTGTATCCAAAAATACTTCTGGATTCTCAATGGAACGGTCAACATGGCTCTCCGCAGCAAAATTTACAACCATGTCCGGTTTTTCTTCTTCAAACAATTTGTATACAGCCTCACGGTCAGTAATACTTTCTTTTACAAAACGGAAATTCGGATTGTCCATCACAGGCGCAAGGGTCGATAAATTACCCGCATAGGTCAGACAGTCCAAGCATACGATCCGATAATCCGGATACTTGTCCAACATATGAAATACAAAGTTGCTTCCAATAAATCCGGCTCCGCCGGTTACAATTATTGTCATAATCTCAGTCTCCTTTTGTTTTGATTCTAATACAAATTTTCCTGATACTTTCCATCCAGCACATCTTTTAAATACTGCCCATACTGATTCTTCTTCAAAACCTCATACTCTTTCATCACATCATCCTTAGTAATCCAGCCATTCAAATACGCAATTTCTTCCAGACACGCAATCTTACGATGCTGGTGGGTTTCTACAGTTTTGATGAAATTCGTAGCGTCCGCAAGGCTCTCATGCGTTCCGGTATCCAGCCATGTAAAACCCTGTCCCAAAAGTTCTACGTTAAGCTTACCTTTCTCCAAATAAATACGGTTCAGGTCCGTGATTTCTAACTCTCCCCTTGCGCTGGGCTTCAGATTCTTTGCATATTCAATCACGTGATTATCATAGAAGTACAAACCGGTTACACAGTAATTGCTCTTTGGATGCTCCGGTTTCTCTTCAATCGAAACTGCCTTTCCGCTATGATCAAATTCCACAATGCCAAATCTCTCCGGATCGTCCACATAGTATCCGAATACAGTTGCTCCATTCCCGGATTCCGCATTGCCTACAGCAGCCATCAACCGCTTTTTTAATCCGTGTCCCGCAAAAATATTATCCCCTAATACCATTGCTGCCGTATCATTTCCTACAAACTTCTCACCGATAATAAACGCCTGAGCGAGTCCGTCCGGGCTTGGCTGCACTTCATAGGATAGATTTACTCCAAACTGACGCCCGTCGCCAAGAAGCTCTTGAAATCTTGGCGTATCCTGCGGCGTAGAAATAATCAATATATCTCTGATTCCCGCATTCATCAAAACCGACATAGGATAATAAATCATCGGCTTATCATAAATTGGCAGTAATTGTTTCGATGTTACCATAGTCAGCGGATACAGGCGTGTACCGGAACCTCCCGCTAAAATAATTCCCTTCATTCGCAACCTCCATCATACTTTTCAATAGTATTCACATTTTTTATCAATTCAACACTACAAGTATTTATTATTTATATTATAAAAGGTGACCTTAGGTCACCTTCAAGTCTTTTTTATAAATTTTTTTGAACACCCTTCTCTAACTTTTAACACTAATACTATGATCTACATATAAAAATCCCGGCATCCTTTGTAATTTCAAATCCTTTTTCCGTCCTTTTTTTTACATAACTCCGAAATTCACTATATCTGTTCAGCAGATGCTGTCCTTGATTTCCATGACAGGATAATATATATGCAATCAAAGGTTCCGGGTCTGGAACAACTAATTTATCCTCATATTGCACCCACTGAACATTTGAAAAATAGGGTTCTAATATCTGCCCGCCATTCTCTCTTCCAAATCTTTCATACAGCTTTTCTGCGGAAAGTACGATTCTTTCATCAAATTTCTGTACCAGCCCGTTAATCTCTTTCATATGATCCCCGCCATATGTCCCGCAGATGAATTTTCCGCCTGGTTTCAATACTCTTCTTACTTCTCTGCAGACCTTCTCAATATCCATACAGTAAAACAACATATGGTTAGCCGCTGCCATGTCAAAAGTCCCGTCCTCATACGGAATACTATGGCAGTCAAATACGAGAAAATCAAATCTGGTATCTTCCGCCCCAATCTTTCGTCTTGCATCTCTGAGCATTCCTTCCGATATATCCGATAAAGATATACGGATACCGTCAGGCAGACTCCCAAGATTCTGTTTCCACAATTCTCCGTCGCCGCATCCGATTTCCAAAATCCTCATCCCAGATTCAACCTGCATTTGTTCATAAATCCATGGAAACCAGCCTTGCTTATTCTGCGAATAGAGACTGTGAAGGTTTATGCGCGCTGATATGTTCGAGGCATCCTGATACTGATTCTTGAAGCTTTTTTCCATTCCAGTCAGATGAATCAATTTCAGCATCCTGCTCCAATCAATAATTTTTTCCGTACGGATTGCCTCAGCCGTATCCTGTATCGCCTGCTCCACAAGCTGCATCTGCTCAATACGGTCCTTTACCAGCTTTAACTGAATATTCAAAGAATCCAGCATAAAATGGTAATCCGGATCGTCAATTATCATTCCCTTAATATCCTCCAGTGAAAATCCCAGGTATTTTAACAGCAGTATCTGCTGAAGCTTGGCAAAATCCTCCTCCGTATAGAAGCGGGCCCCCGCTTCTGTTACAAGCGAGGGCTTTAATACATTCTGCTTATCATAATAGCGGATTGTCCGCAGAGTCACATTTGCCATTCGGGCAAATTCGCCGGATGAATAATATCCTTCTATCTTCATCTAAGTACCTTCTCTATGCTTAATGATATACTGCAACCTTCGTTCCGGAAGGAATATTATCATAAATCCACTTTGCATTATCTATCTTAAGACGAACACATCCGTGAGATAATCCCAGACCTACCCTGCCGTCCTGAAGATTGCCATTCCAGTCATAAAGAACGGAATGAAATAGATAATCATTATAAAACTGCGTCCACCAATAGCAACGGTATGCACCGGAATTAAAGTAATAGCCGCGGCTTCCAACACGGAATTCTCCTTCTACAGTCGGCGTGCTTGATTTCCCATCCGCACAATCCCAGAACTTAATCAGATTCCAATTCCCCTGCCATCCTTGGAATACGCCTACCAGATGTGAGCTCTTATTTACCAGAATCAAATACGGCGTAGAACTGCTGTACCAATTTGCCCGGTTCATCATCGCAGCCTGAGCTGGCGGAATCCTATCTAGTGAATAAGAAGCGGTCCCTACACAAGCATTTCCCACATACACATGGGTCGTATAACCCCCGGAACTGCTGTGGTTCAGACTATCAATACGAACATTCCACTTACCGCCCCCGCAGTCGTTGCCCTGATACCACACCATGTCGTCCTGCCCGTTTGCATCGCTCCATGTCGGGAACTGAACTTTACCTTCCGTTGCTCCTAAAATCCCTACTTCATACTGGGTGTTGCTGATACGGTAACTATATACATAATTCTTCGGCTGAAAATTCCTGCTGGTCGCAGCGGCGCATGCCGTAATTCCATTTCCCATAGTAACATACACATGTACCTTATAATTGCCAAAATGGAATCCATGATTTGCGGCGTTGACATTTACAATATAAACGCCTTCTCTTACCTTAAATCCCTCATACCACTTAATATCGCTCTGATCATCCGCGCACCATACCGGAATTTGAACCTTTGACACGCCCGACGGCGCCGTAACTCCTGACACAGTTACCGTAAAGCTTCCTTCCGTACCATTTACATTTGAAATTGCAGTCATGGCTTTCGGAGTATTCTTAATCGTAAATGATGTTGCTCCGGCAAAAACCTTTGTATTTGCCTTTGTCGTATAATATACATGTACATTATACCTGCCCAGTTCCTTATGATCCCAGATATTTAAGGTATAGGTATATGTACCGTCCGCGCCTCTTGCCGCATGATACCAGTGGAGGTCATTCTGGCCGGCAGCGTCACCCCATACTGCAAATGTAACCCCATTTTCTCCCGCCGGAACGTCAAGGCCTTTCAAAGTAATGCGATATGATTTTTCTGTTTTGTTCTTATTCGTATCCGCCGCTGTAAGGCTTGTGTATTTCGGCTTCATATTACAGCTTACGCCTTTGCCGGAAAATTGTTTTACTCCAGTCGCGTCCGTAACATAGACATGAGCCTGATAAAGTCCTGCATTATACTTATGATTACGAATATCCACATCAACAGTATAACTGCCGTCTCTATTTTTCGCGGCGGTATACCATACAAGATCTCCCTGATTCTGCTCCGACCAGACTGGTATCTCTATCTTTTGTATCAATTCACTGTCCGTCACGCCGGTAAGCTTTATCTGAAATTTCCCTTTCCCTCTGTTTGCGCTAGTCAATTCAGCAGCCTTAATCCGGGGAACAGCCGTTTTAAAACTTGTTCCGTTAATAAAGTTCTCTGCGCCGTTAGGCATAACTGCATAAGCATGTATTTTATATTCACCAAGGCCCTTATGGTTTTCAATTGACATTTTAAACTGATAATTGCCCGCCGATTTTCTGTCCGCCGTATACCAGCGCATATCATCCTGACCTCCAGTAGCGCTCCATACCGCAAACCGAACTGCCGCGGCGCCTCCGGGAACAACAATATCTTTCAGTTCAATCATATATTGCCGCTTATCATTCGACGCCTGCTTTGCCATCATGGTTCCCTTATTCACATTTACATTATAATCCATACCAGAATTAAAATAATAATATCCGGTAGTATCCGTAATATATACATGGGCAATATATTTCCCCATCGTATATTTGTGATCTCTGATATTTACATCAACAATATACTGTCCTTTTGAATTCTTCTTAGCAATATACCATTTCAAATCGTCCTGACCGTAAGCATCGCTCCACACGGGAACCTTGATCTCTTCAATAAATTCTGAATTTTTTACATTAGAAATTACGATCTGGAAAGTTCCCTTATTCTCATCATATTTCTCCGCCTTCACGCTTTCGGTTCCCGGCATGTCTATCGTTGAAAACGTCTTTCCATTTACAAAAGCAAGTTCTCCGCTCTTCGTCTTCGCATAAACATGTACGCTATAATCTCCAAAGCCTTTATGCCTTTTCAAGGAAATATTCGTCCGGTAAGCTCCGTTATCCGCTTTCTTCACATGATACCAATCAACATCATCCTGGCCGTTCACATTACTCCATACCGCAAAACGGATTTCTTCTATTCCCCCCGGTACAATCGCCTCTTTCAGTTCAGCCGCATATGTATATACATCCTTACCGCCTGAAACAGACAGCTTACCCTTCTGAACATCCATATTCTGCTTTGCTCCGCCTACAAAAAATTCATTACCGGCTAAATCGGTTGCATACGCATGAATTTGATAAGAGCCAAGGGAATACTTATGCATATTTATATTGATGTTTGCTGCATAGATTCCGTTACTGTCCAAATTCGCAGGATACCATCTTACATCATCCTGCCCGTTTACATCGCTCCATACCGCAAACTCTACTTTCCTAATATTGCCGCTGTTTGGAATATTACGGGCCTGCGCCTGAAACGTACCATTTGCAGTATTCACATGATCAATGGTTACCGCCGGTACGTCGGTCTTCTGTTTTTGAATAATTTCATTCTGCACAGACGGTGCTGAATCTTCCGGATTCCCTGAATGATCCGGAAGATCTTTATCCTCTGTCTGCCCTTCATCTTTTGGAGCCGGGCTTACAATCACTTCATTTTCATTCGGATCAGCATTGTCCTCGTCCTCTTCCCCGCCATTTGTAAGCTGTTCTCCCGGCTGCTTCTCAAGACTGTCCAAATCCTCCGCATAAACCTGCCCCATGCTGATAAAGCAGCATACCAGTACAGCCAGAATCCTTATAACTGATTTTTTCCATATGCTATGATCTCTCATGTCCCATCACCCTTTACAACAATTTTTATCTATACTTTTATATATATTTGCATTTAAAAATATATATTAAAATGAATAATATGTCATAAACCACTCCGCAAACGCCCCCAGTCCATCCTCTATGGAAGTCGCTGGCTTAAAATCAAAATCCCTCACCAGTTCATCCACATCGGCATAGGTCTGATAAACATCACCGGGCTGCATCGGCAGATATTCTTTCTTGGCCTCTTTGCCCAAGCATTTCTCTAATGTACCTATAAAATCCATCAACTGTTCCGGCTGATTATTTCCAATATTATATACTTTATAGCGCACTCCATCTTCATTTTCAAGAGGCGGGTTATCCAGCATCCGGACTACACCCGTAACAATATCGTCAATATAGGTAAAATCCCTCTTCATATCCCCGTTGTTATAAATCTGGATTGGCTCGTCATTCATAATCTTTTTGGCAAATTTAAAATATGCCATATCCGGCCTTCCCATAGGCCCATACACAGTAAAGAACCTTAGGCCCGTACATGGGATCCCATACAGTTTACTGTAACAGTGTGCCATCAGTTCATTTGACTTTTTCGTAGCCGCATAAAGACTGACCGGATTATCTACTTTATCCTCCACAGAATATGGAACCTTTTTATTCATTCCGTACACAGAACTAGAAGATGCAAAGATAAGATGTTCTACCGGATGATACCTACAGCATTCCAGCACATTGAAAAAGCCCATAATATTAGACTGCATATAAGCATCCGGATTTTCAATGCTGTACCTGACACCTGCCTGAGCGCCAAGATTCACCACAACGGAAGGCCTATATCGCTCAAATACCTCTTTCATTTTTTTCTTGTCAGCCAAATCTGCTATTATGAACTTATACCTTTCAAATTCCTGCAGTTTAGACAATCTTTCCTCCTTTAACCGTACGTCATAATAGTCATTCATATTATCAAGACCCATAACCGTACAGCCGTATTCCAGCAATCGTACGCTAAGATGATAGCCAATAAACCCGGCCCCACCCGTTATCAGTATTTTCTTTGAACAATCCAGCTCTTTATAATCCGCCCTCATGATTCGCCTCCTTATCTTCCAATCGAATAATATTCCACGCCGGCCTCTTCCATCTGCTCCCTATCATATAAGTTTCTTCCATCATACACCAGCGGGGTCCTCATAGATATTTTATAATCAATAGGTGCAATATCCTTTATCTGCTTCCACTCCGTAAAAATAAAACATACATTGGCTCCTTGTAATGCCTCATTTGGACTCTCCACATACTGGATTCCCTTCGGATACCGTTTCTTAAAATTATCCGCTCCCACCGGGTCATACGCATAAATATCCGCGCCAGCATCCAGAAGAAGGGGAATATTCTCCAGCGACGGAGCTTCCCTCAAATCATCGGTTCCTGCTTTAAACGTAAGCCCTAA
Organism: uncultured Dorea sp.; assembly: GCA_910589275.1. Taxonomy (GTDB): domain Bacteria; phylum Bacillota; class Clostridia; order Lachnospirales; family Lachnospiraceae; genus Claveliimonas. Next base: position 22,838 of record CAJUTH010000028.1, read on the forward strand.
TATGGCAACCTTTAATCCGCTGAACGTAATCAGCCTCTTAGACGCCTTTTTAAATAATATCGTTTTCTGCTCTCTATTCACATCAATGGCTGCCTTTACAGTTCGAAGTTCATAACCATTCTGTCTTGCCAGATAATCCAGCGCCTTCGTATCCTTCGGAAAACAGCTTCCGCCAAATCCAATCCCAGCATTTAAGAAACGGGCGCCGATCCTTTCATCATAGGACATCCCTTTTGCCACGTCACCAATGTCCGCCCCTACTAATTCACAGAGATTCGCAATGTCATTCATATAAGAAATCTTCAGTGCGAGAAAATCGTTGCATGCATATTTGATCATCTCCGCACTCCGCCTTCCCACCGATACAATCGGAAGCTGAAACGGTTCATAAATCTCCATCAGTTTCGCTTCGGCTTCTTTGCTCTCCGTACCTATTATTATCCTAGCTGCCTTCAAGGTATCGTGCACCGCAGTTCCCTGAGCCAAAAACTCTGGATTGCTTGCCACCTCAATTTTCACATCATGAACCAAAAAATCCTGAATAAACTGCTCTACCTTATCATTCGTCCCCACGGGAACCGTTGATTTCACCACCACAAGGCAGTCCCTCTCCACATTCTCCGCAATCTGCCGGGCCGCAGTCGCTATATAAGAAAGATTCGCAGATCCGTCCGGCTGCTCCGGCGTTCCCACACCAATAAAAATTGCCTCCGCATCCCTGTATGCAGATACATAGTCCGTCGTATAATCCAGTCTGCCGGCAGCATAATTCTTCTGCATCAGCCCTTCCAGCTCCTGCTCATAAATCGGGCTTATCCCAGACTTCATCAATGTCACCTTTTTCTCATCCACGTCCACGCAGGTTACATTATGCCCTACTTCAGCAAAACATACTCCCGCTACCAATCCTACGTATCCTGTTCCCGCAACTGCTATCTTCATCTTATATTATCCCCATTTCTTTCTATCATATTATTAATCAATTCCTTTCACCGTAATGACCCCAATCTGTTTCTGGAATGCAGGTGAAAATACATGCTGGTGCGTATTTTGCGTAATATTACCATCCCATGTGAAATGCAGATGCCCACTCACAATTTCTTTTACCGGGCTGTCTTCCGCATAAAGCATATCTAAAAATTCAGATGTAGTTCCATCTGCTTTATAATAACTGTCTCCCAGCCCCCATACAAGCGAACGTCCTTGCCATGCTGCTTTTGATGCGTCCTTTAAATCAGAGGAAACCTCCGAATCATAAGGTACGTGAGTCAGCAAAATAACAGGCTTCTCCTTTGCAAACAAATTCTTCATAGATTTTAGCGCTGATTCAGATAATGGGCTGGTGCTATTATTCAGCCCCGCGACATATATCTCTGGAAACTCTAATTTCTGCACTTCTTTATCGCCGTCTATATCTGTATGCAGCCGGGCGCACTCTTCCTCCGTAATATCCTTGCAATAATATGGTTTATAATCATGATCCGCCCGGACATACATATACGGCGTATTGATATGATCCAGCCCTTCCCTCAAACATTCTATATTAGACGGCGAACAGAAATCAATCATATCCCCTCCCAAAAGAATAGCATCTGCATTACAGGAATCCAATATCTCCGCTAACCCGCCCCAATAGCCGGCTGCGGATTCCCCCTGCATCACGGACGACCACAGCAACCTGGAACGAACGGTATCTATATCTTCCTCAGGTACGCTTTCATCTTCTACAATAATATGCAGATCGGAAAGAAAAAGAAAATGATACTCTTCTGTCAGTCCCGGAACTGCTACTTCAATTTCTTCCAGTCCCATACCATTTTCAACCAACGGTTCTCTACTAAACTCCGGCCTTTGTAAAATATGGTAGGAAGACGAAGAAGACGCAATCTGCCACCCCATTTCCCGCATATAAGATAAGGAAATACTATTTGACATATCAATAACCAGATATTCTATCCCTTTTTCTGCTATAATCCTTCCAACGGTTTCCTTTGAAAGATCATTTCTGTTATACATCAGCATTGCCATAAGGCCAAATACATTTTCTTCATCATAATCAGCTTCCAGTACGCTAATTCCATAAGATAAAAACGGCAGACAAATATTCGCGTCATACTGCCTGATAGTGTTGCTAATATATAAATCACAGAGAACGACTGCACTGGGCTCATTATTTTCTTTCATCAAGCTCTTTAATTGTTCTGCTACTTCCAGTGTCTCGTCCGGTATCTGCCATGCATTATCTGGCAGCTCTAATTCTTCCGCTTCTATACTTATACCTAATATGCCTGCACACAAAACACAGATAAGAACCATACGGTATTTCTTATTCCTAATACGTGAAATCATCTCATATATGAAATATGCAAATAAAACAGTATACGGTATTATCCATAAAAACCGGTAATATTGTGCGGTATTATCCAATTTTGTACCAAATATACCATAACTAACTGGATTATATACTGCGATTATAAGAAAAATCACTGCTATAACAGCTATACGCCGCTCTTTTTTCTTCAAATAGTATAAAAACGCCATTGCCGCAATCCCGGCAAATGCATAAAGCACATTGCCATCTGTAAATTGCTGCAGCATATCCCAAAACCCGTTTACCGACTGCATGTTACCCCTCCAAAACAAAACCGGCAAATCCAGTTATACTCATCATAATATATATAATATTAGGCACAAAAGAAAAAACCATAGGAATAATATAATTCCATTTACGTTCGGTTGCTATATAAGCGCATACCACGCTCCCTGCCGCCAGCGGCAGAATGAATCCGGCTGAAGCTGATAAAGACATACCCACTATCATTCCTATAAATATCAATAAAAAGAACTTTCTGTCATTTGTCCCGCAAAGTCTGACTGCAAGGTAAATTGCAATCAAAACCAATGCTCCCGAGCAATATGCCTTCCCTTCATAGGCTCTATACAAAATGAATGAAGAACTTGTATAAATACTATTTGTAAAAAGAAACAGACAGCATTGCGCCAGCATTAACGCCATAATGGCATGTTCCCGTTTATCTTCATACTTCCGATAAACACATTGAAAAATTTCAAACGTTACAACCGCAAGCATAATGATATTTATTGCCGCCCGGACTGTCCGACAAAAAATAAGCGGGTGCATGTGAAACATACTGCACAGCACAGCGCTGTTTACTCCGAACATGGAAAAGCTTCTTTTTAATCTAATTGTATTAATTAACAACCCAGTACTCGGATTAATCCCAGTCAGCCTGTCTGTGTCTATCATGCTCGTCACTTCGCCAATATATGTTCTGGCGTCAACATCGGTTTGTCCGTTTACGCACACATAATATAATATAAATGCGTGAAGCGCCAGACAAGGGATTAGATAGCATTTATATTTCCAAAGCGCTGCCAATAAATCTTTATATGCCCGTGAGATTTCCTTGTGGAATAAAACACCGGCGCCTCCCAATAAAACACAAATTATTACTGTCCAAACTATCTTTGTAAAATGCAGTGAACCCTTTAAATATGTACATGGGAGCGCCATGCACCAAAATACAAAATGATATCCTAAGAAGCCGTTAATCAGCCTTCCGCCAAGAGACGATACTTCTGGAAAAAACCTTAATTTCCCCATTGCACAGCCAAAGCAAACATATATATTCAATTCTAAAGTTAAAATAATGATTGCTTTTAGAATCTGATGCATCCTTAATATCTCCCGTCTTATAAACTGCTTTGCTATATGTTTTCTTTTATTTCATCCTCTGTACTTTCAAAAACGCCCTCTGCGTTTTCTTTCATCATAATTACTTTCAGCGTCATTATGATAATCCGTATATCTAATAATATTGAATATTTCTCTATATACAGCAGATCTAACTTTAACTTATCCAAAAAACTGGTACTATATTTTCCAAAAACCTGGGCATATCCTGTCAGTCCTGCTTTTACCTTCATCCTATATTGAAATTCCGGTATCTTTTTACAATTCTCTTTCACAAATTCCGGACGTTCCGGCCTCGGTCCCACAAAGCTCATATCTCCCTTTAAAACATTGATCAACTGCGGAAGCTCATCTATCCGGGTCATCCGTATAAAACCTCCTACTTTTGTGATTCTTGAATCATGTTTTTTTGCTAATTGCGCACCTCCAATTTTCTCCGCATCAACATACATGCTCCTAAATTTATGAAGCATAAAGCATTTCCCATTCTTTGTGCATCTCTGCTGGCTGTAAAAAACAGGTCCTTTATCCTCAAGCTTAATCGCAATCGCAGTTAAAAGCATGAAAGGAGACGTTAACAACAACACAATACTTGAAATAACAATATCCATAATCCTTTTTACAATCTTCTGTTCAATCGTCAAACCCACATTCTTACACAAAAATATGGGAGTATCAAAAATATTGACTTCTTCTGCTCCCTTAACAAAAATATCTGAAATTTTTGGCACAAAATATACCCTTACCCTGTGGTCAAAACAATACTTCAACAATTCATTCTTTGTCTTACTTGGTATATCATTTAATATAACCCCTTCATACTTCAGAATCTCACTTTTTATCGTTTCTAGAGGCTCCTTATAATAAATATCATTCTCAATCAAATATTTATCCGCACGAGCTGCAATCTTTTTTTTCAGACTGTTCGGATAATCTCCATATATATGAAGCAGCCGATATGGCGGAAACAGCCATCCGTATATTTTCGTAAAAATTCCTGTAGTACAAATCATAACCAGCCAGTTTATAACAAACAGGCAAAACATCAAAAATATAATCCGTTTGATTAAAGCAACCCTTCCTACCATTAATATGATCTGAACGGATACTATCATATGAGTACATACCAAAGATAACAATTGGGATATAATCAAATTAACTACCTTATAATACCCAATTTTAAACCCTCTCAATGCGCCCATCATCATAGCAAGGATAAACACATAGCAGAACACCATCAGCCAATTCCCTTTATTCTTAAAATCTACACGCAACAATTCATTGATCCTCTCGCTCCACATCACATAAAAAAGCAATGTTGGCAAAAGCAGCAGCAATAAATCAACTACAGCAAGAAACATCTTTTTGTATTGTTCATATCTTTTTTCCATCGTAATTTTTCTCTCTTAAAAATTTATAATATTTCATACGCAATTTAAAAACCAAGATTTTTTCATTATGAAATAGCTTCCATATTCACTCTCCCTCACTATACTAGCATAATTCCATTCTAAATACAATTACATCCATTCCCCATCTATTTAACAGATATTCATCCATTTATATTTGTAATAATTTCCCAATTTTCATATCGTATTCTTCCGGTTCAAAAGGCATATATCCTCCACAGGGATAAAATGTTATCTCCGAAAAATAAACTTTATCATTTATCTCATATAAATCAATTCTGACAAACTTCCAGCCTTTAGATAGTATACCAGCTATTTCCAGCATTTTATCATAATTATGCGGCTTTGGAGGCAAAATATCAAAATCTTGGTAATCAGACCTACGGAAGTTTGCTTTTGTATAATCTAAATTTAAAAAACTTATTTTAGCTGTTGAATGATCTTCCAGCCCCTGCGAAACGTACAGCAATTCCGGTTTTCCATTAAAACAATAAAACTTATAGTCAATTAATCCCGCTTCATCAATTGTATCTATATACTTTTCCGCTATTATGCGAGGTTTAACATTTTTATATGGCCATTCCCGTGTTCCCCAATAATAATTTTTTTTCAATGCTTTGTCCATAACCTTTTTTGCTTTCTTCATATTCAGCATTGATTTGTTGCGGCATACAATATTATCGCCGGAACCGCTTGTACATTTTAAAACAAAACTATTCGGAAGTTTTGAAAAATCAATATCCTCGAACCGCTCCCAGCATCCATAAATTGGAATTAAGTATTCGCTTCCTAATACTTTTTTTATATATTTTCTCGCTTCATATTTATCAACCAAAACACTCATTAAAGGCTTTCTTTCATTTAATTTCAGCCATTGCATCTTTTCATTAAATGTTCTTGGCTTTGCTAACCTGAGCCTTCCTCCCATCTTAACCCTATACTGCAGTTTCAAATAACCTTTATCAGTAATTACTGCTCTCAATAAAGGCAGTTTAAAAATATAACATAAAATTCTTCCTGCTGATATAGATTTATAATCCATGACAACTCACCTCAATTTTTCAACGCAAAATTCTTCAAATTTTTTCCAGCTATATTTTTCTTTTGCTGTATTAAAACAATTCTCTTTCATACGCGCATATTCATCTGAAACCGAATACTCTATAGCTTTTTTTAATACGGCGCTAAGTCCCTTTGGTGAAAAGCTATTACAAACGAATCCTGTTCTTCCATCTTCTATTAATTCATCAACGGCCGTCTTAACTTCTCCCGTATTGTTAGAAAACCCTATCACCGGCACTGAACCTGCAAGAGCTTCCAAAACTACCTGCCCTAAAGCCTCATACACCGAAGGTAAAACAAAATAATCCGCACGTTTATAGAAGTTTTCCGTATCATTTCGATACCCCGCAAAACAGATATGCTTTTGTATATGGTATTTGTCTGCTTCCAGTTCCAATGCACTTCTTTCAATTCCATCTCCAACTATAGTAAGGTGCCAATTATCTATATTCAACATATGAAATGCTTTAAGAAGCATGCTTAAGTTTTTATCTTGCACCAGCCTGCCTACAAATAGAAATTCAACAATATCTCCATCCGCCTTTTTATCTATATTATAACGCTCAAATTTTGGATCATATCCCGGATAGCAAACACTAATATTTTTATCTTTAACCCCTCTGCAGCTTAGCGCCTGCCGCTTTACATTTTCACTAAAAACTACAACCTTTGAACAACTCTTTAGTACTTTTTCCTGATAACTCTGCTTCTGTACGTTTAAAAAATAATAAGCAAGATTTTTTATAGTTGTTCTCAGTTTCTCTGTTTTCCAGAATCTGTTATTGTACCTTAAAATAACAGGCGGTATATACACCAATGGCACTTCCGGGCATGCCTTCATATAAGCATATGCCATAATCTGATCACGAACTATAACCCCATCCGGTCTTTTTAAATTTAAAAAAAAATTTTTTAACTGCATGTAAGTCGCTGCATTTTCAAAAGGATACAGCCATTTATGTTTATGAAAAAACCGTTGGCTCATATTTTCATAATACTTTATTTTTGCATATTCTTTTCTTTCTGGCATATCCTTGTTAGTTTTTGCAGTTACAATCGTTACTTCATGTCCTTCTTCATTCATTTCCTTAGACAAACAGTATAAAGAGGTTTCCATCCCGCCAATATTAGGATAATAGCTCTTATGCATTAAATATATATTCATAGTATATACCTTTACTTTACTTTTTTTAGTTTCCGATAGATTTCAATGAGCGAAAAGCTCAATATACTTCTATTTTTTCTTTTATTAATCAAAATAACCGTGCTGCTTCGCAATGGAAATAACGAAACAACAAAAAATTTATCCCTGTTTTCATAATATAAATATGAGCGAGTTATTCTTTTTGTTGTATTACATTGTACCGTTTCATTAAAATCCTCAGACACATATCTTGACAAAAACTCAAAAATGTGAGCGTTCCATGGAACTCCAGGCGCATAATCCTCCCAAACTTCCCATTGGTTCGTACCTTTTTTTCTATGATTATCTTTGGAATTATATCCGACAAATGACTGTATTCCGCCTAACGGCTGTTGATAACTCAGTATCTTCTTCACGAAACGGCTAAGGTCATAATTTGTATTCATTAATCGGTTTGTATCGTCAATTGCTTTTAATATAATTCCAGCTCCAGCAACAAAATATGGTTTTTTATGCTTAATCCCATTCACTGCCGCATGACAAAAAAAATCATTTTCTGTATATTTCAATAAATGTTCCGCAGCTTTAATCATTATTTTGCCATATTCTTTGTCACCTGTTAATTGATATAAATCGTCTATCCCTCGGAGCGCTAACGCTGTATAAATATTAACAAATATATCAGGCAAAATATCCGAATAAACAATTGCCCCATCCAAATAATCATCTGAATAATGCACCTGTGTCTTTAGCCATTCTCCTACCTGAAGTGCTTTATCTCTATAAAATTCATCATCCTCCAATAGATACAGCTTTATCATAGCCTCAACTGCCACGCTATTCATATTGGCTACATATCTGTCTTGATTTCTGGAATAATAATCAACTTCACTAAATTTAAAAGCTTTTATTTCTTCATTCCATAACACTCCAAACAAATACTTTTGAAAATTACTTATTACAGTTTCAATAATCTGATTATATAAATCACTCTTTCTTCCTTTTATTATTTTGGCATATTCTAATATTGCGCAATCCGCCAATGCATTATGAACCAGTGAACTAAAACGATCATCCTCAAATCCCGCATAATTATATTTTCCAGTCGACATATCTAGACGGCTAATCTGCAGCCGAACTGCTTGCTCCGCCTCTCTCAAATACTTTTTATTCTTAGTATTTTCATATAAATTAAGAAGACCATTTATAATTGCCGATTGCTCCCATGGAGTATCATGGATTTCCTTTAGTCTTTTCAAATCATATCGATGCACTACCCAGCCATTATAAGCTCCATTTTTCTGTCTCCATGTATTAATCCATTGATACAGCTTCGCCGTTTTTTCATCTACATCTATATTTTTATACATCTGATATTTCCCTATCTCTTTTCTAATGATCCTTTATAAATATTTTCAAGTTCTTTCGCTGCTTTTTTCGCACTATAACCATAACTCTCTATTTCTACGTCATGGTCACTTCTATCATACAGATCCTGATAACTTTGTATCCTGTCCGCCCATCGCGAAACACCTTCTGACAAATTCATAGATTCAATACGAGACGTGACAAATGCCTCCGGAGGAATAGCTTCAGAAACTAAACATCTAAGCCCAGATACCTGTGCTTCTATCAAAACCATTCCCAACCCTTCATTAATAGAAGGAAATACAAAAATATCCATCATCTGGTAATACTTCCATACATCTTCCTGTGGAGGCAGAACAATAATCTTTCCCTCCATTTTTTTCTCTTTTATATATGTTTTAAAAAATTGTTCATTTTCATCTATTCCAATTAAAACCAGTCTATAATCATCGCTTGATTTACATATATCTTCAAATATATCCAGCAAAAATTTATGGTTTTTGGAAACTCCAAATCTCCCTATATGCCCAATTACTTTTTTATTCTTTAGTTTATATATTTCTCTCATCTCTTCTCTGAAAGATTCATTGTATTGATAATGCTCCAAGATAATTGCATTTTTAACTATGTCGAATTGCTTTCTGCCATACATAAATTTTCCTGCTTCTATTGCGCAAGCAAATCTAATATCAGAAACTTTATTAAGGCACTCTCTCCAAATACCGTAATACCATTTTTCAGGTTCTACATTATGTGAGTGCGCAATGCACACTTTCGCTCCGCCTATCCGAGCTAATAACAAATCCAGCCACATAGAAGGGAACGCACTATGACGATGGACAATTTGATACTGCTTATCTTTTACCACTTGTATAGTTCCGGCCATATTTTTTAATAAATTGCGCCTTTTCGCTGGTATCCGATAAATTCTGCCTCCCAAAGAACGGATCTCATCTTCATAAGCGCCTTTTTGCTCCGATTGTATCAAGAAATCAAACTGAATTTCTTCTCTATCTAAATTGCGGTATATATTCATCAAAAGAGTTTCTATTCCTCCCCTATTCAATCTGCCAACAATATGCAGTACCCTAATCATTTTCTATTCTCTCCTTTATTTTATTTATATAACGTACCATCTTAACACCATTCTCGCAGGAATTTATTGGCGCTTTGTTTTCTTTTACCCACAAATAAAATTCATTTAGTTCAATTTGAATCAAATTTTCTCGTTTTAAATCATGGTATAACGTTCTTTTCGCTCCTTTTTGATACATCTCCATTTTTTCTTCATTAATATCTATCCTGCCATCCGTGCCATAGATAGACATGCGGTACGTGTTTTCCGTCGCATAACTGCAACTTATTTGCCCAATACATTCCTTTGTCTTTATTAAAACGGCAATAACATCTGACAGTTCGTTCTGTGTAACATCATTTCTTTCCATAGCTTCAATCTGGAGAATATCTCCAAATAAAAACTGCACGACATCTAAAAAGTGTATTCCAAGCTGAAGCATAGGCCTGACTGGGCAAAGCTCCTTGTTATCACGCCATGAATCTCCTGTAATTCTTTTATTTCCTAAAGAACGGTTTGCCTCAAACAAATGCACTTTTCCAATCAATCCTGTCTCAATCAACCGTTTGGCCTCAGCAAATGCCTTACCTAGTTTCATACTATGGGCAACATACACCTTAATTCCATTCGCATCTGCAAGTTCGGCAATTCTGTCTGCATCCTGCAAGGAATTAGTCAACGGCTTCTCCACATATACGTGCAGCCTTCTTTTAATACTCTCTTCTAGTTGTTCGTAATGAACTGCATTCGGAGTAAGGACGAAAACTGCTTTTGCCCCGTAATTATCTAACAAATCAATGAAATCCTTTGCATAAGGAATCTTATATTTCCGTGCTGTTTTTTTACCAGCTTCAATATTCCCGTCAAATACTGCTTTTATTTCATAATGTCCGTTAAGCAGCAATTCACGGACATATTGGTTTCCCCATGCGCCAAGGCCAACTACCGCAACTGGGAACCTTCCTTTTCTCTTTTTATTTTGATTGATCTTTATTTGATTACTCGCTTTGCTAACAGCCCGCGTTATATATTGCATCATTTTTCTCTCCGTATACACTTCTCTATTTTCCTCATGCTACGATACACAAACGTCCTATTCATTCTGGTATAGCCCCATTCTCCAACATTCTCCATCATCTTAGGATGCTTTAGAAAAAATGCTATATGTCTTCTTCCAAACTTTTTAATACAATCCGACACTTTCAGAACAATCTTATCCGCAATATATAACCGAGGTTCTTCTATATGATTCCAATTCGGTTTGAATTTAACCGATTTTTCCTTCTCGCGTAAAGACACTTTGCTTCGCTTTTCCCTAAGCATAAACGGAAGAGTCGTAATTCTTAATTCAGCTTTATCCAATTTCCTTATATTTAAGTTATTTCTGGAAATCTGAAGCATTTCCTTCCCATTTTCAGTCCGTATAATTACTAAACTGCTTTTTGCCCGCCAATTTCCAATATCACCCACCGCTATATCGGCATAATCAGCCATACAGTCTTTACATAACAAACAACGGTTCTGCGCATAAAACGTAATATCCATTGCATGCTCCTGCTGGAAACTCATACAGCGGAAGTCCTTAGAATTTGTTAATACCTCCAAATTTCCTGGAAGTCCTCCTTGGCGCCATCCCGTAACGCTTTTTATATCATCTTCCTTAATTCCCATATAACGGGAAAGGCCTCTAAAACATTCCTCCGTATAAGTATAACCGCAAAATAACCCTATCTTATATTTTATATTTTTCTTCAATTTCACATTTAGTTCCATTGCCTTACTGATACCATATATCTGACATGGAACTCCTACTACTGCATATCGGCAATCATCCTCTTTTATTTGTTTTAAAGCATTCCCTATAGACACTTGGACATATTTGCTCTGTCTTGCATTTAAGACATCTTCTTTACACGCCGCGGCAATATATTTTGCCGCTCTCTGATTAAAGTTCTCATTGTTTATTACAACCAACGCTTTATCTATCTTTTCCTGATCGAATAGATCCACAAGAATTTGTGAAATCGTTCCACCTGAAGCCGCTCCTGATTTTATCGTATCATTCCTACTTGAAATCTCAAAATACCCTTCTACATGATCCTTGATCGGATACCCCGGTCCTGGACAAACACTTGTACAAAATCCGCATGCAATACAGTGCTTCGCTTCATTTATAATAATATCCCCCTTCCTTGTCTTTTCAGCTTCCAAAAAACTACTAGGGCAAATACCAATACAGCTTCCGCAGTGGCTGCACAATCCCACATCTATACACGACGAATATAAATCATCCGATGTTTTTCTTAATTTAACTTTTTGCTCCATAGTACCCTCTTTCTTTTTTATTTTCTTCATATCGTCTCATCAAACATCCTAATTATTCTTTTCTGTTATTTTTTACAATCTGTATCAAACTAACCAGCTCAGATACTTTAAACCCTATAAAAAACAAGAACAAAATATAGGCGATACATCCTGCAGCCAAACTCAAAATAATATTTAAATCAAATATTATAATTACGCTTCCTAATAATAATGCAACGAGTATTCCTGCAAAATATGGCTTACTCGGTTTTACACGATATTTCTCATTATGAGCCAAGACATACATGGGAATAAGCTGCGCAATCAAAACTCCCGTCCCTTTTCCCAATATCAAACTCATAATCTTTAATTTATCAAACAATGCGATCGTTATGCCAATTTGAATTGATATTTGCAAAAAACTATTAATAAATCTTAACCGATTCATTTCCAGCGAAACTACCAGCGACGTATTAATCCTTGATAAAGCTGTCGCGCTATATGCAACTAAATACACCACTAGTAAATTTGCATAATCCAAATAACCCTCTCCAAATATTCTCATAATAATCTGAGAACATGCAATCAATCCAATAACAATAGAGTCAACAAACAAGACAAAATATCGCTCCATTTTCTCATAGGAATTCCGAACCAATTGCGTTTCCTTCATAGCGATTATATTAGAAAAATACGGAACCGTAACACTATAAATCATATTAGGAACATATTCAACAACTGCAATAACTGAAAGTATCGCCTGATAATACCCTAATTGGCCCATACTTCCCAGTGACACCAAAAATAATTTATCTACATTATTATAAATATAAGAAAAAATACTTTGAGCATAAGAAGAAAAATTAAAATTACGAATTCTCTTCGGCCAATAAAATCGAAAATTCTTTGAAAAAACGATATTTTTTTTCAGCCAATACAAACCTATACACAAGGCGGCCGCGTCAGAAAACGCCCTTGTTATCAGGACTACTATAAGTATATTCTCAATTAACCATTGAAGATCAACAAAACTTATCGCTACCAGTACAACTGGAAGAATAATACTGTTAAGCTGAACCATTATTTTGGAAATCCTTGCTTCCAGCACCGATATCAGCAAATTAGAAACCAGCGCCATAATCATATAAAACAAGCCTGTCAACATAACTGCCGCAAGCCTGTTTCCAAACGTCATTCCCCCTATCAATTTGCTTGATATTGCCGGGACAAATAAAATGATCGTCCCAAATACAATATACATTCCAAATGTAAGTATGCTAAGTGAAAAAAATATATTTGTCCGCTCTCTATCATCGCCGGCTTTTGGAATAAAATTACTTAAAACCGCAGAATCGCCAACAATTACAAATGTATTAATCGTAGAAATAAAAATCGAAACAATCGCATATTGCCCCAAAACTTCAGGAGCAATCCGCCCAAGCAACGCGTTTGTCAGCCATGAACAAGCCATACAGACCACAGACGTTATCATCAGCCACTTTGCGCTCACAACCGCTTTTTTCTTTACTTCCTGAATCTTTAAATTATCATTCATAGTCTACTTATTCTCCATTCCGCAGTTCACGCTGTCCAGAACTGATATGGAATAATTGACGAATTATCCACACGGCATATAATACAAATGTAATATGTAAATAGCCCAAAACAAAATAGTACGCATACCAGATTCCTCATCTGGCGCTCCTTTATCAAACGAATCGTTCTTGGCATAGTAAATAATAATACCATATCATAATATACCATAATTCTATCTGCAACGCCCATCTGCAACGCTAATACATTAAACATAATTGCAAGCAGCAAACAATGAAGCTCTAATCCCATTTCTTCTTTCGTTCCCCGTATAACCATTAGTACAAGTATTAATATAGAAATATGAATCAAGAGCATACCTCCACCATTTCCACTTCCTATTCTCTTTATATAGCTTTCATAATGCACTAACTTCGCCAAAAAAGTCAATATCTCTTTGCCAAATACAAGAAAAACAACATCTGCCGCCAGCATAAGTCCTAAATATGTTTTACTTATTCTGATTTTTGATAAAAAGAAAACCAGTATAAAGCATAAAGCAGTCTTATGGAATAGACCCGCCGCCAATACAACAAGTAAGAACTTAATAAATTCATTTTGCTTTACATATTTATAGCTTAATAGAATAATCCCCATTGCAACAGCCTGTCTCAAAGTCGAAAAAGGTTTTATATATAACCCCATAGTTATATACATAAAAAAACTAAGCCATGCCATACTGGAATATCTATATATAGAAACCACAGTGAACCCGACCGCAATCGCCGCTACTGCGACCAGTAATATGCGCGGTGACTTATGGATACAATATAGAAGCTTATTAAAAATAATGTATCCTATTTCACAATCTTTTTGGTTGTATTCAAAAAAAATCTCCGGCCAAGATAACTCTCCCCAAAAAGAGTACCATGGTATATACCTCACCAGATCGGTTCCTATATTATCTCCCCGAAGAGCCAGAACTAAAAACAGCCACAAACCAACACTCGTAACATATAATTCTTTTTTATATTTTATTGATGTCATATGGACAATCGGATAACCTACAATAACCACACCCAAGCTTACTAAATAGATCAGCATGATTCCACCAGATATCTTTCTTAAATATTTAAAAATTCTATACCAAATAGTCTGTTTCCGCTGTTAAAGCCTCCAGTAGGAATATCCGTGCTCCATATATTCCCTCTTGTCTAATAACCCTTTAATATCAATCATAACTTTCCGCCTTTGATTAGTAATACGGTACATTTTATCAAAACTCTCCCTTGATATTGATTGGAATTCTTTATGTGCAACTGCCAAAATAATCGCGTCTACCTCTTTAATATCCTTCATATTCTGTAATGTCACACCATATAAACGTTCTGCCTCTTGTTTATCGGCTATCGGATCAACTATGATTGGATTTATAGCATATTCTTCTAATTCTTTTACAATATCAATAATTTTCGTATTTCTCGTGTCAGGACAGTTTTCTTTAAATGTAAAACCCAAGATAGCTACCTTCGCATTCCTAATTGGTATATCTGACATAATAAGTTTCTTGATTAAAGATTCTACCACAAACTTACCCATGTCGTTATTAATCCTTCTCCCGGAAGTTATAATCTGCGAATGATAACCAGCTTCTTCGGCTTTATAAGTTAAATAATAAGGGTCGACGCCTATACAATGTCCTCCAACCAAACCGGGCATGAATTTTAAGAAATTCCATTTCGTCCCCGCCGCTTCCAATACGGCCTTGGTGTCAATACCCAATCTATGGAATATAATAGACAACTCATTCATAAATGCAATATTAATGTCCCTCTGGCTATTTTCGATAACTTTAGCCGCTTCTGCAACCTTAATACTCTCAGCTCTAAAAACCCCAGCTTCTACCACCAATTCGTATATTTTAGCCACTTCGTCCAGAGTCTCTTCATCCATGCCAGATACGATCTTTGTAATGGTTTCCAGTCTATGCACTTTGTCGCCAGGATTAATCCTTTCAGGAGAGTACGCCACTTTAAAATCTATGCCGCATTTTAAACCGGATTCCTTTTCCAGTATAGGTACGCATATTTCTTCCGTAACTCCTGGATACACCGTTGATTCATAAGTCACAATAGTCCCTCTCGTCAAATTACGCCCTACAACCCTGCTGGCATTTTCGACAGGGGATAAATCCGGCATATGTTCATTATTAATCGGTGTCGGAACAGCAACAATGATAAATTTTGCTTCTTTTAATCTGCTTTCGTCTGCTGTAAATTGAACCGTACACTTAGCAATCTTGTCGTTCCCCACTTCATTTGTAGGATCAAATCCCTTTTTATACTGTTCAATCTTTTCCTCATTCACATCAAAGCCGATAACCTCAACCTTTTCCGCAAACGCAACTGAAATAGGCATTCCCACATATCCTAATCCTACCAATGCTAATTTTTCTTTCTTGTTAACTATTTCATCATATAACATTTTTTTGTCCTTTCAGCATCGAACAATATAGTCTCTGGTATTTTTCACTCATTTTCTCACTAGCAAAGTTCTCTGATATATAATTCTTAATCTGTTCTCTGTCCGTATTCTTTATATTCATTGCCATCTCATTTATTTTTTGCTGCAAACAATCGGTATCTTGAACATTAAAAAACATGACTCCATCTAAAGACTTCTTAAATATCTCCCTGTGCTGCGGTATGTCTGACAATATCATAGGCAGCCCGCAAGCCCCCGCTTCAAGAACCGTGTTAGGCAATCCTTCTGACAGTGCGGCAGAAATATAACCATCTGCTAGTTTCAAGTAATCATTTACATTTGATACATGCCCTAACAAACGAATATCCGGATCCTCAAACTGCTTACATTCTGCTTCCAGTTCCCCTGTTCCCAATACAAGCAAAACACAATCCTGTTTTTTTTCACTTTCATGAAACGCCTTCAATATTGTCAATGGATCTTTTCTTGCTATCAAACTTCCAACTACAACAAAAACTATCTTTTCCGCACCAATCCCATATTTTTCTCGTAATAATTGTCTTTCTTGCACGGAACAATCCGAATACCTTTCCGTATCAACTCCATTCTGTATGGAATAAACCTTTTTTTTCAAAAACGCTTGATACATAGCCTTCAGAGTATTGGAACAACAAATAGGGTACTTTATTTTTTTAATTGCACGGCAGTGGATCCGCGCCATAACCATCCCCTTTACTTTTCCAAATTTAGGAACATAGTCCTCAAACACATAATTCCGTATCGAAGCACAGTGTAAAAGATTCCCCTTCAATCCACTTATTGCATTATCCGGCCTGATTCCGCTCGTATGAATAATATCCGGCGCTAGTTTCTGTATTTCATTATTTAATACTTTTTTCCCTTTAAGTATAAATTCCTTTCTGCCAAGCCCAAGCGTTCTCACTGGAATCTGTGCCTCCAAAAACAACTGGATCTTACTGTCTTTTGGCTCCTTGGATAAAGTCAATATACTTGGCTCAAACAACTCCTTATCCAGATTGCGAATAATCCCATATAATTGATTCGTCGGACCTGTATCCCTCAACGTCGACACAACATATAATATTTTAATTTTATTTTTTTTCAATGGTATTACATACATTCCTCGATACCCTTCATGCACGCTGTCGATACAAATTTCCGTTCCTTCCCGATTCCACCTTGGATGCAGATCACACCTTGTATCATTATCATATTTAAACGGACTGAACACCTTTGCCAGCGTATATGTTTTATCACTGCATGTATCGTTTAGAAACACCGAAGCCATACGGATTCTATTTGGATAACAATCCGTAACCACAAATCTACCATTCGGCGAATAACTTGGATGTCCATCCGTTTGAAGGCACTCTCTCCATTTCATTTCATAATTCCGCGTCCTATCCTTCAACAAATAATAGGCATCTCCCGTCTCACGCTTTCTTGCCCACGCTAAAATCTCAGTGTCATTCTTCCAAAAACAATGAGAAACCATATCGTCGTCACATAAAACATACGGTTCTGAAGCATCCATATTCATAGTAATAAGGCGGGTATATTTTTTTCCATTTTTTATCCATCTGTGAAGCACCATAAACCGTGTTCCAGATGGATTAACCATAATATGGTTTACTTTATGCTCCGCCCCTTTCATCTCTTTCCTTGGAGCAATTTTTACTAAGTCAGTATACTTTAATAATGGCTGTATCTCTCCTGTAGACAAATCCAATCGGCTAATACATACTGAATCAGGACACAACTGACCGCTCGACTTATCTGGAAGATTTGAATAACCATAGCCAGGCCTCATCCTATGCAGTCTAGAAAAATCAAGGCTCAAGGCATATCTTCCCTGACTATCCACCGCATATACAGGAACACCGTACGTTTTCCTTTCTCCGCTGTAAATATCCATTACAACCGATACATACTTTCCACCTATAAAGTCGTTATAGAGAACTTTATCTTTAAAATCAGGTCCCATCCATTGAAGCATGCACCCTTGCTGAACGTTCCATGTATGCGAAACTGCAATTACTTTATATGAATAATTATTCTCTGTATCAAATAAAAGTATCTCGCATGGTTCTTTTGGCGCTGCTTCACGAGAAGCATCTTTCACCCGAACCCCCAGCATATACCTTCCATCCGCATTCCATGGCGACTTATCATAATATCCAAAAAAAGTTTCTTCTCCCGCCCCGGAAATCCGACATAAATCACCTTCTGCTTTAATTTTGGAATGCAAACAGTACATACTTCTCTGATACACCCTTTTTACAGCCTTTTTAAATTTGGGATTCCCTCTTAGCATCTCATTAATTCTCTGTTCTATTCCTGCCACTTCTTTATCCTTTTCTCAAAAAATTCATATATATAAATTTTCTTGCACGATTTCCCAATTTTCTTACAGTTACTCTAATAACCAAATTTCTTATATATTCCAAACGATTTATCATTTTATAATTCAGCATTAACTGCTGAATTTCACGTTCAAGCTTAATATAATTCTTCCCGCCCCGCCGCTTATACATTCCGTTTCCGGTTCTGGCTAAAGCTAAAACTACTGGTATGTTTTTCATTCTATATCCGGCATGAATCATCCTTATCCATAAATGATAGTCCTGCATATTACGCAAATCTGCATAATTACCACACTCTAACACCATGCTTTTGCGAAACATAACCGTCATATGATTAAACGGAGATCTTACTTTCACCCTTTTATAGATCTCATTTTGGCTTATCGGAACGGTTCTTGTTGCCTGCGGCTGCTTTGGATCTGTGTCAAATTCCCGGATATACCCTCCCAAAAGTGCAAGCTCCGTATCGTGCTGAAATTCCTTGATCTGCAGTTCAAAACGATTCCTGCACGCAATGTCATCCGCATCCATGCGGGCGATAAGCTCATTCCTGCATACTTCAACTCCTCTTGCCAATGTCAGACCCAGCCCCACATTTTGGGGATTAACTACATGTGTAATTAGCTGGGGATATTTTTGCTTGTATTCGCCAATAACTGCAGACAATTCCACGCCAACCGGTCCGTCCTGCATAACAACGATCTCCTCCGGGAGAACCGTCTGCTGTATTATGCTGTCCATTGCCGATGCAAAATTTTGCTTGTCATCATTTTTATAAACCGCCGTCAATACCGAAAAAGGTATCTTCTTATCCATTATCTATCCTTTCTGACGATCGCCCCAAATATATGTGCGTCTCTTCTCTGCATCATCTCAATTATCTTTTCGATCTGCGTATAAGAATCCTTTGCTAAAGCGATATATAAAATAATCTCATCAGCCTCGTCAATCTTTTTAAATGTTTCCACTCCATACTCCAAGCGATTCATATACTCAACATCAACAGTATCCAGCCCGTCGTTTATAAATTTTAACCCTATTTCCGGTTCTTTTCGCATCCCAACTATTAGAAATTTTATTTTACGCGAACACTTTTGTGCTTCATGAACTAAATCATATTTTATACATTCGTACACATTCTCATTATCATTCCGCTTTTTCTCGCCTTTCAAAATCCCCAATATGTTCAAATGATACAGGTTTTCCACTTCACCCGTAGTCTTTACCTTATTATTTAAAAGATATAATATACATAGGAATACGCCTGCAAATAACACTCCGCCAACCGCGCTAAGAATCAAAAACTTAACTATTGTTATATATCCTATCTCATTCTTCGCCGCTGTACCTCCCTCGGCCAGTTGATTCTTTTTTATTTCAAGCTGTTGTATTGCATCAGTCAATGTAGTGATATAGGAAGGCTGGATATAGGATAACTGTTGCATTTGCTTCACACACAGATCTGCATCTGCTATTGCATAGGTTTCCCTATTGTCTACCGTATATTGGAATTCCCCATAAGTATTACCCATACTTTGGAGTACCTCATCAACCGCTTTTTCCGCTTCTGCAGCAATTCTTTCGCAAGTCTGCTCATCTTTCCCCTTGATTACCAGTTCAAATCCCGATGCATCTCCATCCGCTCCTATCTTGCTAATTTCAAGAATCTCCTCTATATACTGCACTTCATCTACATAATCAAGATTCTCTGTAATCTCTTTACAAACCGTGCCATGCCGATGGATAAGCTGCTCGCACACGAGTGGATTATCCAATTTATACTGAATAGATTTCACCTGTACTCTCCCCGCATCAATCTGCATAAGCAAAGAATGATGCACGTACTCGTAATTACCTCGTATTTTCTCTTCCAAAAGCCTGATGTGGTTGTCATACTCTTCTAATGATATAACATATGGTCCTTCTTCGATTTTTTCCGGTACACTACGTACAGCGCTCACATATTCATATAAAAATATACTTGCTCCCGTAACAAACGCGATAACTAACGCCATTTTCCATCTATAAAAAATCCAAACAATAACTTCCTTAATATCTATTTTCTTCTCTTTTGAATTTACTATATCGTTCATACAACTTTATCCTTTAATCTCCGTACTTTTCTTTTTCCCGACGTCCTGTCTTTATAAATACAATCAAAAAGCCTTTTTCCTGTATATTCTTCATCCATAGCAGAAAAAGGCTCCCTCTATTTGATGCCTTAATTATAACACAACGTACCTTCTGCTGACAAGCCCTTACACTTTTCGACCGCCTGCTTAACACTACCTAAATATAATCAATCTACTTGCCATATAATTTAAAAGGATGACAAGTATATTCGCCGCCGCTTTAACAAATACATCGTCAAATTGGAGCAGCGTGACAAATACGAACATGCACAGCCAGTCAATCACCCCTGTCGCCAAACGACATGCAAAGAACACACTGACCTCCTTCGCGACCTCAGCAGTCGAATGCGCCTTGCTTTGAAAAACCCATTCCCTATTTGTAAAATAAGCAAACAAGACAGCCGCCATCCAAGCCAGAATTGTGCTCGGCATAACGGGAAATCCGAATAGATGCGCGGCAATCCAATACGTAAGGATGTTCACTATTGTTGTCAAAACGCCAAATATTATATATGGAATAAAATTCTTATATTTTTCATATAGTTCTTTATATGACATTTCATTTCGACCTCACTTCTTGCACATATTGTTTTAGGATTAAAAAACCTATGCCAAGCGCTATTCCCAATTTATTATATATTCATCAATATTAAATTGCAATAAAAAACAAAAAATACCGGCCGAAACCCTTAGTTTCTATTATCTTTAAAGCATTCTACTATATTAAGCAATGCAGAAACCTGTTTTTGTGTTAAATCTTTCACAGATATGGTTGAAGTATTATCCATACCCAAAAGATAATCTGTCAAAACACAAAATTTTCTTGCTAATTCAACTATATATTGCGTAGAGGGAACGGATAATCCCATTTCCCACGCATTTACACCCGAACGTGATATTCCTAATTGACGAGCAACCTCCGCCTGTGTCACCCCCGCGCCCTCGCGCAGTATTTTTATTCTATCTGCTAATGTGAATAACTCTTTGGACATCCTTCTCACCTTTCCCACTATTGATAAACAACAAAGAGATATTATAATAGCCAAACAGATATTTCATTATCCTAGATGATATACATGTTGTCAAAAAGGAGAATACATAATGGAAAAGTACGATAAGATTATTATCGGCGCCGGGTTATATGGATTATACGCTGCTCTTTTCTGTTGCCAGCAAAAACAAAATATTCTTGTTCTAGAATGTGATTCTTCCGCATTCAAAAGAGCCACCTACATCAATCAGGCACGCGTTCACCAGGGTTACCATTACCCCCGTTCCCTATCGACTGCCGCAAGGTCAATAAACTATTTTAAACGCTTCAATAGTGATTATAATTTCTGCATAAACAAAGAATTTGATAAAATATACGCTACATCCAAAGAATATTCATGGACCACTGGCAGGCAGTTTAAAAATTTTTGCAACGCCGCAGGTATTCTTTGTGAAGAACTTCATCCGGGACGCTTCTTTAAATATGGAATGTGTGACGGCGAAAATTTTATATATGACTTTATTCATAGAATCCCTTCCATGCTCACAGAAAATAAATTTCATGAATTAACAAAAACGGATAAGGAACTTTATAAATTCTACAATTTACAAAACAATGGCTTCTATAAAGTAAAAACGTTATCAAATAATGACCGGCTAATATTAAAGAAAAAGTTTGAATCCTTAAACTTTTCGTCTCTCAATTTTACAGACAGCCGGAGCGTTTACCAATTTTATAACCTTGAAAGATTATGTGATGATATAAAAATTGCACTAAATAATAATATAACTTTATGACATCCCGCTACAGAGCCATTATCTGTAATGGAAATATATCATCATCTCACCGGGAATAAATTTGTTAACGAATTAGAGGGTGTTCCCGCTTACTACAACTATAAAACAATCCATGATAAGGTTTTTGAAGGGAATTGTGGGTATATATGTTCAAAAGAGAAAACATTGAAAGACATAAAAATCTTTGTCAATAATAATTAATCAACCCTCTTTTATTCTGTATCGGAGAAAAGCATGAAACTATCTATATCTAATATTGCATGGGACGAGCAATACAATACTTTCTATTTACAAACTGGCAAAAACATATGGTTTTACTGGATTAGAGATCGCACCGACAAAAATCTTTCCAAAATGTCCTTATAATAAGCTAGATGCAGCCTCCGCATGGAGTAAAAACTTAAAAAAGAATTACGGCCTTTCTATCTCCCCCATGCAATCCATCTGGTTTGGACGCCAAGAAAAACTATTTGGAACAGATGCCGAAAGAATGATATTATCAGATTACAGCAAAAAAGCAATTGATTTTGCTTCTGCAGTAGGGTGCAATAATTTAGTATTCGGCTGCCCTAAAAACCGTAATATCCCAAAGGACGCCAACCCCATAATTGCACAGGATTTTTTTCGAGAACTTGGTAATTATGCCGACAAAAACGGAACCGTGATCGGCTTGGAAGCCAATCCACCAATATACAACACAAATCACATCAATGATACACCATCTGCAATAAAGCTTATCTCCAAAATAGATTCCAACGGCTTCCTACTTAACCTAGATGTGGGAACTATGATTGAAAATAACGAATCTGCAATAGGGCTGGCAGGCCATGTACACCTAATTAACCATGTACACATTAGTGAACCCTACTTAAAGCCAATTATCCCAAGGAATCTACATCAAGAACTAAAATCAGTTTTGCAGAATGAAGGCTATAACGGATTTATTTCTATTGAAATGAACAATATAGAGAATGTCCTGCTATTGGAAAATATAATGGAATACATAAAGGATTATGCCGTTTTAATTCCCATCATCAACGAAGGAAATCGGATTATAACAGAATTAGAACGAGCATACAAGCATGAAATTTATAATTATGCTGATATAATCATATGCGATGGTAATTCTACCGACGGATGTACGGAAGGATACAAACTCCGCAAGCTAAATGTGAATACCCTGCTTGTCAAAAAAGATTCCGGAAAACAAGGAGCGCAGCTTCGCATGGGAATATGGTGGGCATTGCAGAGGGGTTACAGGGGAATTATAACAATAGACGGCAATAACAAAGACAGTATCGAAGACATCCCTCGCTTTGTTGAAAAACTAAATGAAGGGTATGACTTTATTCAAGGATCCTGTTTTATAAAAGGTGGAAACCATACACACACCACTTATAAGATTACTATCTATTCGCCTTATCCACGCCCCGATCATATCATTAACGGCTCGGCACTATTTTACTGACACAACAAACGCATACAGGGCATACTCTGCAAAATATTTGGAAAATAACAAAGTCCAGCCTCTCAGAGATATTTTTGTAACATATGAACTGCTCGCATACCTGTCAACAAGAGCCACCCAAATAGGCTTAAAAGCCTGTGAGATCCCCGTAACCAGAATATATCCCAAACATGGGAAAATCCCCACTAAAATAAGTTTTTTTAAAGGAAATGGGAACTTAATGAAAATATTATTTAAAAATGCTTTTGGCGCATATATCCCGTTTTAATTTGTAAAAATCCCCCAATGCTCTCCAGCCCAGAATAATGATTTTCTTGACGTTAATCGAATTTACTCCCCCTTGCCTAGGTTTGAACGAAATCTTGACAAATCTTATTTTTTCATGGAAATAGGCAAAATAAGTTGTCAGCATTACATTCGGAAGATTAAAATCTTCCGGCATTTCTCGTATATATTTATCTACAAGCCTGCTATCCATCAAACGAAAAGGCGCGTTTGAATCTGGAATTTTAACGTTAAATATGATCCTTAAAATAAGTAGCAATACTTTTTCTACAAATTTTCTAAATATCCCATCCTGTCTCTCTGGTCGGCAGCCTATAATGGCGTCATAATTTTGTCTTTGTCTCCAAAATTTTTCAAATTCATCCGGATTTGTCTGTCCATCGGAATCTGTTTGGAAAATGTATTTTGCATGATTCTGCACTGCATATCTATAACCATATAATACCGTCGGCCCATGGCCTCCGTTTGTTTTTGTTAGCGGTTCTAACAATGGCCGGTCTTTTGAGCATTCGCACAATATTTCATATGTATCATCTTTGCTTCCGTCATCAATTATTACCAGCCTTGATTCTCCTCCGCCATTATGGCTCTCTATGATTGGATACCAGTCGTCAATAAACTGCCTGATATTTTCAGACTCATTGTATGCCGGAATAATAATATAAAGCTTATCCATGTTTACCCCTTTTTATCATTTTCATCATTTTCATCATTTGCCTATTTCATCTAAATAAGAATTATCTGGAATAATTTCCATAATGGTAAACAATTCTTCAGAATTAAAACGATTCAGCATATCATAATTAACCATAATATTATCTATTTCATGCATTTCTATTTCCCATTGCTGTTTAACCTCATTTATTAATTCATTGTCAAATCTTCTCCCAACGATAAAATATGCATTATCCCTGCTAATAGTATTTGCATCAACAGAATGGATATCGACCATCTTCCTTTCCAAATAGAGCGTGATATTCGGTTCCTGCCACCATCCATTTACATATATCACAGCATCCTTCGGAAGATTATCAATTTCAGAAAGAAATTGCTCCATAAGCTTTACATCATAATCCTTCGTATGTTTCTTTTCCAAATATCTATGCTTGGAATCAACAATTGTATTAGAAGGAAATAGCCATGTGCATGACATAACGGCAAACAGCGTAATCCCAGCCAGATAATAGCCCCTATACTTGAAATGAAATCTGGAATTTCTCATTTTTTTCAAAAAAGGGACTAACACAATAATAAGATTTACAATTATAAAAGCGCATGAAATCCGCACGAGGAGGGAATTAACTGACAACCTCCTTGGATAATTAAGCCCTGCCCCGCCAAAAAGAAGATAATATATTAATAATGAACTCCCTGCCACACCCAGACTGGTAAATACTTTCTCCCCATACAAGACAGCTACCGGAGCCCCCATAAACCTTCTTATCAAATGTATCACATATAGTATAACTGGAAGCAAAATCATCAGTAAACATATCCATGAATCCATATTAAGCAATGTGTGAAACGTATTGCATTTCTCACTAATCTGCAAGGTAGCATCAATGCCGCCTGACTGGTTCAGCATATTATGCCATTCCCCTTTGTACCAATCCACATACCCTCGCAGCCCACCTAATTGAAATAATTTTATTGAGTCAAAAATCAAAAACGATGCTGCTATTCCACATATGAAAAACACTATGCTTTTTTTACCCACTACTTTTTCAACAAATATTGACAAACACAATATTCCTATTAGTGATACAAATATGAAAATCATAGAGGACTTTGTTATATATGCCGCTGTCAAACTTGCCCCCGAAAGGAAAATAAATGTATTTTTCCCACTTTGATAAAAATATGCGACAGATAACGCGCTCACCAATATATAAAACAAAGCTGCGCCTTCGCCTATCAAATGGGTACTATAATAGTAAAACTGCGAATCTGTTAAAAGAATGCAAACGGTAAGCCCTGTTGAAATTATATGCCGGAATTTCAAACTGCTTCCATGCATTTTAAATGCCATGCAAAACAACGCGTAAAGTACGATAAACGATAATAAGCCATATATCAAAGGAACAAGCCCTGTTGTCACGCTATTTATCCCGCATATTTTATACAATACAGCCGCTGGGACAAGCACTGTCTGCCCTGTCGTAATCATATTGTAAAAGTAGATTTCCCCTGGATAAGAAGCCATGTATTGTCCATACCGGGCAAAATTTGCTGCTACAGTAGCATTATATCCCTCGTCATACCCAATGATCGAGTTTTTAATAAAATCAATCCCGTCAACCGCAAATATAAACATGCTGGCAAAAAGAATGGTAAGACTAATAGTCATTTCTATATTTATGTGCTTTTTCAGCATATATTTTCTCATTCAAAATCCTCTTTCTCATTATCCTTTACCTAGCATATGATAACATAACAATTTGGACTTTTCCACTAAAACTTAGTAAATCCTGAATTATTCACGGAACAGTATCTGAACTGATAACTGTACCATGAATCTGAAA
>CAJUTH010000029.1:0-369 GCA_910589275.1 uncultured Dorea sp.
AAACCTTACAGACTATCTTGATAATGTTGAATTAGTCGTAGTCGGCGGTGAATCAGACAGAAATGCCCGACCACTTGACTATGCGTGGGTGCTTTCCATACGAGAGCAATGTATCGCCCGCAAAGTACACTTTGAGTTTCGTCAGTGTGGGACATATTTTATCAAGGATGGAAAAAGCTATACTTTATCTACTCGTGATTTATGCAGCCAAGCTCGAAAAGCTAATATCAATTATTGAATAACCATCTCTCTTTTTTGTGCAAGGATAGAGAGGAAAAATAAAAGAATAAGCCTTATAATAATAAAGGCGAATTTATGTCCATAAAGCACAATATGTGCGGATAAGGAGGTATCTCATGGAATGGGCTG
>CAJUTH010000029.1:379-48035 GCA_910589275.1 uncultured Dorea sp.
TTATATGGCGGGTATCACTCTGGCAGAGTATATCCGAAGAAGAAAAATGTCGTCCGTGAGAAACGAGGGAGTATCCGTGAAATCTTTTTCCCCCATTGTGTTTAGAATTGCGAGCAGGTGCCGATTATGAGTAAGCCGGAAACATTGATTGAAGCAAAAAATTTGCAAGTAATTACATTTGCATAAGCATATTTCTTGTTTCTTTATCAAACTTTTCGAGAGCATAACGATATGCAACTCGCGGCATTTTTTTGCAATTTTTTATCAAGTATTCTTTTACGCAACTGGGATTTATTTGCGATAAGGCTTTCAACATCCAACCATATCCTTTTAAAACTAAATCATGTGAATCCGACATTAAACGATCTGATATTGCAAATGGCTCCATTCCTTCATAATCGTTTTTCATTATAGCAGGTATCAGGATAACTGCAGAAGCCCTTCTTACCCAAAAATCATTATCCTCCGTCCATGCGATTATCTTCACAAATAATGATTTCTTTTGCCTTATCAGCTCTCCGAATGCGTGTGTGCAAAAATCATCACAGTCGCCCCATCCCCTTACATAATCTTTCAGCCAGTGATAAAAAATATCGTAAGTTGATTCGTTATAATGATTTTTCATTCGATATGCAAAATCAAACGCAATTACTCCCAATGCCCATGAGTGTTCATTTAACAGTTCTTCGCACAGGATAAAAACATTTTCAATGCTTTTATCTTCAATTTGACGGAATAATTTAGATGATAATTTTCGCACATCTCCTGTGATGATATGTCTTCCACAGGGAGTGTTTTCTTCCAACTCTTTAATCTTCCCAATCGCTTCTTCGACAATTTTATCCATTTGATGCTCCTGTCATAGTTCTTCTGCATAACTGCCTGTAATCTCGATGGGATTCCCGTCAGGATCCATAAATGTAAAGTACCAATATGGTGAAAAAACATTTATAAATCGAATTTCAGTCATCTGCGCTGCAATACCCAATTATTTTATCCTATCATATTCTGCCTTTAAATCTTCAACTCCTAAGTTAATAAATACCTTATGGGTATTTATATTATCCGCAATTTCACTCTGATTATCGTATATCTCCCAATATTCGCCTTTAGTTACTACTTGACTAGGGTTTTCACTGTCATAATAACCATTCATGAGACAGAGGTTCAGCCCTTTATTATTAAATTGGGCGAAACGCTTTCCGTTAGCGGCGGTTACTTTCATATCAAATACCTTCTCATAAAATGAAACAGATTTATCAAAGTCCCTAACAATTAAATAAATTGAACCATATCGCATTGATGTTCCTCCATTATTCCAATTCGTACTTTATTGTCTATAGGAAGTTTCTCTTCCCTGTATTCTCATATACTTATATTTCATATTATTATGTCCCCCAATTCAAAGTAAAGTATATCATAAACCAGCTATCTTGTATACAAAAAATCTATTGGCTAAATCCAAAAATATGGCATTATACTATTAGTGGTCAGTCCTACCGCAAAGTGGACTGCTAAAAGGGTAAAGCAGGATATATCCGTCAAAAGTGGTAACATCAATGCTGTTGTGGTACATATTGTATTCGGCTATATGAATTTCATATTTTATCAGCCCTTTGCTAAATCAATTTTCGCGCCGTCCAATTATGTATCCAGTGGATTTGTAAGCTTAAAAAGCACAATGTCTGCGTGGAAGGCGGCAAGTTCCCTGCTGCTATGTTGGTAAAGGAACTGAAAGCAGGAGCATTGGATGGCCGGAGGTGGTATTGCAAGGAAAGCCCTGTGATGGAAGTGCTGCCAGAAAAAGCAAACGCTTATGATGACGCCCTTCCGCCGAAAGAACATAAATACACGCCCACACAGGAAGAATTTTATATCTTGAGCCATTCTTTTGTGGAATGATGCAGCCAGATTTCTTGGGGAATATTTATCCAAACCGGCAGGCCGCCGTAGTCCCTTCTTCCTCAGAAGACCGATAGGATAGCTTCCATCCGTGCGCCAGTGCGATCTCCCGGCAGATCTGGATCCCATATCCATGCCTTCCCCACCGGGTTCCCACAAGCTCCTGCCCTCTGTTAACAGCCTTCAGAAGCCTCTGTTCCATCGTTTTCCCATCGTTCCAGACATAAATTCCTGTCTCGTCCGCCGTTATCCTGACCCTCTCTCCGGCGTTCCAAGCGTTAGCGGTCAGATTTTCTAAGAGGCAGGCGATTAACGTCTCGTCGCCGTTTATCATATCGATACGGCAATCTGTCTGGATATCCGGGTACTTCTCTTCAAGCTGTCCGACGAGTTTCTTTAAGCTGACCCGCCCGGTTCCTACCGCCCCTTCCTTCACATTTCCCATGATCAGCAGCTTTTCCGTAACATCCTCCAGACTTTTTGCGCTGTCTATGATCTGCTTAGCGGCAAAAAGCAAATCCTCCTCCCCAAGCTTCCCCATCATGATATATTCCGCATAGCCCCGAATCCCGGTAAGTGGCGTTCTGAGTTCATGAGCGATCTGGTTTACCGGACGGTTAATCCGCCGCATTGTATAATACAGGAATATACCAATCATTCCGGAAAATATCAGACCGGCCGCGGCAAATATCCACATCCGTTTCCGCCGCGCCTGCGACAGGTCTTTTAAGTTCTGCGCATAGACGACCTCTACTATACCGCCCCTCACGTCCCGCTCCTGCCGGATGATCAGATAGCGTTCCTTCTTCCATGTCTTAATCTGTACATTCTTCCCTTTTTCAAACGCTCCCGGCAGGTGATCCACCGCAGTATAGGCGTCCACCCGCACTCTGATCTTGGCGCCTGCCTCAAGGTGCTTCTCCGCCATATTCTGAAGGTTCATCGACATGCGGTTTAGTTCCTCGTCCTTAAGCCCGGCCGCAAGGTAAAAGATACTTTCCTCGTTATTTCTTGCATGCCTCACCCACTGCTGCGTCTCGTTTTGTGAAATATACCCCTCCAAAAACAGAAGGCCGCCGTAAATCACAATCAGGAACAGGGCATAGACTGACAGAAAATTTTTCTTCCATATCTGCATCTTATAACTCCAATCGGTAACCGTATTTAAAAATCGTCTTAATATCCCGCTCCATTCCAAGTTTCTTTCGGATTCTCTGGATATGAACGTCCACCGTCCGGCCGTCTCCGTAAAAATCTCTGCCCCATGCAAGGTCAAGGAGCCGGTCTCTGGAAAGAGCGATATTTTTATTGGCAAGGAGAACCTTTAAGAGTTCATATTCCCGGTTCGTAAGTTCCACCGGGACTCCCGCCTTCCTCACAACCGCTCCCGCAAGGTCTATCTCCACATCCCGGATATGGTAAATACTCTGCTCCCTGTGAAACCGCCGCAGCACCACATTGATTCTTGCAAGCAGCTCCTCCATCGCAAAGGGCTTCACGATATAATCCTCCGCCCCGCCTTTCAGTCCTTTTACCCGGTCCGGGACTTCATCCCTCGCCGTTACACAGATCACCGGGGTATCCGCGTAATCCTGCGAAATCCGCTTCATCAGGGTAAATCCGTCCATATCCGGAAGCCCGATATCCAGAAGAATCAGGTCGATATTCGTTTTTTCAAGCACTGACAGGGCTTCCCGGCCTGTAAAAGCCGTAAGCCCTCTGTGTCCCGTCATAGCTATCGTCCTGCGGATGAGTTCGCTGATTCTCCCGTCATCCTCTACAATTAATATATCTGCCACAATTTTTTACCCCTTTGGATGGTCGGAGGTTTCATAAGCCTTCTCCCCGATCTGGATTAATTGTTCCGCCGTCAGATCTGAAATGACCGTTCCATGGGGATCGATCCCAAATTCTTTGCACATGCTCTCTATCACGGCTTTTCCATCGCCAAACGCATAGACCTCGCAAATATAGATTTCCAGCGAAGAAATTCCCATCGCTTCCTCTCCATCTTCCGCATCCTCCGCAAGCAGCGGACAGTCTCCCATATCCTTTGCAAGCCACAAGGCTTCCTCGTAATTGTACATTTCCTTCGTCACATCTTTGGCAAGAAATGTGTCATAGTCAAGGCCGTATCTGCCGCAGACCTTCCGTACGATTTCTTCGTCGGCAGCCGCCTCTTTATACAACTGATCCCCATATAGCTGATACCTCATATTCGCATAATCAGAAGCGAACGTGCCGTCTTTGTCAGTCTGCCCCTCTGCCATCTCTTCATCCGCCGCACGGACTGCCATATCCTCTATATGGCCTCTCGACCAGCCGATTCCCATCATCATGCCAGCCGCCATACAAACCGCCATCCCGGCAGCCGTCAGTAATACCCTGTACCTTTTCCATGTTGTCTTCATATTCTCTGCTCCTTTCCTGCATACCCCGGTACGGCTTTCCTCTGCTGCGATTGCATCATAGCTTTTTTAAACCATACCTTATTTTTGTTTTACAGCCTTATCATATACCGCTGTTATTGCAGAGTTATTACAGGATACCTTCCGTGTACAAAAAATTTTCGGCAAAACACTTGGGGTGGGCGGCAGCGGCTTCCAGACAGCCCGCGCCAACTGCTTCGCCGAAAATTTCTTCAAGATTTCCCAATTTCCCGGTATAGTTCCTCCAGTTCTTTCTCTGTCAGCTTTCTGTATTCCCCGGTTTTCAGGTTCCCCAGTTCGATATTCATAATCCGCACCCGCTTCAATTCCCGCACCTGATAGCCAAATGCTTCGCACATCCGCCGGATCTGACGGTTCAGCCCCTGTGTCAGGATGATGCGGAATTTGTATTTGCCGATCTGCTCCGTCCTGCACGGCCTCGTCACCTCGTCAAGCCCCTTTTCCCGGTCTACAAGATGTACGCCCTCCGCCATCCCTTTCAGGAATGCATCCGTGATCGGTTTATTCACGGTTACCTTGTATTCCTTTTCATGGCAGTTTTTCGCCCGCATGATCTGATTGATCAAATCTCCGCTGTTCGTCATAAGAAGCAGTCCTTCCGAGTCCTTATCCAGCCGCCCCGCATAGGTAACCCGGACAGGGTATTTCAAGAACCGGATAATATTATTCTTTATCCGCATATCTTCCGTACAGACCACTCCTGCAGGCTTGTTCAGAGCAAGCACCACCAGCTCGTTTCTGCCACCTACCGTTTTCTTTCCCACAGTCACCCGCTGCCCCGGCCGAACCTTCATGCCGCAGGATGCGCGTACGCCGTCAACGCAGACCTTTCCCGACTCGATCAGCCGATCCGCCTCTCTCCGGGAGCAGACCCCTGCGTCGCTGAGATATTTATTCAGGCGGACAGACTTCTTCCCCTGACTGTATTCTTCTGTAATCTTATCCTTCCTGATCCGTTCCCGCATCCTCTTCTCCTTTAACTTCTTTTAGTATAATATTTCCTTTCCTCAAAGTCAATTTACCGCTTTCCTTTTTAGGTGACATATGCTATACTGGATATTGTTCACACAGTACTTTGCATTTACTGCAAAGTACGTAAGAAAGTGATTCAGGTGTGAGCAAATCCCATTCGCGAAGCGAATTCTCAATGGATTTGTGAAGGTTGCTGTAAACGAAGTGAACAGTAACCTATACTGATCTCGAACCTTGCGGCAATACACAATTAAGGAGCGTTTTATGATCAGCCTTTTATTAGATACCAAGCACTGCATGTCAGAGCTTCTCTTACGGAACACATTTGATCATTTCCTTTTCATCGAAGGAGAGATCACCACTTATAACAAGTTCACCATAGACGGATATATCCGCAAAGAATTTTACGGCGATAACGGCCCGGAAACCGCCCCGGCCGAGACCCACAGTACATGGGACAGGCTTCGCGATTTCTGCTTTTCCATTATCAAGGGCAAACAGACGCCTTTAAATTTCCGGTTCATTTTTTCCCTGCCAAAGTCGGAGACAGACAGGCTGATCGCAGATAAACAGTTAGATTTCCAGCCGGATACCGTGCAGGGGCTTTACCTGAATTTCAAATACGACGGCTCTGTGCTTGCCTGCACCAGCGGTACGTCGCTGAATACCTTCACGCTGGACAAGTCGTTAGAACACGCCTTTGACAAGTGGATCTGCGAATTTTTCTCAGCCCATGGCATTAACTGGAATATGCAGTAGTATATCCGGATGGTATATTTAACGTACCATAATTTTTTCTTTGTGAATTTTAAAAGACAACATAATATACTTACCCGGGTAGCCGGGAGGGCGTGCGGCCATTCTGTTCCGAGTTCTGCTGGAAGGAGTGGTGCTTATGACTACATATGAAGAATTCATGGTTATACTGACAATCGGGCTTTTGATTGTTGCAATTCTGAATTTGAAAAATAAGTAAGCCGCCCTGCTCTCTGGTAAAGATTAGGCGACTCACTTAGCGTTATAATCCGCCGGGACGGATAGGCTCTATCTATCTTCCGGCTGTTCTGTTAAGTATATTATAGCAATTATACAAGATATGTCAAATTCTTTTCACGCCCTTCTTTTCACGCCCTTCTTAGTACATCGAAAATAAGTTTTGGATGTACTAGCTGATATATCATCTATCTGCACTAATATAAACTCCGGTAAATCTCCTCCATCTGCCCCGCATCAAATTTCACATAGCTCTGGTTTAAGAGTCTCTGCTGGCTCTCCTTTACGCTCTCGGCAAAACTCCTGATCTCCTCCGGTTTCATTCCGTATTCCCGGAGTTTTTTTCTGGCTATCATCTGATCCAGCAAATGCTCCAGCTCCGTATATACCTGTTCTTCCCTACATCCAAGGAGCTCCGCTAAAAAGAGATTCACTTCCTGTAATATTCCATCCGGATTAAGCTTCCGATAGGTTTTGAACACCGCTGTCAAAAACTGGTAATTGGCCTCCCCATGGGTCACATGGTACACGCCGCTTAAGGGATAAGACATCGCATGTACCGCGCCGGTTCCCGCATTGCCAAAGGCGATCCCCGCCAGATTGCTCGCCGTCAGGAACTCATCCAGCAGCCGAAGGCGATACTCTGCTCCATGCTCTAGAATCTTTCGGAACCCTGTCACGATCATTTCCATTGCCTGCCTGCTAAACATCCGGGTGTACTGGTTCGCCCTTGGCGACACATAGGACTCTATGGCGTGGATAAACGCGTCGATGGCGCTGGTCACAAAAAAGGAATAGGGCAGTTCTGTTAGAAGCTCCGGAATCAACACGGCATCCTCCGCGTATATGCTGTCGTCCGCCAGTCCCAGCTTACTGTGAATGCTGGTAAGTTCTGCAATTGAGACATTGGACACTTCGGATCCCGCCCCGCAGGTCGTGGGCACCGCAATCAATGTATGAGCCTTCTTAAGCGG
The DNA here is from genome assembly GCA_910589275.1 of uncultured Dorea sp. Classification (GTDB taxonomy): domain Bacteria; phylum Bacillota; class Clostridia; order Lachnospirales; family Lachnospiraceae; genus Claveliimonas. Next base: position 7,671 of record CAJUTH010000029.1, read on the forward strand.
AACCTCCCGCTTATAGATCTGTTCCGCCGTATACCTGCCCTCCAGCACAAGGATTTTCGCCATATCTATGACCGCTCCGCCTCCAATCGCAATAATCCGCCCGCAGCCGGTCTTTCTAAAATCAGAAAGCAATGCGTCGATCATCAGATCCGTCGGCTCTCCCATCCCGTATTTGCTCTTGTATTCCACATGGGCTTCTAATGCAAGAGGTGCGAAATACGTCTCATAAACACTTCTGCCGGCAAGGATAAAATCATCTTTTCCAATCTGATATTCCTCTGCGAACGCTTTTGCGCTGTCAAATTTCTGAACTCTTGTTTTCTACTGAAATAGTTTCATACCCCTCTTTTGCCTCCCGCCAGTGCCCGATCTCCGTCAATGTCTTTTCCGCCTGAAGATACTGGCACACCGTACAATTTCTTGCCTCCGCTTTCACTTCTTCCTTTTCCTGCTCAGTAAGATTTCCCTGAATATCTACAATATAATAAAACTCCAGCCGGTTCCTCTCTGTTTTTGACCAGTCAAAATCTGCTTCAATCATTACCTTATCATAGTCCAGCCCTCTCTCCTGCAGGATCCTCTGCATGGTCATATTCATGCAGGCAGCAAAGGACGACGTCAGAATATCTCCCGGCCGCTGAAATTTATCCTGCCCGCCGGACTCCGCAGGCACATCCGCATAGCTTATATGAGATCCGTCCGACAATTCAATCACATAATTCTCTCCTGTACTGGTTGAAGTAATCATAGTTTTCCACCGTTTCTTTCCATTATTTTTTACCCGAGTCCTTTGTTCCTCCACATTACCGGCAGATTCTGAACCGGCATTTTCACCGGCTCCGGATAACTTTTCCCATGAAGTTTTAGCTCCACCCTGCTGATTACCTGCGGCTCCACTGGAGTATTTACCTCAACGCCTTCAATCGGGAAGCTCTCTACTGGCACGGTTTTTACCTTCTCCAGCCGGTAAATCTCATCCATACCCTCTAGGACTTTGCCAAACACCGGATAAACCCCTTTATGCTCCGGACAATCCCTTAACGGGAAGAAAAATTCTCCTCCGGCGATTCCATCCGCGCCATAACCGCCCATGCATACGCATCCCGGATGGGAATCCAGCGGCTCGATCTCCGGATTTAACTGAAATTCATTCGGGATCAGATACTGGGCCTCCTTCTTTCCAAAGCCGGAATAGCTGATATCCACCCAGTTTCCCGGCACGATGCGCTGAATCGCATAGCCGTCCATCAGCCCGGCAGACGCGATATGGATAAAACTGTTTACCGTATTCGGCGCCGCCTCCGGAAGAAGCTCTATCACGATTTTCTTTCCATTTTCCATGTAAATGACTGCTGTTGGATTCATAAATGCCTCCTTACTTTTCATCAATGATCGTCAGGGTTTTGGGATAGTGATTCAGCACTTCCGCTCCCTCTTTTGTTACAAGGACCAAGTCCTCGATACGCACCCCTGTCTCTCCGGCCAGATAGATCCCCGGTTCAATCGAGAAAATCATCCCCGGTTCCGCCGTCCTCTCATTTGCAAGGGATACGTCTCCAAATTCATGCTCGGACAACCCGATAAAATGCCCCAGACGGTGATTGAAGTTCTCGCCGTATCCCGCCTCTGTTATGATAGCCCTTGCCGTCCTGTCCAGCTCGCACAAAGGCACGCCCGGCTTAATCTTTGCAATGGCCGCTTCGTTCGCCTTCCGTACCAGCTCATAGATTTCCCGGTTCTTCTCCGACGCCTCCCCATAATAAAAGGTTCTGGTCATATCCGAACAGTACTGGTCTCTGATACAGCCCACGTCAAAGAGCACCGCATCCCCATGACGAAGGATGGTATCATCTGGCATATGGTGGGGATCCGCCGCATTTGCCCCAAAGGAAACGATCGGCTGAAAGGAAAAATCCTCCGCTCCTAACTCTTGATAAATCCCAAGGAGCTGATCCGCGATCTCTTTTTCCGTCGTCCCTTCCTTCACCAATCCATACAGCCTTTCCATGGCCTGATCGTTGACCGCTGAAGCCGCGCGCATCTTCTCCTGTTCCTCCATGTCCTTGATCCCGCGCGTCAGGTCAACCGCCAGAGAAGCATTTACAAATTTATTCGTTTCTTTTCCTTCCATCAGCGGCAGAAGGAACCTAGCCTTCAGATCCTTGTCCACTCCTAATACCTCCGAAGCATCCACATGCTCCTTCACATCGTCCATCACCGGATCTGTATCGCTGTACCAGACCTTTTTAAATTCGGCTCTCTCCGGAATGGTAAACAGACGGTTCAAAAACAGCACGTGCTCTCCGCTTTTCTTAAGCAGCATCCCATAAAACCGCTCTCCCGGCTCCACCTGAATCCCTGTCATATAAAAGATCGATACCGGATCACAGACCAGCATCTGGGATAACCCCTGTTCCTCCATCGCTTTCATAACTCTGTCTATTCTAGTCATTTGCCATTTCCTCCCGTATGAAAAATATTTTCCCGCGTAATTAGAAAGCCGCAGGAAGCTCCTCTGCTCTGCAAAGTTCTCCTGCGGCTTATTATACCATATTCTAAATATATCCACTACGGATATTTCATCTTTCCCCTAAAACTCTTTTCTGAGCTTCGGATCCAGAAGATCCCTCAAACCGTCGCCGATAAAGTTTGCGCCAACCGCCATTGTAAAAATAGCCAGTCCTGGGAATCCGGCAATCCAGAATTTATTAAAATAATCCGCGCCGTCTGAGACCATCATGCCCCACTCCGGCGTCGGCGGCGCCGAACCCAGCCCTAAGAAACTTAAGGTTGAGAACATCAGAATCTTATTGCCGATATCTGTGGTTGCCATGATCAATACGGAATTAATACTGTTCGGTATGATTTCCTTCATCAGCACACGCATTCTGGATGCGCCGAGAGCAATCGAAGCCGTTACATACTCATTTTCCTTCACGCTTAAAACCACGCTGCGCATCAGTCTGGCATAGGTAGGCCATGACACAATAACAAGCGCAAACAGCGTATTAAATAAATCAGAACCCAGCACCGCATTGATGATCATTGCAAGCACCAGCGACGGAAACGACAAAATCATCTCCGAGAACCTCATCATCACGTTGTCCACCATTCCGCCTACATATCCGGCTATCGCGCCGTAAAAGGTTCCGATAATACCGGAAAGGATCACTGTCACAACACCTGCCAGAAGAGAATATCTTCCGCCGTAGATCACACGGCTGAAAATGTCCCTTCCAAAATTGTCCGTTCCAAACCAGTGATCACCCGACGGCGGGTTCAGACGGACACCAAGGTCCTGTACGATGGGATCATAAGGCGCTATTACCGGTGCAAGGATCGCTGCAAGAATCCACGCAAGGCAGATGATCACACCCAGCGTAAATAAATAATTTGATTTCAATAATTTTTTTAATCCATGCATGGTCAGCTACACCTCACTCTCGGATCTATGATGCCGTATAAAATATCAACAATCGTATTAATCACCATATAATTCAGCGCAATTAAAAGCGCCACTCCGATGATAGACGGAAAGTCTGCAGCCGTTACTGATGCGTAAGCAAACTGCCCTACTCCAGGCCAGTTAAAGATTGTCTCAACAAGAACCATTCCTCCCAGGAGATTTCCAAGTCCCATACCGATTACCGTAAGAACCGGAATCAGCGCATTGCCAAGGGCATGCCCCATGATCAGTTTGCTTTCTGACAGTCCCTTCGCCTTTGCCGTCCGGATATAATCCGTCGACATGACATCCAGAATATTAGACCTTGTGGTCCTCGTAATCAGACCCATCGTAAACGCCGCCAGCACTACCGCCGGCAGAATTAGGTGGGATAAGGCATCCAGCGCCTTTGCGCCGTTCCCTTCTATTAAACTGTCTATCACATAAAGTCCCGTTACGGTCTCCGGCGTCGCATAGATATTGCTCAGCCGCCCCGGGCCCGGAAATATCTGAAACTTATAATACAGGAAATACAACACCAAAAGTGCAAACCAGAAGCTGGGAATACTGACTCCCGTTACCGAGATCACACGGACTCCCTGATCCAGCGCGCTGTTTCTTCTCACTGCTGATATAATTCCAAAGAGGATGCCGAAGACTGTTGCCAGTATAATTGACACCAATGCCAATTCAATTGTGGCCGGAAAACACCTCTTAAGTTCAAAAAGCACCGCATTATTTGTTCGGATGGATGTGCCAAGATCCAGATGCAACAGATTCCCTATATACATAAAATACTGCACTAGAAGCGGTTTATCCAGTCCATATTTCGCCCGATACGCTGCCACAACCTCCGGATTGCTCATTGCGCGCTGTCCTAAGTTCGCCACCACCGGATCGCCCGGTATCAGCTTGGTAAGAATAAATACCATCGTTGCCACGCCGAACAACATGACTATCATATACAATAATCTTTTTCCTATGAATTTTAGTCGTTCCATAAAGCCATCCTCTTTTGCTTTCAGATATAATCTAATTATTCTGCGATATTAATCATAGTAACATCCAGCGTATATGGGTCGGATACTGCTACGCCCGTCAGTCTGGTATTAAACCCGATATGTGCAGGAGCCTGCGCAATCATAACAAATGGACCATACTCATAGGTTGCATCCTGAATCTCGCCCAGAATAGCGGCGCGCATATCATCGTCGGTCGCTTCCATGCAGGCTTTTGCCATTGACGCAATGCCCGGATCCATATCTTCCGCCCAGCCTGCGCGCAAACCTACAAGGCCGCCCGGTAAAAACTCAAGCTGTACGTTTGGATCTGCAAAGTCAACAGACCAGTACATTACCGTAAGTCCAAGGGTTCCGTCACGGTATGCGTCTCCGTATCCCGCTGCCCATGCCTGAGTTACAATATTACAATTAATTCCAATCAATGCAAGGTCATCCTTTACCTTCTGTCCAAGATCGGTAAGAGGAGTTCCTTCAAACGCAAGGTCTGTAATTGTCAGATCAATGTCAAAACCATCCGGATATCCCGCGTCAGCCAAAAGCTTCTTCGCTTCTTCCACGTCAGTATAGCTTACGTCACGGGTTCCCTTACTTCCCATAAATCCATCCTGAATCAAAGCGTACGGTGTAATAGTACCGGAACCTACAATCTCCTGAACTCCCTTATAATCCAGCGCTTTACGGATTGCCTGCTGCACCTTCGGGTCAGAAACCGGTCCGCCGATCTCTTTATCCATATTCATCATAACAAACGCTACGGTCTTGGTAGGATCATTGATCACACTTACACTGTCTTTTCCTTCCAATTCAGACACAGTATCGTCTGTCAGATTCAGAGCCACGTCCACGTCTCCGCTGGACAAAGTCATCATCTGTGTATTCGCGTCACCCTGAAGCTGGATAATGTATTTATCTACATTCGATGCATTTTCGCCCCAGTAATTCTCATTCTTTTCCAAGATGATTTCTTCGTTCGGAGTATACTTTGTCAAAACATACATACCAGAACCCGCGCTTGTGTTATCCAGATAATTACGCGCTGTATCCGCCTCTGCCGCATCCTCTGCATCGGTAGCGCCATTTTCCTTTGCAACCTTGCTGTCAAGAATTGCCAGAGCATTGTAAGTCAGCTTGGAAGTAATTGCACTGTCAGGCTCTGTTAAGTTGAAGATAACCGTCTTCTCATCCGGTGTTTCAACACTTTCGATCGTATCAGCGATGAAAGACGGATTGCCCTTCAGGTTCTTACAGCGGTTCACTGAAAATGCTACGTCCTCTGAGGTCATCGGATTGCCGCTTGCAAACTTGATTCCATCCTTAAGGGTGATGGTAAGCGTCAGGCCGTCCTCTGAAAACTCATAGGTATCTGCCAGACAAGGCTCCGCAGCGCCGTCGTTACTATAGAATTTGAACAGGTTCTCATAACATGCGTTCATTACAACGTGCGCATACTTCTCATATACGTAACCGGGGTCAAAGGTCTCAAGGCCTTCTCCTTCCATTGCGATCACTACGGTCTTGCCGCCTCCGTCCGCTGATCCGGAATCGCCGTCCGGCGCCGCATCAGGGCCGCCGCCACATGCCGCAAGAGACAATACAACTGTAAAGCTCATAACTAATGCCAATAGTTTCTTTTTCATAAATCTACCTCCTTCAAGTATGATGAAATAATATTGAGTCGCCATGAACTGGCGGAATCTCCTAATCCTCCCTGTCATACAAATGACAGGCAACAAAATGTCCTTCTGCAATCTCTTTCAATACCGGGCGCTCCGCCATACAGCGGTCGCATGCCTTCGGACAGCGCGTATGGAACCGGCATCCGGACGGCGGATTGCTGGGGTTTGGCACCTCGCCCTCGAGACGGATCCTCTCGCCCTGCGCGTTCTGATCCACCTGCGGGATCGCTGACAAAAGAGCCTCCGTATAGGGATGGTAACGTTTCTCATATAGCTTATCGTAAGATGCAATCTCAACCATATTGCCCAGATACATCACTCCGACCCGGTCGCTGACCTGATACACCACGTTCAGGTTATGGGAGATAAAGAAATAGGTAAGTCCCAGCTTCTCCTTCAATTCCTGAAGAAGATTAAGTACCTGTGCCTGAACCGATACGTCCAGCGCCGAGACAGCCTCGTCGCAGATAATAATCTCCGGCTCCAGCGCCAGCGCTCTCGCGATTCCCACCCGCTGCTTCTGTCCTCCCGACAGCTCGTGGGGATATCTGCTCAAATGATAATCGTCCAGACCTACCAAAGTAAGCAGCTCATGAATCCGCGCCTCTACGTCTACCTTCCCCTTCAGATTATGAATTTCAAAAGGTTCCATTAGAATCTGCTTTAAATTTCTCCTAGGGTTCAGGCAGGCGGAAGGATCCTGAAAAATAATCTGCGCTTTTTTCCTCATCTCTTTCAGGTCGTTTCCCTTTAAGGAAGAAATGTCCTGCCCATGGAAATAAATGCTGCCCTCCGTGGCGTCCAGCAGACGGATCAGCGTACGGCCCAGCGTACTCTTGCCGCATCCGCTCTCCCCAACTACCCCGAAGGTCTCTCCCTTTAATATCTCAAAACTGACATCATCTACCGCCTTTACCGTGCCGGACTTTTTATTCTTTCCTTTAAAATATACTTTTACATGGTCGGCTTTCATCAGCACTTCTTTTTCATTTCCTGCCATGGATTAGCCCTCCCCTTCCTGAACGTTCTCATATCTCCAGCAACGTACCTTCCTGTCCTCGGATATCCGGTACATCGGCGGCATTTCCTTCTTGCACCGTTCGGCTGCATAAGGGCATCTGGGCCAGAAACTGCAGCCTTCTACCCGCTCAGTCGGGTTCGGAACCATGCCCTCAATCGTCTTAAGCGGCGGCCTGTCCTTTGTGATCCGCGGAATCGCATCCATCAGCCCCTGGGTATAAGGATGCTTCGGACTCTCAAACAACTCTTTTACCGACGCCTGTTCCACCACATGCCCGGTATACATGACAAGTACTGTATCGCAAAGCTCGCTGATCACGCCAAGGTCATGGGTGATAAATACTACGGAAGTTCCCATGCTCTCATTCAGTTCCCGGATCAGATCAAGGATCTGCGCCTGAATCGTAACATCCAGCGCAGTCGTAGGCTCGTCTGCGATCAGGATCTGTGGTTTGCAGGCCAGCGCCATGGCGATCATCACCCTCTGACGCATGCCGCCGGACATCTGGTGCGGATACTCATGCGCCCTGACCTCCGGATTCGCAATCCCTACCGCCTTCATCATCTCCACCGCTTCCTGCATGGCGTCCTTCTTATTCATCCCGCTGTGCAGCTTAAGCGCCTCCGCGATCTGCTTCCCGCATTTAATAATCGGATTCAGGGACGTCATCGGCTCCTGAAAGATCATAGAAATTTCGTTTCCGCGGATTTTCTGCATCTCGCTTTCTGATTCTTTTACCAAATCCTTTCCATTGTACAGAATCTCTCCATTCGTAATCTCTCCCGGAGGATTTGGAATCAGCCTCATCATGCCTAAGGAAGACACGCTCTTACCGCTTCCGCTTTCCCCGACAATTCCAAGCTTCTCGCCCTTATGTAATGTGTAGCTCAAATGATTTACAGCTTTTACAGTACCTTCCACAGTTTTAAATTCTACACACAAATCTTTAATCTCAATGATCTTCTCTGTCTTTTCCATAATATCCTCTCACCTACCGCAAATGAAACAGAAGCCCATATCTGCATATCATATTTATAAATATACAAAAACATCTCTGCTTTTTCCCGTTATAGTATTTTACTTATACCGCAATAAAGCATCCCAGTAAAAAAGTAACAAGACTATTCCCATTATTTCAGCCGGGAACATTCTTGTTACCTCTGATATTTCATAATTATACACAACACAAATGTTAATTTCAATATTATTTTTGTGTTTCTTTTAACTTATACATTTTTTCTATTTCGCCAGTTTCATCATAATCTCATTGCTTCTCTGCACAAAGGCTGTCATCTCCTCCGGTCCAAGCGGCTTATGCGCCAGCATTGCCAGATCATAGAGCTGCTTACAGAATAACCTCGCATTCTCCTTGTCCTTATGCTCTGCCACATACTGTACCAGCGGATGATTTGCATTCAGCACCAGCGTTCCCGCGCTTCCAAACATCGACGGATCCATTGCGCCGCCCATGCTGTACATCTTCATCATCTCCTGCATCCTGCGGCTCTCCTCGGACAGGGTGATCATTGAGGCAACGTTCTCATCCTTGAACTTCTCCACCTTTACTTCCAGCTTGTCGTTGCCAAGCTCCTTGCGGAAAATCTCAGTCAGCTCCTCCGCTTTCTTCTGGAAAGCTTCCTTCTCTTCCTCGGCAACCTCTTCTTTTGCGGATTCATTCACATCCGCGTCAATGCGCTGGAACTTGATATTCTGATTCCTCTGCTCTAACTGGGTGATAAATGGAGAGTCGATATTATGAGTCAGGATCACCGCATCCTGTTCCTGGGCGCGGAACATATTAATATACTGGCTCTGCTGCTGCTCGTCGGTCACATAGTAGATCACCGTCTTCTTTTCTTCCTCTGCGCCCTCCGCATTCTCGCCGTTCTCCGTATTCTCCGGCTCCGCCTTCGGATCCTTTAACTCTCCGCCGTTCTTCTCAACGCATTCCTTCAGGGTAAGGTACTTGTGGTCAAGATCTTTAAACAGCATATAATCCATCATCTTATCGCAGAACTTCTCGTCTTTCAGGCAGCCGAACTTAATGAACGGACTGATATCATCCCAGTATTTCTCATAGTTCTCCTTGTCGGTCTTGCACATGCCGCTTAACTTGTCCGCTACTTTCTTGGAAATGTAGTCTGCGATCTTATTGACAAAACCGTCGTTCTGCAGCGCGCTTCTGGATACGTTCAGCGGCAGGTCCGGACAGTCGATCACGCCCTTAAGCACCATCAGAAATTCCGGAATCACCTCTTTGATGTTGTCCGCGATAAATACCTGATTGTTGTACAGCTTAATAGTTCCCTCAATGGTATCGTACTCCATGTTGATCTTCGGGAAATATAGGATCCCCTTCAGATTGAACGGATAATCCATATTCAGATGGATCCAGAACAAAGGCTCCTTGTAATCCATAAATACCTTGCGGTAAAATTCGATATAATCCTCCTTGCTGCACTCGTTCGGATGCTTTGCCCAGAGAGGCGCGGTGTCATTTAGCGAAACCGGGCGTTTGTTGATCTTAACCTTATCCTTTGCGGGGGATACCTCCACCATCTCTTTCTCGCCGTTTTCGTTCTCCTGCTCCTCCATCTTTGCTTCCTCGTGGATGCGCTCCACGATAACGTCGTCCTCTCTTAAGTCCTCCTCGTCGATGGTCTCATACTCCTGCTCGGCATTCTCCTTCGCAAGATAGATCGGAACCGGCATAAAGGAGCAATATTTCTCAATCACTTCCCTTGCCTTATATTCATTGGCAAACTGTAAGCTGTCCTCATTCAGGCACAGGGTAATCTCCGTACCCACGCCCTGCTTGCTGCCCTCGGACATCTCATACTCCGTGCCGCCGTCACTTACCCAGTGTACCGCCTCTGCGCCTTCCTTATAAGACAGCGTGTCGATGTGCACTTCGTCCGCAACCATAAAAGCAGAATAAAAGCCAAGTCCAAAATGGCCGATCATATCGTCCTCGGTGGTCTTGTCCTTATATTTCTCCAGAAATTCTGTAGCGCCGGAAAATGCAATCTGGGTAATGTATTCTTCTACCTCGTCCGCCGTCATTCCAAGGCCGTTGTCGATAAATTTCAGCGTCTTCTCTTCTGGATTCACCAGAATCTGAATCTGGGGCTTATAGTCCTCCGGGAGCTCGTACTCTCCCATCATATCCAGCTTCTTGATCTTCGTGATCGCGTCACATCCGTTAGAAACCATCTCACGGAAGAAAATATCGTGGTCGGAATATACCCACTTTTTAATAATCGGAAATATGTTCTCGCTGCTGATTGATAAAGAACCTTTCTTTGCTGCCATATATATCACTCCTGTTTTTCATATTTTGCGCGGTTTCTGCCGTCCGCCCGCCATGGCGGACAGCCTCCGCTTTTTCGTATAACTATGATAATACGCAAGTATTTAAAAGTCAATAGAAAATTAGCACTCTTCAACTAAGAGTGCTAACAATTTTCTTAAAATCATAAAATTTTTATAAATTACTCGTATTACTCGTTACAGCTCACAGGGCATCTGCCCCTTGCAGAGAACCGAGGCATAGGAGGCAGGGCATTTTAGAGACGTCTTTAATGGAAGTGAAACCAGTGCTTACGTAGTCTTAGGAGCGAAGGCATTCCTGCGCTTCTTAGACTACGTTGCTATTGGGTTCACTGGAATGTTGTCTCGCCCTGCCTCCTATGCCTCGGTTCTCTGCAAGGGGCAGACGCCCTGTAAGCTGTAACAATTACTCCACGCTTTTCAGCGATTCCACCATGTTGATCTTCTTCAGCTTAAAATACATGATCCCATTGATCAGCAGAGAGAACCCCACCGTAAACAGCAGGCTGTAAATAAAGCTCAGCAGATAAATGCTCCGTCCAAACATCGCGGCGTCCACTTCAACGGTCTGAATAATAAACAAATGGAGAACCTTGCCAAGGGCGACTCCCACCACAGCTCCGATGAAGGTTAGCAGAATATTCTCCCGGAATACATACACAGCCACCTCCGGGTCATAGAAGCCAAGCACCTTCAAGGTGGCAAGTTCTCTCTGCCGTTCGGTAATGTTAATGGTATTCAGGTTATACAACACCACGAAAGCCAGCATCCCGGCCGATATGATCAGCACGATGATTACCAGATTCAGGCTGGACAGCATATTATTTAGCTGCTCCATGATATCATGGGTATAGCCCACGCTTAAGACCTCGTCCCGGTCAACGATTCTTTCTCCGGCCGCTTCGATCTGCGGTAAGGAATAGGTTTCATCCGCCAGAAACAAAATGCAGTTATACTCCGGCTTTTCGCCAAAGACCGTCTCGTAATATGCCGACGTCATATAGAGATAATGACCCATATAATTTTCGCAGATATGGGAAATCAGCACCTCTCTGTCTTCATCCTCTTCGTTTTTGACCACAATGGTATCCCCCGTCCGGGCATTCAGAAGCTTCGCCGTCTTTTCGCTGATGATGGCTCCCTCATCATCCAGCTCGTAGGACTCGCCGCTTTTGCGGTCGTGGAAATCCACATAGGCTCCCACATCATCCAGATCCCCCAGCACAGTAATATACGTCTGCCTTTCCTTCTTTCCTTTCGCAAGCATAATATATTTCATATAAGCATCCATATGGCGCTCCAGATCCCGGTTGCCCGCAAGGAAACTGTCAAGCTCCTTTCTGTCGTCCTCTGTCAGATCCTCCTGAAGAAGAATCTGCCCGTCATAGAACTGGATCTTCTCATACTGGGTATCCGCGATCTCATATACCGAATCTTTGATACCGTAACCAACGATCATCAGCGCCATACAGCCGCCAATCCCAAAGATCGTCATAAAGAACCGTTTCTTGTACCGCATCAGGTTCCTCACGGAAGATTTCCATGAAAAATTCAGACGTTTCCAGATAAACGGAACCCGCTCCAGCAGCACTCTCTTCCCGGCTTTCGGCGCCGGAGGACGCATCAGCACCGCCGCCTGAGAGCCTAACTCCCGGTAACAGGAGAACAACGTCGCCGCCATGGTGCAGGCAACTGCCGCCGCCGAGGCAGCCACGCCGTAGCTGGCCACATAGGGAACCAGTATTTCCGACATATGGTGATACATGATCCCATAGGCGTAAATGATAATATAAGGCAGGATCTTCTCTCCCACCAGCACACCCAGAATGCTTCCGGCAATGGTAGCGATCAGGGCATAGCCAAGATATTTGGACGCAATCGCCCCTTTGCTGTAGCCAAGCGCCTTCATGGTACCGATCTGCACCCGCTGTTCCTCCACCATCCGGGTCATGCTGGTCAAGCTGATCAGCGCCGCGACTAGGAAGAACAGAACCGGGAATACCTGTCCGATGGCCCGCATCCGGTCTGCATTTTCCCCATAGCCGGTATACTCAGGCAAGGTGCTTCTGTCATAGATATACCAAGTTGCCGTCGGGATGTCCTCAATCTCAGCTTCTGCATCCGCGATCTTCTGGGCGCCCTCGGCAAGCTCTTCGGCCGCCTTCGTCCTGCCCTCCTCCAGTTCTTCCTTTGCGTCTGCAATCTTCGCCTCGTTCTCTATAACCTCTGACTCGCCGCTCCTTAACTTCGCCTCTTGGTTAGAAAGCTCCGCCCATCCGGCATTGATCTGTCTCTGCCCGGCCACGAGCTGTTCCGGCACCGCCGAAAGCTGTTCCTCCCCGGCAGCAAGCTCCGCCTTTGCTTTTTCCAATTCCTCTTCAGCCGCCGCAAGCCCATTCTTTCCTTCTTCCACCAAAGCGGCAGTCTCATCGTACTGGACTTTTAAGCCCGCAATCTGCGCCGGGAGCAGTTCCCACTGGGCTTCCAGATTCTGTCCGGTGATCTGCTCCCGAATCTGTTTTGCCTGCTCCAGAAGCATGGCGTACTGCCCGCCCACCGCCGTTAACGGATTCTTATACTCCGATTCCGGATACGCATTTTCTATCTCCCGCATCTGCCCTTCGCAGGCATCGCGCATCGCAAAAACAGCTTTGATCTGCTCATAGCCTTCCTGCGCCTGCCGGATTCCCGCTTCAAGCTGTACAAGACCCTCTTCTCCCGTCTTGATCTGCAGCTCTGCTTCCGGCTTTTTTTCCTCAAACGCCTGCCTGCCCGATTCATATTCCGCCTTCCCTTCATTTAACTTTGCAAGGCCGGCCTCATACTCTGCTTTTGCATTCTCAAGCTCCGTCTGTTTTGACGCAAGGGTAGCTTTGGCACTGGATATCTGGCTCCATCCGTCCCGGAGCTGCTCTCTGGCGTCGGCAAGCTGGTTTTCCGCATCACTGATCTCGACCGCAGCATCGAAAAGCTCCTTATTCGCCTTCTCCCGTCCTTCTTCTAGATCCATTCTGGCCTTATCAAGCTCCTTTGTGGCCTCATCCACCAGTTCGCGCCTCCGCAGGACTCCCCGCTCACCGGAAAGCTCCTTCACCTGCTCCATCGCCTCATCGATCAGGTCTTCATACTCCTGCGTATATGCCGTCAGCTCCCTCGCCCCTTCCACCAGCATATAGCACTCCGTATAAACCTCCAGCTCAAAGGCATCCTCCGGCACCACCAGAAATCCCTCCAGACTTCCGGTTCCAATGGTCGTGCCGCCCCGGTTAAAGGATATGTAGCAGGGCGTACTTCCGGTTCCCACCACCGTAAGCTCTTCTTCCTTCAGCGTATCCTTTACCGGCGTATCACCGCCCGGTTTCAGGAGGATTTTGTCCCCCACCTGATAATTCGTCTCATCGTCCGCAAGGCACTCCCCTGATTTTATCGGAAGCCTGCCCTCGGTAACCGCGATATCGTTCATCCCTTCCGACAGGGACATCACATGCAGGGCAAACTGGGTGTCTTCCGTCTCCGTCAGAAAATCCGCGCTGTATACCCCTTCCGCCTTTTCAATCAACTCCAGCTCTTCAAAAGCTCTGACGTCGTCTTCTGTAATTCCCAAGGTACTGACCGCCTTAACGTCCATCAGATTCGCTTCGTCAAAATACGAATCCCCGGTTATTCTCATATCCGGCTCAGACACTCGGATTCCTGAGAAAAACGCCACACCTAACGCCACGATAAACAGAATCGAGAAAAACCTTCCGGAACTTTTTTTAATTTCTCTGAAAAAATCCTTGCGCGTTGCTCTCATACGTTCCGCCGCTCCTACCACTCTATCGTCTCTACCGGTACTGGTTTCTCATTGACAGTTATCTTCGATACCCTGCCGTTTTTAATCTGAATCACCCGGTCTGCCATCGGCGCGATGGCTAGATTGTGGGTGATCAAAATCACCGTCATCCCTTTATTCCTGCAAGTATCCTGCAAGAGCTTCAGGATCGCCTTGCCTGTATTGTAATCCAGCGCTCCCGTGGGCTCGTCGCACAACAAAAGCTTCGGATTCTTGGCAAGGGCCCTCGCAATCGACACCCTCTGCTGCTCCCCGCCTGAGAGCTGGGCCGGGAAATTCGCCAGACGACCGCCCAAGCCCACTTCCTCCAATACTTCCTCCGCATCCCTAGGATTCTTACAAATCTGAAGCGCCAGCTCCACATTCTCCAGAGCAGTCAGATTCGGAATCAGGTTATAGAACTGGAACACAAAGCCGATATCATCCCTCCGGTATGCCGTAAGCTGCCTGGCCGAATAATCCGCAATATCCTCTCCGTCCACTTCCACGATCCCGTCCGTCGCCGTGTCCATGCCGCCGAGAATATTTAAAACAGTTGTCTTGCCCGCACCGCTTGGTCCCACAACCACCGCAAATTCACCCTTTTTAATTTCAAAATTGATGCCTGCCGCCGCCGCAATTTCCACTTCCCCCATGCGGTAAATCTTGGTAACATCCTCTAATTTTACGAAATTATCCATACGCTCCTCCGCCCAGTCAGAATTTTATTCCACAGATGTTTTTACTGTTTAATCAAATACTCCGCGATCACCTGATCTACAATCAAGATGTCTATATAACCTCCGTTCAGCGCTGCTTTCACAGATTCCTTCTTTTCTTCGCTTTCAACCACGCAAATCTTATTAGGAATGCGCTTTAACTGCTGCCCTGTAATCCCTATACAGCGGTCTGTAATGCTTTTGCAGCACTCCCCGCTCTCTTTATTTAGAAATACGGTCGATACCAGATCACAGACCGCCCCTTCCCGCTCAAGCTGCGCCAGATCCTCGTCAATGAAATACCCTGATTTACTGATACTGCTGTTAATAACCAGCGGATTTCCAAGACTGAATACAGCGTATTCTGCATTTGCCGTAGTTTCCACAACCCGGCGGATCAGGTCGTTCCGCATTAATATCTGCTTTTCCTCCCCGTTCTCCACCAGTGCGGGAGCGATCAGAGACAACGCTCTCCCTCCTGTTTTTTTCGCGAAATTCGACGCGATCGTTGTCGCATGCATATCCAGTTCTCTCTGTCCTTGACCTCCGATGATAGGACAAAATGTCAGATCATACGCCTCCATCTGATGAATGTAATCCGGAACCAGCTTCATGGTCGTTCCCCATCCAACGGCAATCGTCGACCTCTTCTTTGTATAATTCTCCAAATAAAATGCCGCCGCCGAGGCTACCTGCTCCTTTGCCGGGACTCCGACGGATGTATCAATCACTACGGCGTCCTTCAAACGGTATTTAACCTGAAGCTCCTTTTCCATCCCCGGATATGTACCGGAATAATCAATGGTTATACGGACAATCCCCTCCTCCTTTGCCTGCTGCAAAAGTCTCGACACCTTCATCCTCGACACATTGAGCTGCTGTGCGATCTGTTGTTGCGTCAGATTATCCTTATAATATAATTTACTGGCCAATACCATTGTTCTCCGCTTCATATCCATGGACTTCATTACCCCGCCGAACTACAAATTCTGTACCTGTTACCATTCACTCTGTTTACAGTAACCAATCCTTCTTTTATTGTATAACCTTATCATAAAAATTGTAATATTTCAATATTCGCAGGAAGGTAAGCCTGTCCCGGATATACGGCGCTATCCTTGCTGTTTTTTCCTTCATCCAGACATCCAGACCGATATCCGGGAGGGCGCTTGTTCCACCGACCACAGCCAGCATATCCCTAACCGTATCCTCTGTTGGAATCTCTTCAATAATTTTTATGATTTCCTCCGTCTTTTTCCTTAATTGTTCCGGCACAATGGTATCCAGAAGGTTCGGCGTATTGGTTTTCTTGATACTCTCGCACAATTCCTTATTTTTAAAGTTCTCTTCAATTAAATCCGTCTCAATATCCACATGGTCTTTGATCTCAAAATTCCCCGACCGCAGCCACTCTGCTGCACTATGGTAAATACTGCTGACCAAGATCAGGCCGATTCCCACCTTTTCCCCATGGTATGCGTCCAGCTCTTCATTGATAACCGCCATCTCCCAAAAATGAGCCATGTGGTGCTCTGCGCCGGAAGCTGGTCTGGAATGCCCTGTCATCTGCATGGCAAGCCCCGACAGCAGAAGACCGTACATCAATTCCTCATAAGCTTCTATCTTTCCTGAAGCCAGCCCCTCCAATGATTTTTTCAGATTATCCAGCGCCTGATATTCCATACGGCAGATTCTGTCGCAGATATATTCACCGTTCAGTATATTGGTGATTTTCCAGTCTGCCAACGCCGTGTATTTTCCCAGAAGGTCTCCGACCCCCGAAGCCGTCAGTCTCATAGGCGCGTTCGCGATCACCCGGCTGTCTGCAAGAACCAGTATCGGAGATACCGCGATCATGCTCTTCTTAAATCCGTACCACGACATAGCCGCAACCGTAGAAACATAACCGTCTACGCTTGCCGCAGTCGGTATCGAGATAAAGGGGATCCCACATTTGTGTGCCTGATATCTGGTCAGGTCGTGGAGCGTTCCTGAACCCACCGCAATCAGACAATCCACATCTTTCATACCCCTCCACGCCTCTTCTACTTTCGCCACCCCGGTCTCATCGGCATGGAGACCCTGTGAGGACAACTGGATACGGCGGAGTCCCTCTATCTTTCGCTCCACCTTTCTTCCTGCCGCCTCATAGGTATTCTCGTCGCAGATCATCACATATTTTTTAAAACCGGAATATCTCTCTCCCATTAAAATCTCCGGTATCTTTTCCAGCGCTCCTTCCTCCAGATAAATCTCTTCCACCGCCAGCTTATGCTCTCTTCCACACCCGCATTTTCCGATAAATTCCTCCATATGAATCTTCATTATCCTACATCCCCTTTCTTCACTATACATCGGTTCTTTCACAGCAGAATATCGGCTCCAGATATTCCGCATGAAATTTGTCCATAAACAACTTTAATCCCGGCTTCTTCTAAAAAATAATATACTCAAAAAAGGCCTGTCAAAACAAGCCTTTTTTGCTAATATCCACTCTTTTTCCTAACATATCCCTGTCATTTTCGTCTCAAAAATCCGTCCATGACAATCACGCCTACAGGCCGCCCATATTTGTTTCAAAAAAATCGTTCAGCATATCGCTGATTTTCTGCTCTGACGTCATACCTTCCAGCCGTTCCATTGCAGCTTTGTCAGAAATCAGCGCCACCAGCGTACTCAAAACCTCTACCTGCTTCTGCGGCTCTTTTACGCCCAGCACAAAAGCAAAGGAGGCATTCACCCTGATCTCCGGCATACCCATATGTAAAAACTCAACCGGTTGGCGGAATCTGACAAAGGAGATGGACGCATTCTCTACATATTCGACATCGGTATGCGGAATCGCAGTTTCACAAAACTCTGTCCGAAGCCCTGTCGGAAAATCCGCCTCCCTTGCCGCAAGAGCCTGTCCGAAGTTTTCCTTTACCAGCCCTTTCTCATATAAGCGCCGTCCTATCGCTTCAAAAAAAGAGGTACGCGTCTCAAACTGTTCATCCAGCCACACCAAATCACTGCGAAATATTTTCATGAAATCACACCCCTTAAAATTCTGCCGCGATTGCTTTGGTTCTGCTGACTCCCACGCGGTCCGCGCCCGCCGCGACCATGGCCTCTACATCGGCGCGCGTACTGACTCCTCCCGCAGCTTTGACATGCACTTTTTCCGACACGGTTTCCCTCATCAGCTTAATATCCTCTGCGGTCGCCCCGGAGGGCGCAAAGCCTGTAGATGTCTTGACAAAATGGGCTCCCGCCTTTTCTGCAAGCTGGCATCCCTTTACAATCTGTTCCTTTGTCAGATATGCATTTTCAAGTATTACCTTTACAATTGCCGGCGTTGCATCTACTACTGCCTTGATGTCATCGTAAACATCCTCGTATTCTCCGTTTCTAAGTGCCCCGATATCAATAACCATATCCAGCTCGACAGCGCCTCTCGCATAAGCATCAATTGCCTCCGCTACCTTTGAAAACGTCGTATGCGCTCCCGACGGAAACCCAATCACCGTGCAGATATCCACGTCAGATCCTTCTAAAACCTCCCTTGCCATATCAAGATTACACGGATTGATACATACCGATGCGCAGTGATTCTCCTTTGCATACTGCAGTCCCTCCATGATTTCCTCTTTTGTCAATTGTGGTTTCAAAAGTGAATGGTCGTTCATTGCTAAAAATTCCTGCTTTGTCATAATACAAAAACTCCTTTTCTACATTTTCTATCTATTTCTATATCATTATAGAAATCTCGTTTATCCAAAAATTCCAAATACCTTAATGAAGATCCACGTCAGCAGATTCGCCCTGTCCAGATTTCCAATCAGCGCTGCCCCTTCCGGAATGGATACTCCCGCCGAAACCGCCAGAGGCGTCTCAATCGGACCAAGCGTGGACGCCATTAATAATACACACCCCATAACAACCGTTCCGATCACCAGTGACCGGAAAATATTTCCCTTCGACATGGCTGTAAACAGACACACGATATATGGGATAACCGCCAGATCGGCAAATGGTAATATTCTGTTCCCCGGAAGGATAACCGCCAGCAGGATGGTAATCGGCACAAGCACCAGTCCAACTGCTATTACTGCTGGCTCGCCCAGCGCTACCGCCGCGTCTAAGCCAATATAAATTTCTCTTCCTTCAAAACGCTTGCTCATCATTTCCTGCGCCGCCTCTGAAATCGGCATCAGGCCTTCCATCAGGCAGGAAACCATCTTCGGCATCAGATACATGACCGACGCAAGACCGATTCCGGTCTGGAGGATTACCTGCGGCTCTGCCCCCGCAAGGGCTGCCAGAACAAATCCAATGATCAGACCCATCATCATCGGCTCTCCAAAGATACCGAACTTCTTTCTGAGAGATTCCGCGCTGATCTCAATTTTGTTAATTCCCGGAATACGATCCAGCACCCACATCAGAGGATACACGATCGGGAGGCATCCCAATGCCGTAAGGTGTGGGAATGAGATCCCCGGCATATCAAAGTATTTCTCGATATAAGGCGCCGTAAAATCTGCAAGAATCAGTGCAAGGGCAGAAATAAGCGCTCCCGCCGCAAGCCCGATCACTACGCTGTCCGTCACAACGGACACCGCCGCACCGACAAATGCAAACTGCCAGTAATTCCAGATATCTACGTTCATGGTCTTTGTCAGTTTCAAAGAAAGCAGAACAATATTTACGATCAGGCAGATCGGTATCATCAGCCCGGCCGCACTCCACGCCCATGTAATAGAAGACATGGCCGGCCATCCGATATCAATAATATCCATATTAAGTCCCAGCCTCTCGGTCATCTGCTGCGCCACCGGCCCTAACTGGTTAGCTAAAAGCCCTGTTACCAGCCCGATTCCGGTAAATCCGATTCCAATTGTAATACCCGCTTTAAATGATTTCCCAACGCCCGCTTTCATAAGAACTCCCAGTATGAAAATGATAATGGGAAGCATAACCGACGCGCCGCAATCCAGTATAAAATTAATAATAAACATACAATTTCCTCCTCCTTAGAATCAGGGAACCTTATGTCCCTTTACTGCTGTCCAGACCATAAACCACTGTTCTGGTGTTAACCGGTATTTCAACGCCTTCACCGGCCTTTCGGCCAGCCCGATCTCTCCCGACCCGGTAATCGGGATAAGTCCCGCCGGATGTGAAAACAGCCATGCAAACGCTGCTTCGTCAATGTCTTCCGCCCCCAGTTCTTCGCGAATAACTTCCAGCGTTTCCCTCAGCCTGATCTCTTCCTCGCCCTGTCCGGTAAAAATCCTTCCGCCAGCCAGAGGAGACCACAGCATCGGATGAATCCTCTCTTCCATGCAGAGATTTATGACGCCGTTCTCAAGATTCCCCATGCGCAGCGGAGAAAGCTCCACCTGATTTGTGATCAGTGGGACGGTCAGATACGATTTTAGCAGCCTGAACTCGTCAGGCAGAAAATTAGATACTCCGAAAGTCCTAACCTTCCCTTCCTTCCTCAGTTCTTCAAACGCCCTGCTGATCTCCTCCGGATCCATAAATGGGCTTGGCCGGTGCAAAAGCAGTGTGTCCAGACAGTCAATCCCCATATAGCGCAGGGATTTTTCAACCTGCTCCTTAATATGCTTCCTGCTGTAATCGTAATACTTTACCCTTG
Source organism: uncultured Dorea sp. (assembly GCA_910589275.1). Classification (GTDB taxonomy): domain Bacteria; phylum Bacillota; class Clostridia; order Lachnospirales; family Lachnospiraceae; genus Claveliimonas. The sequence goes on from CAJUTH010000029.1 coordinate 28,342, forward strand.
CGGTTTCCGACTTGTAAATAATCCCGCACTTTGAGATGATCTGCATCTTATTTCTCAGATCCGGCCTTTTTTTCAGCGCTTCGCCAAACTTCTCCTCGACCGTATAATTGCCGTAAATGTCTGCGTGGTCCATGGTGGTGATCCCAATATCCAGACATTCCTCCAGATAACGGATCAGTCCGTCTGTCGTCAAATTCCAGTCCAGAAGTCTCCAAAATCCTAATACTACTCTGGAATACTTAAGTCCTTCCGCCATCTTTATATATTCCATAATCCCTCTCCCCTCCTATCCTTCATCCAGTTCCTTCAGCGCTTTCAATACCTGCGCGTCCGTGGCCTGCTTATTTACTCCCGTCAAATAATTGATCGCGAACACCGAGGGCGTCTTTACTGCGGCCGGAACCCTTGTGCTGGACACGATCAGATCATAATCCGGCGCCAGCCCCTCCACCTCTGTTATTTTTCTCTGCTCCACCTTGACCGTGTAACCGTTATCCGTGCATAAATTCTTCACACGGTTTGCGATGACAGTACTTGTTGCAATACCGCTTCCACATGCAACCAAAATCCGATAAGTCTTCATCCGTTTTCCTCCTTCTCTCATTTTGTTCATTTGCACATGCATTGTTATTTTGTATTATCATTATAACAGCGCATGTTCATTTTTTCAACTCATTTATCCAAAACTGTTATTTCCTACAATTTCAGGTATCCATTTTTGTGCAATTATTCTATTATTCCTCAAAAAAAAGAAGATACAGCCGCGAAAGCTATATCTTCTTCCAGTCTCCTATTATTCTCGTTTTTATTCTTTTCCGTTAAAGCAGTATGTGCATACCTTACAGGGTTCGATTCCGATCGACTCCAGCAAATCGTCCAGCCTGTGATACCTCAGCGTCGTAAAATTCTGCTGCTTCCTGATATCCTCTATCATCTGCGCATACCTACAGCTACAGGGATCGGCGTACTCCGCCAGCGCTTCCTCCGGACAGTCCGCCCCTTCCCGCTCTTCGATCACCCGGCGGGTAATCAGTTCCATGTCTGATTTGGAGCGGGAGAAATTCAGGAACTTACACCCATACATAATCGGCGGGCAGGCCGGGCGCACATGCACTTCCTTTGCCCCGCTGTTATACAAAAACTCCGTTGTCTCCCGAAGCTGCGTTCCCCTTACGATGGAATCGTCGATCAGCAAAAGCTTCTTATTCTCGATCAGCGCCTGCACCGGAATCAGCTTCATGCGGGCAATCAGATTCCTCTGATTCTGATTGGTCGGCATAAAGGATCTGGGCCATGTAGGCGTATACTTGATAAATGGTCTCGCATAAGGGATTCCCGATTCATTGGCATAACCGATGGCATGAGCGATGCCAGAATCCGGCACTCCCGCCACAATATCCGGATGCACTGAATCGCCGTCGCGCTTCGCTAACATACTGCCGCAGCGGTAACGCATTTCCTCAACATTTACCCCCTCATACCCAGAGGTCGGATAACCGTAATATACCCACAGGAAGGAACAGATCTTCATCTCATTTCCCGGTTCCACCAGAGTTTCCACGCTCTCCGGCGTTACGTAGACAATTTCTCCCGGCCCCAGTTCCTTATAGTCCCTGTATCCCAGATTGATATAGGCATGACTCTCAAAGGACAGGCAGTACGCGTCCTTTTTATGCCCGATCACAAGGGGCGTCCGCCCCATCCGGTCCCTCGCCGCGTAAATTCCTTCCTTCGTCATCAGCATCAAGGTCAGGGAGCCGTCCACAATCTCCTGCACATGGCGGATTCCCTCCACAAAGCTGTCCTTCTCACAGATCAGCGCCGCGATCAGCTCCGTCACATTCACATTCCCCGTGGTCATTTCCTGAAAGTGCGCGTTGGAGTTCTGATAGAGATTCTCTAACAGTTCCTCGCTGTTGTTCACCTTTCCCACAAATGTGAGGGCAAAGCTTCCGATCTTGGAGCCGAACAGAAGCGGCTGGGGTTCAAAATCCGAGATACATCCAATTCCTAAATTCCCCTTCATGGTTCCTACATCCCGGTCAAATTTGGTGCGGAACGGCGAGTTCTCGATATTGTGAATCGCACGGTCGAAGCCTCCTTCACCGTGGACAGCCATACCGCCCCTTCTGGTTCCCAAGTGGGAGTGATAATCCACTCCATAAAAAAGCTCCAGTACGCAGTCTTCCTTTGACGCTACTCCGAAAAAACCACCCATATATTATTCTCCTTCTATTAAATAACCTGTCTCCGGCACAGCAGCCGCGCCGTTACTGTTCATTCTGTCCACAGTAACGCTGCTCCTTCGTATACGTCCGCGCCGGTACTTCGCCTGCAATATCTATCGTGCTTATTATAGCACTCCTTTTACAGAAAATAAAATCACATTCCATGATTTCATGACAATTCACAATGAATTTCGCCCCGTGGGACAAGATTCTATCTATCTTTCCCAAATCGGCTATGCCGACAACATCTCTTTCAGCCTCCGGTTAACCGCTCCCGGATCCGCCTTACCTTTCATCTCCTTCATGACTTGTCCCACCAAAGCTCCTAACGCCTTTTTCTTGCCGTTCCTGTAATCTGCCGCGGCCTGCGGATTTTCCGCGATCACCTTAGACAGTACCGCTTCCAGCGCCCCTTCGTCGCTCTCGATCTTAAGCCCATTCTCTTCCACATACTTCTCCGGATCGATATTTTCATCAAAGATCTTCTCAAATACCTCTTTTGCCACAGAGCTGTTGACCACTCCTGACTCCGTCATACCGATCAGCTTCGCCAGATTCTCCGGCGCAAAACAGAGATCCTCCGGCTCCTGCCCCCGCTCCTTCAAAAGGCGCAGCGTCTCCACAATCAGCCAGTTCGCAGCCTTTTTCGGGTTGCCGCACAGGGCCGCTACAGCCTCAAAAATATCCGCCATATGCTTGGAGGCAGTGATGATTTCCGCGTCGTACTCCGGTATATCAAATTCCTTCCGGTACCGCGCCAGCTTCTCGGTGCGAAACTCTGGCTGCTTTGCCCTGATCTCGTTAAGCCACGCATCATCAATCACCACCGGCACCAGATCCGGCTCCGGAAAATATCTGTAATCCTTGGCGTCCTCTTTGGACCGCATTGCAAAGGAAACCTCCTTATTATCATCCCATCTTCTGGTCTCCTGCACGACCTCCCTGCCTTCTTCCAGCAATTCGATCTGCCGCCTGCGTTCCCCTTCGATGGCCCTTGAAATCGCCTTAAAAGAATTTAAGTTCTTCATCTCTGTTCTGGTTCCGAACTTTTCGCTTCCTACTTCCCGGACAGACAGGTTTACATCCGCCCTCATAGAGCCCTCCTGCAGTTTGCAGTCCGAAGCGCCCAGATACTGAATGATCAGCCGAAGCTTCTCAAGGTAGGCGATCACTTCCTCCGCAGAGCGCATATCCGGCTCCGACACGATCTCAACCAGCGGAACGCCGCTGCGGTTATAGTCAACCAGAGACGTATCGTCCCACTCATCATGCACAAGCTTTCCCGCATCCTCCTCCATATGCATTTCATGAATCCGGATTTTCTTGCGGGTATTCCCTGCCTCTATCTCAATATATCCATTTCTCGCAATCGGAAGGTAGAGCTGGGAAATCTGGTAATTCTGCGGATTATCCGGGTAGAAATAATTCTTCCGGTCAAATTTGCACACCCTCGTGATCTCGCAGTTTGCTGCAAGGCCGATTGCCGCCGCATACTCTACTACCTGCTTATTTAACACCGGAAGAGACCCCGGCATCCCTGTACAGACCGGACAGGTGTGGGTATTTGGCGCTCCGCCAAAGGCTGTACTGCAGCCGCAGAAAATCTTAGTCTTCGTGGCAAGTTCCACATGGACCTCCAGTCCGATCACCGTTTCATACTGTTTTGCCATATCTACCTGCCTCCCTTCTCTTCCGCCGCAAGCTTCGGACGCGCATATGTTCTAGTTCTCTCCACCGCATACGCCGCCCGGATGATTTTATTTTCCTGATAACAGTCTCCGATTATCTGCATCCCCACCGGCAGTCCCTTAGAATCCAGCCCCACCGGAACGCTGATTGCCGGAAGCCCGGCCAGATTCACCGAAACCGTATACACGTCGCTTAAGTACATTTTGATAGGGTCACTTAAGCTGCTTCCAAGTTTCGGCGCCGTTGTGGGCGCCGCCGGCGCGATAATTACGTCATATTTTGCAAAAGCCCTGTCAAAAGCCTGTTTGATCAGCGCTTTTGTCCGGAGCGCCTTCAGATAATAAGCGTCATAATATCCGGAACTAAGCACAAAAGAACCCAGCATAATCCGCCGTTTTACCTCCGGACCGAAGCCTTCGGAACGGGACTTCTTATACATATCGTGAAGTCCTTCATACTCACTGGCGCGGTAACCGTATTTTACGCCGTCAAACCGGGACAAGTTGGAACTTGCCTCCGCGGACGCGATCACATAGTATGCCGGGATTGCATATTTCACCAAGCTCAGGTCAAACTCTTCTACATAAGCTCCCTTTTTCTCCAGCTCTTTGACCGCCTGATAGATCGGCTCCCTGATCTCTTCATCCAGTCCCCCGCCAAAATAATCCTTCGGTAGCCCGATCCGCATCCCCCGCACATCCTCTGTCAAAGCTTTTGTAAATGCGTAGGACTCCCTCTCCACCGAGGTACTGTCTTTCGGATCATGGCCGGCGATCGTCTCTAGAATCGCAGCGCAGTCCGTCACATCCCGTGCGATCGGCCCAATCTGGTCCAAAGAAGAGCCGTAAGCAATCAGACCATAGCGGGATACCGTCCCATAGGTGGGCTTCATTCCCACCACGCCGCAGTAGGCGCTGGGCTGCCGGATCGAGCCGCCCGTATCAGACCCCAGCGCATAAAAGCATTCCTCCGCCGCCACGGCCGCGCAGGAACCGCCGGAAGAGCCGCCCGGCACATGCGCCAGATTCCACGGATTTCTTGTCACGCCGAAATAGGAGGTCTCCGTGGTACTTCCCATGGCAAATTCATCCATATTAGTCTTTCCAATCACCACCGCTCCCGCTGCCTCAAGCCGTTTTACCGCCTCAGCCGTATATGCGGGCACAAAATTTTCCAGAATCTTCGAACTGCAGGTGGTCTGCACTCCCTCCGTGCACAGATTATCCTTCACCGCCATAGGAACCCCTGCCAGAGGCCCTATAAGCTCCCCGCGGTCGATCATCTCCTGAACTTTGTCCGCACGCTCCAAAACCCGCTCCCGGTTAACAGTCACAAAACTATGAACCCTCTCCTCTACCTTCTCAATCTGCGCAAGAGCCGCCTCTGTTGCTTCCCGGACGGTTACTTCCCCTACGCTTATCTTTTTCCCCAGCTCTACGGCTGTCAGACATTTGATATCCATATTCCTTCCTCCCAAATCCCGGCAGGCGCATCCCCGCCTGGCTCCTTGTTAAAAGTCCTAAGCCTTCCGGCGAACACGCCGCTATCCTATCGTTTTCGGCACCTTGAAGCTCTGGCCCGCCCTGACCGGCGCATTTGCCAGCGTCTCTTCGCTTCCGTCCCCATTCGTTACCACATCCTCCCGAAAGACATTGTTCACTGGAAAGATATGAGACATCGGCTCCGTTCCAGATGTGTCCAATTCATTCAAGATATCGATATAGTCCAGCATCCGCTCCATATCGCCCTTCGCTGCTTCCTTTTCCTCCTCTGACAGCTTAAGCTTCGCCAAAATTCCTACATATTCGATTGTTTCGTCTGTGATTCTATCCGCCATAACCAATTCCCTTCTGTCCTTTTTATTCCAGCTTCCGGTTCTTTATCCGGCCGCCGCTTCCGTCTCTTTGCTCCCAGACCAATAGCCTTAGAATACTCCCAGCGCAGACAAAATTTGGACGGCAAAACCAAACAAAATATCAAGCAGCGCCATAACCGCTATGGCTATCAGCGCCGGGTATAATCTGCGGCCTGTATCCAAATCCCGAAAGCGGAGCTTCCTTTTCTTCTGTACCGTCTTTTCCTCCCAGCCGTGAGTCTTTGGAGTATGGTGCGTATGCGTCAGTTCCCCATAGTCCGCAGTATTCTGCCTCATACTGTAATTCGCATCCGATTTTGTATTATCAAGTCCGCACTCCCTGCAAATATTGTTACGGTCTAGTCTGCCTCCGCAAAGGCTGCATGTTCTGCCGCTCATAAGCTTCCCCTTTCCGATTCTCCGGGATATCGACCCATCCTTTCCGGTATACAAAACTCTCCGGCACGCAAAGCGTATATCCCCATCATGGCTCCAGTCTGCTTAAGTCTCTCGGAAATAACGTGGTCTCCCTCACATTATCCTCGCCCACCAGCTTCATAGTCAGCCTTTCAAGGCCGATCCCAAGGCCGCCGTGGGGCGGCATCCCATGCCTGAAGGTATCCAGATAATGGGTAAGACCCTCTTCCTCCATACCCCTTGCCGCAATTTTTTCTCTCAGCGCCTGATAACTGTGGATGCGCTGTCCCCCAGTGGTAATCTCCATTCCCTTATACAGCAGGTCAAAACTCAGGGTATATCTGGGATCCTCCGGGTCGTCCATGGCGTAAAACGGACGCTTCTTAGACGGATAATGGGTAACAAATACAAAATCACTGTCCCACTCTTCTTTTGCATACTGTCCGATCAACTGTTCCTCCTCCGGTTCCAGATCAAATGGGTTTTTCATCCGGCGGCCGTATTTTTCCGCCGCCCTCTGTTTTACCTCGTCAAAGCGGACGGCCGGTATCCGGCTGACATCCGGCAGCGTAACGTTCAGAATATCCAGCTCTTTTTTATAGTTCCCTTTCAAGAGTTCCATCATATACTGCAAAAACCCCGTCTCCATTGCCATAATGTCTTCAAAGCCATCAATATAGCCCATCTCAAAATCCAGACTGGTATACTCATTCAGATGACGCTTGGTGTTATGCTTTTCCGCCCGAAATACCGGCGCCGTCTCAAATACCCGGTCATACACGCCTACCATCATCTGCTTATACAACTGGGGGCTCTGCTGTAAGATTGCCGGCCTGTGGAAATATTCCAGCCGGAACAAATTCGCGCCTCCCTCCGCACTCTTCGCCCCGATCTTCGGCGTGTGGATCTCCGTAAAGCCCTGTCCGTATAAAAAATCCCGGAATGCCCTGGTAATCCCTTCCTGAAGCTTAAATTTCGCCCGCTCCCTGATATTGCGCAGAGAAATGGAACGGTAATTCAGCTTTGCATCCAGAGAAGTGTTAAGCTTCCATTTCGAAATGGCAAGAGGCATCCTCTCATCCTCCGGCTCGCTTAAGATCCTCAGCGACTCCATGCGGATTTCGATTCCCTGCGGCGCCTTCTCATTTTTCTCCAACACGCCTTCTATCTCAATCGTCTCAGCTTCCCTCACATCCTTCAATGAAAATCCGGAAACCCCTTCTTCATATACTCCCTGAAGCAGGCCCTCTCTCTTTCTCAAAATGATAAATGCGATCGTTCCCATATCTCGGATTGCATGAACGGCTCCGTTTACCTTTACTTTTGTACCTTCCCTTTCCCCGACAAGCAGTTCACTGATTTCCAATGTATCTTTCTTTTCAATTCCTGTTAAATACTCCATGACGCTCCTCCTTCACCTTATCCAGACACAATGGCATCCCATTATGTCATCGCCTGCAAAACGGGACGGATCTGAATAAATATGCATTCTTTTAATCTCAAGAATAAAAAACGTCCCGGAGTACAATTCCTGTACTCCGGGACGGATATTATCACAATCCGCGGTACCACCCGCATTGAATCTCCGGCAAGGCAGAATGCCTTTCCTTTCAATTCCTCTCTAAATACTTAACGCGTACAAAACGTACCGGCCTACTGCCGCCTTCTGACGCTTCAGCCAGTCTGCTCCCAAGTGTTCCCATATCTCCCATTCCTCAAAAGACGCTCTCAGTCGGTGACGCCTTATTCCTGTCGAGTTCCAAGGATTAGAGTCTTGTTCTCAGCATTCTCTAAAACTGATTTTTATATTAGCACAGCATTTCTTGTTTTGCAAGTTCTATTTTTAAAATTTCAATTTTCCAATATTTAATCAATGGAATTGATTTATTTAGTTCGTATATGCCCCATTTTGCAGCTTTTATCTATTTTATCCACATTATCTAATCAAAGTATCCTTTAAAAAGAACAATCCTCCTCTTCTCTCCGCCCTACAAGAACGTCCAGAGACAGCTCAAGCTCATCCGCTATCCTGCAGAGCATATAGATATCAGGAGTTCTTTTTCCAATTTCATAACCGGAAAGAGAGCTCCTGTCTATCCACAACCGTTCTGCTAACTGACTCTGTGACATATTCCGCGCTTCTCTGAAACTCTTAATATTCCGTCCAAGCCGTTCTTTTTCCGATTCCGCTGCAATCATACCCTCACCCCTGTATATCATCCGTATTTTTACTGTTTCACTCCTTGTTCTCACTGCTTCTGACAAGTTGCAGTCCCTGTTCGAGCAACAAAGTCAGCCTGTCTTTTACCTCCTGCGAAAAGGATTCCCATGCATCATCGCATTCCGCCAAATAATAATTCGCTGAAGGAATTGCAAGATATGGTGCATAGGATAATCCAGAATATAATTGATACAAAATCTCTGCGTCAGGACCAATAATTTCTTTTTCAAGCCTAACGTACCTTTTTATATTAATTCCCAGAATTTCTGCCATCTGGCACTGGGTAATCTCATCCAGCTTCCGAATACTTTTCCAGATGCTCCAAGGCATATCTGATTCCATCTGTGCCAGCCTCAGATTCCTATAGACAGTTTCCGGCAGCCGCTCCTTTTCGCCATCTTCCAAAGCAAGACCTAGGTTTACCGCCCACACCAGCAGTCTATGCATCTTAAGCTTCCCGTCTCTGGTTGCACACTGTTTCATATAGCCGTCCAGAAACCCAAATTCAGAATACCTCCCAGTAATCAAGAAATGAATGTCTCCGCCGTTACTTTCAAATGTTTTCAGACAGTCATAGGAAATAACATTTGCACCGGATTCCAGTTTTGCATAGTGGCTCTGCGTAACACCCATATAAGCACTCATTTCTTTCTGTGTCTTACGCTGCGCCCGTCTATATAATTGCAACCTTTCCACAACTTCTGAATAATCCCGTCTCATAACATTCTCCATTAATTTACTGCTATCATTGTAGAATGTTTTAGATGTCCTATTATATACCCGTTTATGAATATTTATTGATTTTCCCCAAACATACATAAAAGGCATCCGAAACCGATTCCCAGTTCTGAACGCCTTTTTCTTCACACATATTGTAATTTATCTGCTTCCTGCCGTCAGCCTCCCGTCTGATTCGTCAATGATAATCGTCTGTCCGGCCCCGGTATTTCCCTCAAGCATCAATCTCGCCGCCAGAGTTTCTACATGCTTCTGCAGATACCGCTTCAGCGGTCTCGCTCCGTACATCGGATCATAGCCGCCTTCCACGATATTGTTTTTGGCCGCCTCGGTTAACTCAATCTGAATCTCCCTGTCTGCCAAACGTTTGTTAACATCCTTGACCAGCAAATCAATGATGTTGTAAATGTTCTCTTTCGTCAATGGCTTGAACATAATAGTCTCATCTAATCGGTTTAAAAATTCCGGTCTGAAATGTGCTCTCAGTTCATTCATAACCATATTCTGACTCTCTTCACTAATATTTCCATTCTCCTCAATTCCCTCAAGAAGATATTCCGAACCAATATTAGACGTCATGATCAGAATCGTATTCTTAAAATCAACGGTACGTCCCTGAGAATCTGTAATGCGTCCATCATCAAGCACCTGAAGCAGCACGTTAAATACATCCGGATGTGCTTTCTCCACCTCATCAAACAAGACAGCCGAATATGGCTTTCTTCTCACCGCCTCGGTAAGCTGTCCTCCCTCATCGTATCCTACATATCCCGGAGGCGCTCCGATTAGGCGGGATACGGAATATTTCTCCATATACTCGCTCATATCAATTCGCACCATATTCGTTTCATCGTCAAACAGGCTCTCCGCAAGCGCTTTGGCAAGCTCCGTTTTCCCCACTCCGGTAGGCCCAAGGAATAGGAACGAACCGATAGGCTTTGTGGGATCCTTAATTCCTGCTTTAGAACGGATAATTGCTTCTGTCACAAGCTCCACTCCCGCGTCCTGGCCAATCACCCGCCGGTGAAGCTCATCTCCCAGATGAAGAGTCTTACTCCGTTCACTCTCATTGAGCTTGGCAACCGGAATCCCAGTCCACCGGGATACAATCTTAGCGATCTCTTCATCCGTTACGCTCTCATGCACCAAAGAGCGGTCCTCATCTCTCGTCTCAGCTTCCAACTGGGCAAGCTGTTTCTTAAGCTCTGGAAGCTTTCCATACTGCAGCTCCGCCGCCCGGTTCAGATCATATGCCTGCTGAGCCTTCTGAATTTCCTTGCCAATATTTTCAATCTCTTCTCTTACCTTGCGCACCCGCTCAATGCCGTTCTTTTCATTGTCCCACTGTGCCTTTGCCCCGGAATATTCTTCCCGAAGCTCGGCAAGCTCCTGCTGCAGATGTTCCAATCTCTCCTTGCTCAACCGATCCTCTTCTTTCTTAAGAGCCGCCTCTTCAATTTCCATCTGCATAATCCGGCGGTTTAACTCATCCAGCTCTGTAGGCATGGAATCCAGTTCTGTCTTAATCAACGCGCATGCCTCATCCACCAGATCAATGGCTTTATCCGGCAGGAAACGGTCAGAAATATAACGATTGGATAAGGCAGCGGCCGCCACCAGCGCTCCGTCCGTAATCTTTACGCCATGAAATACCTCGTACCGCTCCTTCAATCCCCGAAGAATAGAAACCGCATCCTCCACTGTAGGCTCATCTACCAACACCGGCTGAAACCGGCGCTCCAGTGCAGCGTCCTTCTCAATATACTGCCGATACTCATCCAGAGTCGTAGCGCCGATACAGTGAAGCTCCCCTCTTGCAAGCATCGGTTTTAACATATTCCCCGCATCCATCGCTCCGTCAGTTTTGCCCGCCCCCACAATGGTATGCAGCTCATCAATAAATAGAATAATACGGCCGTCACTATTTTTAACCTCTTCCAGAACCGCCTTTAAACGCTCCTCAAATTCTCCCCGGTATTTGGCTCCCGCCACCAACGCGCCCATATCCAGTGAAAAAATCGTCTTATCCTTTAATCCTTCCGGAACATCCCCCTTTACAATCCGCTGGGCAAGCCCCTCTGCAACAGCCGTCTTGCCCACGCCCGGTTCTCCGATAAGAACCGGATTATTCTTTGTCTTACGGGAAAGAATCCGGATCACATTCCGAATCTCCATATCCCGCCCGATTACCGGGTCCATTTTTTGTTCTCTGGCCCGCTCCACCAAATCTGTCCCATACTTATTCAGGGTATCATAGGTCGCTTCCGGATTATCGCTGGTCACCCGCTGGTTCCCGCGCACAGTTGAAAGCGCTTTAAGAAAGCCTTCTCTGCTGATTCCCATTTCCCTCAATAGTTCTTTCATTACTCTGCTTGGATATTTTAACAAGGCAAGGAATAAATGCTCTACCGATACATATTCATCTCCCATCTGCTTCGCCTCATCCTCAGCATGAATCAGGACATTATTCAAATCCTGTCCCACATACTGCTTGCCGCCCTGAACTTTTGTTCGTTTTCCAACAGCCTGCTCTACCCGGTTGATAACCAGATTCACATCCAGTCCCATCTTTTCCATCATCTTAGGAATCAGACCATCCTCCTGGGTAAGCAGCGCATACAGCAGATGCTCCTGCTCAATCTCCTGATTGCCATATTCCATTGCAGTCTTTTCACAATCCTGAACCGCCTGTATTGACTTCTGAGTAAATTTATTAATATTCATAATCAATGCCTCCTTCTGACATTCCCGCCAGCTCTTAAAATAAGCCGGCCGTTATGGTATTGTCTTCTTTGTTCTATTCGGAGTATAACACTGATTATTAGCCAAGTCAATACTTGAGTGCTAATTCTTTTTAATCTCTATCCCTTTAAAAATGTTTTAGCTTCCCTCGCTATATTTTCCGCACACAGCCCGAATTGCTTCAGAAGCTCCGCCGCAGAGCCGGAATGTCCAAACTTATCCCTTACGCCGATCCGGTGAACCGGAACCGGGACATGTTCCGTAACAACGCCGCTGACCGCCTCTCCAAGTCCGCCCAGTATATTGTGTTCCTCAACCGTTACAATTTTCCCGCATTCCTTCGCAGCATCCAGCACAGCCTTCTCATCCAACGGCTTAATCGTGGGCATATTGACCACTCTAGCCGAAATCCCCTGCTCCGCCAGCATATCTGCCGCCGCCATGGCTTCTGAAACCATAATCCCTGTCGCGATGAAGGCAAGATCCCTGCCGGGACGGATAACTTCCGCCTTTCCTATCTCAAATTTATAATCATCTCCATGAAAAACCGGCGTCGCCGCGCGTCCAAACCGCATATAGCAGGGTCCTTCATATTCATAGGCAGCCCGCACCATCTCCTATGGAATCTTTGAAACGCTCTCTCCAATTCTTCAAAATCATGACCGCACACTACAGTTACGTCGCAGCCAAAGGCTTCAAACTTTTTATCCAAAGGCTCTACATTCATGACATCCTTTGTATAGCCGTCGATCTGCAGGCCGTTCACATCAACCGCAATGCATAGATTATCCAGTCCGTAATGAGATGCAAACATAACCGCTTCCCAAACTTCTCCTTCACCGGTCTCCCCATCGCCAAGGAGCGTATATACATGAATGTCCCTGCCCAGATGCTTCGCACCCTTCGCCATGCCGGCCGCTGCGGAAATCCCCTGTCCGAGGGATCCGGTGGACATATCAACGCCCGGCGTCGTATTCATATTCGGATGGCCCTGCAAATGGGAATCCATTTTACGCAGAGTCAATAGTTCCTCTGCCGGAAAGAATCCTTTTAACGCCAAAGCCGCATACAATGCCGGCGCCACATGGCCCTTTGACAAGACAAATCGATCTCTGCCCGGCGCTTTCGGCTCTTTTGGATCCACCCTGATTTCTTCATTATACAAATAGGTAAAATAATCCGCTGAAGAAAGACTTCCGCCCGGATGGCCTGTGCCAGAGCTGTTCGTAGCCCTTAAAATCTGTTCTCTTACATCCGCAGCAAATAGCTGCAATTCCTTTTTTCGCTCTTTGTTCATACGAAACCTCCCAATGATTCTAATACACTCCCGGAATTTCTCTTTCCCATGCCTTTGCAGAGTCAGAATCCCCGGGAGTGTATGCTGTCTTTCAATTAAATTTCAAATGCCCCTTTCAGCTTATCCGTCATTTCCGGCAGAGAGACCAGATTTTTTAAGCCGATTGCCTTTCCAGCCTTCTGCGCCTGCGGCAGGAGATCTTCCCCGCACACAAACAGATCTGCCATTCCCGGCGTGATATCCGCCAGCGTCGTATGCTCTACCGCCACTCCTTCAATTCCAAGGCTTTTTAACGCCTTTTTACAATTCATCTCCATCATAAATGAAGAACCAAGACCTGATCCGCAAAAGCACATAATTTTTTTAATGTTTTCCATGAGTATCCTCCTTAATTTGAAATAAAATATAAATAGTGTCATATGCAAAACAGCACAGCGTACTGCATTACTCATTTAACGATAAACTGCCGGACTAGGCATCTGCCTTCGCCTTATTTTTACCAGTCGCATAGTAGATAACGATTGGAATGACAAACAGCACCACAGCCGCTGCAAGAAGCACGGTTTGATTTACAACCTGAGACAGCATTCCAAATATAAATCCTACCAAAGTAAAATCCGCATCGGAGAAGGTGGTTCCTACAAATCCAAGGGCTCCCATAATCGGGTACAGCCCCGCCGCAAGGAACGTTACCACCACTCCATGGATAAAGGAGCCTGCGATACAGCCTTTCACTCCGCCTGTGGCATTTCCGCAGACGCCCGCTGTCGCTCCGCAGAAGAAATGTACAACCGCGCCGGGCAGGATCAATGCCGCCGCTGCCCCGGCATGGTTCATAGCAATCAGAACGCCAAGGGCTGCAATACCGCCGATAAAGGAACTTGCAAACCCCATCAAAACTGCATTCGGCGCAAAGGTAAAGATAATCGGGCAGTCCAGCGCAGGTTTTGCATTGGGCACAAGCTTCTCGGAAATACCTTTAAATGCCGGTACGATCTCATTGATCAGCAGACGTACGCCAGACAGCACGATGTAAATACCCGCCGAAAAAGTGATGGACTGTGTTATGGCGTACAGTACCCAGTTCCCCTCCCCGAATATTTCCGCCGCTTCCGCCGGCACCTTAATTACTGCTGCCGCCGCTACGACAAAGTAGCAGACAAACATAACCAGCGCAATGGAGATATTATTGTTCCTTAAGAAAGCAAGCCCCTGCGGGAAGTTCACGTCCTCCGTAGTCGTCCCCTTCTTGCTGCCGTCTTTGCCGCCAAACAGTTTTCCTACCATACCGCTCAGCCAATAGCATGCGCTTCCAAAATGGCCGAGGGCCACCGAATCATCCCCTACTACTTCCTTAATGATCGGATTCATAAGCCATGGGAAAAATGCCATCACAAATCCAAGAATCAAAGCCCCCGTCAGGTAAAGCTGCCACCCGTCCATGCCCGCAATCTTTAAGATACAGGTAATCAGGCAAGCCATATACAGTGAATGATGCCCGGTAAGGAATATGTATTTCAGACTGGAAAATCTTGCAAGCAGAATATTCGCCACCATGCCCAAGGCAAATATGGACGCCGTCTCTACTGCAAACTGCGACAGCCCAAGGGATACCACCGCCTCATTATTAGGGACAACCCCCTCAACGCCAAAGGCGATCTGGAACAGGTTCCCAAATGGTATGATCGCATCCTGAACCACGCTGGCGCCCGCATTCAGAACCACAAAACCAAGGATCGTCATAATCGTTCCCTTAACAACCGTCTGCGTACCCGATTTCTGGAGCAGCAGGCCAAGCATTGCAACAAGCCCTACAAAAATTGCCGGAGTAGATAATACCTCCTGAATAAATAATAATATTGTCATATCTGTTTCCCTCTCTTATTTGAAATAATGGTAAAGTTCCGCCGCATCTTTTGCCTTAAGTATCTTTGCCGTCCTCTCTTCATCCTGCAAAATATCTGTAATCTGCACCAGCGCGCCTAAGTGGCTGTCTGAATCCGCCGCCGCCAGCGAGATAAACAAATTGGCCTTTGCATCTTCCCTGTTAAAATCAATCTCCTTACGAAACAGGGTTACTGCAATCTGACTTTTCAAAGCCCCTTGCTCAGGTCTTGCATGCGGCAGGGCTACATGGGGCGCAATGCAGATGTACGGACCTAAATTTTCAATATTTTCTATAATCGCTTCTTTATAGGATTCTGTTACAGACCCATCTTTTTCTAACGGCGCCATCGACCGGCAGACTGCTTCTTTCCAGTCGAAAACCCCCTCTAAAATCTGTACATTCGATTCCTTGATAAGATTCATAATGAACTCCTTTCATTGATTATCATCGCCCGCCGCTGATGTGATACGGCGGTTTTTCTGCAACCGGTTGTTTCTCTCGATGCATTTACTTTACCATGGCCTACTTTTTATTGGAAGTCCAGCTTCGTGCACCTTATTGTGCAACTCAAATTATTCTGGAAATAACATACGCACGGCCCGTCCTAAAATCAGGGCGGACCGTGCGCATATACTTATTTAATCCTGCAATGTATTCCGGAACAGATCTAATATCTCCGGAACGCTTGCGGCATTCTCCAAAGCTTTTATGTTTTCTTCGTCTTTTGCAAAATTTAAAATATCATTCAAAATCTTCAAATGCTTCTCATTATCTTCCGCGCTGAGTACAAAGATCGCTTTTGCTATTTTCTGCTTAGGAAACTGCACCGGCTCCGCAAATACGGCAAGCGATAAATCCCGCCTGTTCACGCCGTCCTCTGCTTTGGCATGCGCCAGAACAATATGCTCTGTAATAAACATATATGGTCCGTAATACATAATTTGGGATATGATAGCATCCAGATAGGATTTTCTGATACTTGCATTCCGAACTAATATTTCCCCTGTCCGGTAAATTGCGTCTACCCATGCAGTCTGCTCACCACATACGCTGACCCGGGAAGCATCCAATATCTCCACAATGCCGCACTCCTTCCTGCCCGCAAGGCCGCCGGAATATCCTCTTGTATTCTCTATATACTGGCTGATGTCTTTTCGCAGGCTGTCATACTGAGATGCATCCACATATTTCTTCATCATCTCAAACAATTCTTCCGCGGCTCCGATCGCCTGATAGCTGTTTACCAGAGAATTGCTCAGGATATAGATCCGATCCTCATCCGTCAGTATCGGATGAACCACAAGAACCGGAACCATACTGCGGATTTTAACCGTAGAAATAATCAGATCACACTCTTCTTTTATATTCATAAATGCCGGCGCTGCCGCCACGCCTATAATCTCCGCGTTTGGCAGAAGGTTCCTGATCTCATGTTTCAGCATGTTCCCGGTGGAAACTCCGTTGGTACATACAATCAAAATCCGTAAATGATTCTTCATATCTTCCGCCGGTTTCATGAACGCCCCAAAATGAAGCGCCAGATAAGCCACCTCGCTGTCTGGAATCGGAAGCCCAATCATTTGCTCAAGATAAACGGATACATACTTTGTAATTTCAAATAAATGCGGATATTCCCTGACGATATCCCCGCACATGGGATTCCCAAATTGAATACCGTACTGATAACGGTACATAGACGCGCAGATATGTAGAAACAGCGCCCGCTCCAGCTCGTCTCTCTTAACAAAATTAATACAGGCTGTTTTCTCAAATTCTGTTACCAGCGCTTTCGTCATAACATAAATTGACTGATCAGACCGTTTTTCAAAAATTTCATCCGTTGCCATAGAAAGGCGGGAACCGAGCAGATGCAGGCTTAAATAGATCTGCTCCTCCTTTCTCAAATCTGAAAAATATTTGCACACCATCTGATATTCCAGCGAATCAAACAGCTCTGTCTTCTTTAACCCGGCAAACTCCAGACTGGCCTCGCTCCTGTACATGACCGGCAAAAGCAGGGCAAGGGCGTCCAGGCTTCCTTCTACATATTCGATTCGAAGCTCATCCTTTAACGCACATAATTTATCGTAGTATTCCTGTACCGACGAACGGTTTAAAAATGGTATCAAGCCGCTGTCCGTAAAAGAACGCAGTTCCTCATAATACAAGATGAACAATGCGCGGATCTGGATTGGATCACCTGTAATGTAATAGCCGTCTTTCGCTTCATAAGCCAGTTCTAGGTTATATTCCCGCAGCCGCTGAACCGCAACTTTAATATCTCCGAACACGGTATTGCGGCTAACATTACATAAATCGATCAATTGTTCAATATAAACCGGCCGGCTGCTGTGAATCACATTGCAGATCATTATTTTCACGCGCTCAGAAGGAAGGAACTGGTAGTAATCCTCATACTCCTTTTCCTCCAATACTGCAAGAATCTTTTCCTTATTTTCAGCGGTTAGAAAAATCCCTTTTCCACGCTCCGGTTCCAGCCCTTCGATCTCATGTTCGTCAAGCCATTCATTGATTTTACATATATCGTAATAGATGCTCCGTCTGGAGACCCCGGTCTTTTCACATAGCCTTCCAAGAGACACGTATCCGCTTTCATGGGTCAGAATACTCAAAATCTGCCCGCACCGTTGGTTAAGATTACTCACGGTTTCTTACACCCCCCAATAGTGAACTTTTCTTTTTTCCTTCGTTACATGGATATTGTCTCATATCAAACTGGGTTTAAACAATCTGTTTTCAGTACAAAAAATTGCACGGTAACTGTGTACCCGTTGGATTCTCTATAGGAACCTCCCTCTTTTCACCGCGCCGTCCCCGTATTTCTTCCGTATCTCGTCCAGCGCCCGGTTAAGTTTCTTCTGCTTCTCCGCATCCGGGATACTTCTTGGAGGTTCTTGTTTCTCTTTCTGACCGCCCGCTCCCACCGCTTTCCCGAAAGGCTCCTTTTCCCGTGTTTCCTCCCGCAGCATAGGAATATCAAAAATACTGAGTTGTTCCGGCTCATCTTCTCCCACAAGCTTTGAACTTCGGATCCCAAGGAGCCTTACCGGCCTCCCATCCCACAATTCCTGATACAGAGATACCGCCTCCCTGTAAATGTCGGTATCACTGTTGGTAGGCCTTCCCATCTGTCTCTGGTGAGAAGTCACTTCAAAATTGTAATACTTGATCTCAACACTCAGCATATTTGCTTTCTGCTTCGCCTTTCTGAGCCTTGCGCCAACGCTTTCTGCAAGCCGCAGCAGAATTTTTCCAGCCTCCTCCTCTGTAGTGATATCTTTGGACAGCGTAGTAGAATTACCGATCCCCTTCGCCTCCGCCTTTTCTGCCGTCACGCTGGCGTCTCCCTTCCCATTGGCAAATTCCCACAACATCCGCCCATGGCTCTTCAGATGCAGCTCCAGCAGCGCAGGGTCCGTCTCCGCCAGATCTCCTATGGTATAAATCTCCAGCTTCTTAAGGACTTCCACGCTGGAACGCCCCGCCATATACAGTTCCGATACCGGAAGCTTCCACATCTTTGCTTTCATTTCCTCTGGAAATAAAGTATGGACTTTATTTGGTTTCTCAAAATCCGACGCCATTTTTGCCAGCAGCTTATTGGTGGAAATCCCAATATTTACCGTAAATCCAAACTTCTCGTACACCTGGTTTTTCATCTCCAAAGCGCCCTCCACAGGGGAGGAAAACTGATATGCAATCCCGGTAAAGTCCAGATAGCACTCGTCTACGCTGACCTGCTCAATATCCGGCGTATAGGTATATAAGAATTCCATCAGCTTCCGGCTGTACTCCCGATACAGCTTATGATCCGGCGGCTCCATCGTAAGATTCGGACATTTGCGAAAGGCATTCGCAACCGGTTCCCCGGTACGAATGCCATACTTTTTTGCAGGAATCGACTTGGCCAGCACCACGCCATGGCGCGACTGCTGATCCCCGCCGATAATCGCGGGGATCTCACGCAAGTCCCTTTCTGCTCCGTTCTTTAGTTCTTCAACTGCCGTCCAGCTTAAGAAGGCAGAATTTACATCTATATGAAAGATTATGGACATTATCTGCTCCTTGTCTGTATTTACACCCCAAACAAAACTGCAACCCTATTATATCCGGAAATCCACACAAATTCAATCAGCATATTACTCCTGCATCATGTTCTTACGGAATGCGCAGTTTGGCGCATTCCTGACCCGTGAATAGTAACCTTCCATACCTCTTTGCTGTCAAATAGGCCGTCTTGGCTAATTCCTCTGTAAGCTCTTCTTTTTTCACTCTCCACTTCCAGTTATTCCCAGTTGTAGAAGGCACATTCATTCTGGCACGATTATCATACCCCAGCCAATCCTGCAAAGGTATCACACACAATTTCGATACGCTTGCCATAGCCAAACATACCAAAGGATAATACATTTCTTTATCCTCACGGTTATATTCGCACAGATAATCTCTTACCATCCGCTGCTCCTCATCCTGTATCCCTTCACAGAACCATCCGGCAATCGTCTCATTGTCATGCGTCCCCGTATACACTACGCTGTTTTTGTCATAATTATAATCCGCCTTTCTGCGAAAGGCACCGATGGGGTTATGAAACCCGT
>CAJUTH010000030.1 GCA_910589275.1 uncultured Dorea sp.
CCGGATACTGATAGTCTTCCTTAAATATTCTGTAAATATCTTTTCTACATTTTCCGCATCTCCATTCTGCAGGGCATCACAGAAACGGGTCAGCATCTCCCCGTCTTCCCGAACATTCTCCTTAAAAAATTCCATGATCTGCGTTTCAAAAATATCCCGGATTTCCAAATTAGGAATTACCAGTTTCATAAGTCTCCCCTCTGCTTTCCCCCTCTTCGTCAGATACCCTGTGGTAAAAAGCAGACTCCACATATTGTCAATTGTCTCATAAATCTCCGGGTATGTGAGTTCCTGATGAATTTCCTTCGTAATAACCTCACCTGCCAACAGGTTCTCAATCTCCCGTTTGGTCACAGCATTTGCCGACTCTTGAATAAACCGTTTCACCGCATCATTGCTGCTGGTATTAACCCAGTAATTCTCCGGCTGTGCATCTTTATCATCCAATAATGAATCACAGTAATTTAAAACATCCCAAGGACAATATACATCTACATTGCCAAAATGATATCCATCATACCATTTCTTTGCTATATCATAACAATCCGGATGTCCATAATATTCCAAGAGCCTCCTCACTTCTGTATCTGTAAATCCAAAATACTCATCAAACCGTACATCCGTAACAGAACGCACCTTTAGGTTATTGAGTCCAGTAAAAATACTTTCTTTTGAAATACGAAGGCATCCGGTCAGCACAGCAAATTTTAAGCTGCTGTTTGTCTTCAGCGCCTCTCCAAGCAGATTCCGGATTAAAGAAATCATCTGATCATAGTATCCGTTTGCATGAGCCTTTGCCAACGGGACGTCATATTCGTCAATCAGTAGGATAACCTTTGTCTCATGATGCTTCTCCAACAATTCTGATAATACTCTTAAGCTATCACCCAATATTGCTTCCGTCATATTATCATCCAGAAGTTTTCGGTAATTCGCTTTATCTTGTTCATTCAGTGCATCGCTTTCCAATAGATAGTACGCTTTCAAAACCGCCCTTTTTACAAGCAGAACTGCTCTTTCAAATGCTGTTTCAAAGTTAAGCGCATCAATTCCTTTTAATGAAATAGATACAACTGGATATTTTCCCATATATTCTTCACAAATTGCTGTTTCCTTTGAAATTTTCAATCCCTCAAAAATACTTTTATCTCCATTCAGTGAAAAAAAATGTTCCAACATGCTCATATTCAACGTTTTCCCGAATCTTCTGGGACGGGTGAACAGATTTACTTCACCCCAATTATCAAGAAGTTCTCTGATGAACCCGGTTTTATCAATATAATAAAAATCTTCTGAACAAAGTTTTTCAAAATTATCAATTCCTATGGGCAGTTTCTTCTTTCTCACTTCCATTTTCTTCCACATCCCTTCCATCCACAAGCGTTTTTCCTGCAATAATTTATTTCCAACTACATTATAACAACTAAACAACGGCATTTCCATAAAAATTCCAATGCATGGTTTCCCATTTTGCAATCTATCTTTGCCATTTCTTCATTCTTAATATTTCCCCACCTTCTACCTCTACTATTATTGCCCCATTTTCCTGCGTCGAGTATACCTTGCTTCCAACATCTGCAAGCCTCTTTACTGTTTCTTGGTGCGGATGCCCATATCGGTTCTCTTGTCCCGCCGATATGAGTGCATACGCAGGCCGGACCAGTTGGAGAAATCCCTCCGTTGATGAGTTTTTTGAACCATGATGCGCCACCTTCAGAACTTCCCAAGTACAATCCAGATAGCTTTCCTCTAACTGTTTTGTAAGCTGTCTTTCTCCTTCTTCCTCCACATCTCCAGTAAAAAGCATATCGAATTCTCCATACCTTACTGCCAATACCATAGATGCCTCGTTACCTAGTTCTAGCCCTGTTCTGCCTGTCCCCGGCACAGTATTTCCCTTGCTTGATTCGGCGTCTTCTGATTCTATCCCCATATTTCCCGGCTGTATACATGTGATCACCATCTCTCCTTCCCTAATACTCTGTCCCGGTTCTATCACCGCTACACGGATTCCATGATTTCTTGCTTTTCCTGCCAATTCTTCCAAAGCCTCATCCCACACCTCCTTCACCGGTAGAACCAATGTACCAATCTTCACACCGATATTCTGTCTCTCAATCAGTTCTTCCACACCGTTCATATGATCGCTGTCGCCATGGGAGATCAGCACATAATCAAGCCTGCCGACTCCTTGTGACTTTAAGAATGGTTCCAGCCTGTACTGTCCCACCTTCTTCACGTCACTACTCCCGCCATCAACCAGATAGGTATTACCCTCCGGTCCTTTCATAAAAATTCCGTCTCCCTGCCCCACATCCAGAACTACAGTCGTAAGTTTCCCCGCCTCTCCAAAACGGGTGCTTAAAATCACAATTCCCACTACCCACAAAAAAAACACAGCAATTTGTTTCTTTTTCCTGTTTCGCCAATCCGCTTGACTGCCTTTTCCCGCCTGTTCTTCTTGCGTCTTCACTGATAAGATCATATATCTCAGCCAAATCAACCCAGAAAACAGAAAAACATAATATACCGCAATCTGCCATATCTCAGGTCTTCCGATCACAAGCCTCGCTCCCGGCAGACCAAGTGTTATCTCACAACTCGCCTTATAAATCCACAAGATTTTACTACATATCCAAAACAGTATTGCGGACACAGGAGCAAACCACAACGCCAACAGGCTTCCTGCCATTCCCAAAAATAATAATACGGACATCAACGGGATTACAAAGAGATTCAGAACAAAAGAATAGAGCGGAAATTCATAGAAATAATAGAGCAGAATAGGAAAGATGACCAGATTGATACCGACACTGGCCGTCAGTCCCTGTAATATTATCTGCCATACATACTCCCAAAATCTCATGAAATATACAAACAGAGGACCATCTTTCATATGTTGTTCCGGGGAACTCTGCAGCCTCCTTGTCTTCATCTGTTGTCCATTGTTATATAATGTACACACAGATATGCCTTCCTGCACCACCGCCAAAATCGCAAACACCGCCCCAAAGGACAGCCAGAATCCGCCGTCATACAGACTGAGCGGCCGCCACACTAACACCACAACCGCCGCCACAGAAAGCGCCGTCGGCGCATCATAATGCCGCCCGGCCATATCCGCTCCCACACGGAATAAAAACATCGTAAGCGCCCGCACTGCAGACACGGTAAACCCAATCATAAGGATATATAACATCAGAAACAAGATGCCAAACGCCCCTCCAACCGGATAAGATCCGGTAAGTCTCCGCAAAATCTTATAGATCCCGATTCCGATAAAAGATAAATGCAGCCCCGAAATCGCCAAGATATGTGCCATCCCATTTACTTGGTACAATTCCTTTACTTCCCCATCTATCTGCCTTTTTTCGCCCAAAAGAACCGCGCATAATATACCCCCGTCCTCTTCTCCTGCTGCGTCCATCAGCAAGCTTTTCCATCTTAACCGAAAGTTATATAAACTATTCTTAAACCTATCGATTTCCCCATTTACACATTGAACCTTATCGCTCCAAAGGTATGCAGCAATTTTCCGAGTTCGGTAATAAAGCTTCTGTGAAAATCCGCCAGGATTCCTCTCTTCTTCAAAAAACTCAAGCTCTCCGGACGCTTCTACTATATTTCCCAGCCGAAGTTTCTGCCCGCTGCTTTCATATATGATCACATAAGGTTCCTGAACGCTTTGCTCCTGATGGCTATCCTTCTGATTACTATCTTTTTGATGGCTATCCTTCTGATTACTGTCTTTTTGATGACTATCCTTCTGATGATTTTCCTTCTGATAATTTTCCTTCTGATCTATTTGATCTTTCTGATTTTTTTGATCCTTTTGATTATTCTGATGCTTATGATTATTCTGAAGCTTATGATAACTAATAGAATTATTTTTAAGATATAGCATTTGATAATCTGACGCCTGTTCTATCTGATAAATCTGCCCTCTTACGAGTACCTGCGTCCCTTCCGTAATCCGTTCCTCTGAGGGAAAAGAAAAATACTTTTTCAAAAAAGTATCCTTTCCCCAGTGAACGCCAATAAAAATTGCAAGCAGAAAGAATAGGCACATTGAAAACAATATTCTTTCTTTTATATACTTTTTTATTTCTATAACTTATTCCTCCACAATTTCCATATTTCTCTCAAATGGTTTGTCTAACGCAAATTCCCCTTCTAGCTTCACATCTGGATCCCCATTAATGGAGATCTGTACCTGACTGCAGTTCCCGCCTTCTATAATCGAATTTACCAAGGAATATACCGCTAATTCCGGACTTGTTATGGGAGTTTTTGCAAGAAATCCTTCATTTAAATTCACATAGCAGATATCATCCTTAATCAAAACGCTCAATAGCTTCGTTTCTGCAGGAATCACCGCAAGTCGTCCCTCTATTTCCGGTCCTTTAATCAGTTGCTCCACTATTGCTTTTTCTAATGTCATATAACTGTTATAGCGCAGTACAACTTCTGTTTTCACAAGGCTGGATCCTGATGAATCTGCGAAATAAAGCGTAACATTCTCCTGCTGGTAGGAATTTAACGCCGTTCCTGTATTCTGTACAAAGTCGTCCTTCCGCATATATCCCACCGCTTCGCCATGGTTATTCTCCAACGGTTTTCCTTTTACATAAAACTGAATCAGATATACCTCTTCAATCTGTGTCATCGATTCAACCACCGCCGCACGGAGAAGCACCTCTTCCGATTTATTCAAAAGCT
Organism: uncultured Dorea sp.; assembly: GCA_910589275.1. Classification (GTDB taxonomy): domain Bacteria; phylum Bacillota; class Clostridia; order Lachnospirales; family Lachnospiraceae; genus Claveliimonas. The sequence goes on from CAJUTH010000030.1 coordinate 4,720, forward strand.
CATACTCCTGACTAAAATAGAGATCCAGCCGGTTCCCCTCAATCTGATAATCCGTCACAAGAACATCTGCAGGAATCGCAGATGTACATTTTACTGTATCTTTAGGTTTTCTTAACCGTTCAAGCACTTCTTCAATACGTTCAGAAATCTGATCCGATTTCCAATTGTAGCTTTCCGTCGCCAGAGCTGTCCCCTCTGTGTTCAGATAATAAATCTGTATATCGCCCGCCTCTTCCTTCTGCCCGCATCCTGCCGCCGCAAAACAGCAAATAACAAACAGGAAAAAAGTACTGACATAAGCTTTCATCGCAATCCCTCCATCCATACTTATTGAACTGCTAATGTCCGTTAAGGTATAGCATTTTAACCTAACCCAGCATGAACCCAAGCCGCTATTTGCGGCCTAGAAGGCCGCTCATAGCAGCAGATCTAATACAGCTTTAGCCTGCATAAGTAATTGGAATCCTCACAGAAAAAGTGGTTCCCTCACCGGGCTGGCTGAACACCTTAATCGCTCCTCTATGCATTACCACCACATTTCTCGCAATAGAAAGTCCAAGTCCGGTACCTCCGATTTCACGGGAATGGGATTTATCTACCCGGTAAAATCTCTCAAAAATATGCTCCGTCTCTTCTTCCGGAATGCCGATTCCCGAATCCGCAATCTCAATATAAAAATATTTGTGGTCTGCATTCAGGGATACATGCACCCAGCCTTTTTCACTATTATATTTTATCGCGTTTTCCACGAGATTCGTCACTGCCAGAGACAGCTTTACCTCATCAATCTCTGCGGTAACCGGCCGAAAACTCTCATATACCACTTCAATATCGGCATCCGCCGCAAGAGGCTGCAGACGTTTTAATATTCGTTCAATCACCTCATTGATGTTCTCCGACTTAATATTCATATCCGCCGCAGTCTTGTCCATTTTCACCAATGCCAGCAGATCATTGATAATCTTATTCTCACGCTCAATCTCCTCCGACAGGTCTCCCATAAATTCCCGATACAGTTCAACTGGAGCATCTTTCTGTATAAGGATAGAATCTGACAGTACCTTCATGGATGTCAGAGGCGTTTTCAATTCATGAGACACATTCGACACAAATTCCTGTCTGGATTCATCCAAGCTCTTCAACCTGCCCAGCATCTTATTAAATGCATCTGAAATCAGCCCTGTTTCTTCATAAGTATATACATGCAGATAATCCGTATTATACCCGTCCGTCAAATCTCCAATCGATTTGGTAATCTTAGCAAAGGGACGCACCATAACTGTTCCCAGAAAAATTGCCGCCGCCATAACTACCAGAATAATAATCAATTCCGCAATATTTGCCTTCTTTCCAAGCAGCGCCTTAGTCGCTGCAATCGTATCTGTTGAGACGCTCACCAGCATTACGCCGAGAATCTGTTCCTCATCTTCTGTCTTGATAGGCGCGGCAACTTCTATAAAACGGTTCTTTCCATCATACCGGCTTACTACCTCTCCCCGGAAACTGTTCATCACATCCTCTGATACGATGGTCTTGCCCTTTTCCAGATTATAGGTATCCTCTACAATGCAAAAATCATCGTTAACCACCATAATCCGCCCATTATAAATATTCGATAGCTGAATTAACTCTGACTGAATAATCTCGGAAACCCCATTTTCCAAGTAATGGGAACTGCTAAGCTGATTACATAGAATCGTACATTGATTTTGTATCTCTGCAGTCCGTACGTCAACTGCCCTTTTCTCATAGCTCTCAAGAACCATTGCTTTCATCACCACGCATGGAATAATGCCCACCAGCATTAAAAGCAGTATGATGTAAAAGCGCAGGCTCTTGAAAAACTTGAATTTGATATACCGTCTAACCCCTAAAATAATAACCAACTCCCCACTTTGTATAGACATACTTCGGATCGCTTGGATGCTGTTCAATCTTCTCTCTGAGCCTGCGGATATGTACATCCACTGTTCTGGCATCGCCGGGATATTCATACCCCCATACAATATTCAAAAGATTCTCCCTGCTGTATACCTTATTCTGATTCATAGCAAGCAGCTCTAACAGGTCAAATTCCTTTGCCGTCAGATTCACTTCCTTTTCTCCGACAAAGACCCGTCTGCTCTCGCAGTCAATCTTCATACTTCCCTTCTGAATCACCCGGCCGCTGTCGCTTCCCCCAGTCTTCCTGCCTACCCTGCGCATGATCGCTTTGATCCTTGCTTTTACCTCTAAAATATTGAAAGGTTTCGTTATGTAATCATCCGCGCCGTATTCCAGACCCAGAATCTTATCCATATCCTCTCCCTTTGCCGTAAGCATAATAATCGGGACATCCGAATACTCACGAATCTGCCTGCACACCTCAAAACCGTCGATCTTTGGCAGCATAATATCCAGAAGAATCATATCATATTCATTCTCTCTGGCAAGCTTCAGCGCCTCCTCCCCGTCATAGGCACAATCCACCTTCATATCATCCTGCTCCAAACTGAACCTGATTCCCTTTACAATCAGCTTCTCATCGTCCACAACCAAAACTCTCTTTCCCATATGTCCCCCTATATCACAATATCCTCTTTAATCTTTTCAAAGGTTCCTTCTTTAATTCCTTCTACCTGCATAAGCTCCTCAATACTCCCAAAACCTCCGCTTACGTCCCGGTATTGAATGATTGCCTCCGCCTTTTTCTCCCCGATTCCGGTAAGAGTCATCAGTTCCTCTTTCCCGGCAGTATTCAGGTTCACTCTGCCGTCAGACGCTGACTGACCCTCGGCGCCATTTCCGCCGGAATCAAGCATCTCCAAACTGCCCGTCTGAACCTCGTCCGCCGATGGAATATAGATACGCTGCCCGTCCGCCACAAGCTCCGCCTGATTCACATAATCCCCCGCCGCCGCTTCTGTCAGGCCGCCTGCGGCTTCTACCGCCTGATAGATACGGCTGTCCGATGCAAGCTCATATACCCCCGGAACAGCTACCTCTCCGCAGACAAACACGCAGAGCTTTCCTTCCGATTTTTCATTTCCATTTCCTCTAGAAACTTCTTTTCGGATATCTGAATCTTCCTCTGAAAGCTGCGGCTCTTCTAAGACCGCATCCGTCTCTGACTGTGCCTGCTCGTCTGTCTGCATCTGAATCTCCTCCAGAGAGTCGTTACCACTCTCCTTGCTGCAGCCTGTTATCAAACAGACAGCCAGCGCCGCTGCCGCTAAGGCCATCATTCTTTTTTTACTGTCCTGCATAAAATCCTCCTTTACAGTTGTCGATACTGTAAATGCCCTCCTTATGCCTAGACATAATTATTCTACTATTTCCACTGGAAAATTGCAACTCCTATTAATGCCAATGCCATACCGCCTACTTTGCGCCATTCCAGCGGTTCCTTATCCACGCCAAACACTCCCAGCAGTTCTATCACATAAGCAACGATTAATTGGGAAATTACAATAAGCAGCGCCGCTTTAGCAGGGCCAAGCTGCTCCATACTCTTAATCACCGTCCATGTAATGCCGGCTCCAATCACTCCCCCAAGCAGCATATATTTAGGCTCCACCTTGGCAAGCTCCCCAATGGAATCTCTTCCGGCAAACAGCCATGCAGCCACGCATACCAAAAAAGCGCTGAACTGTACCCAGCCATTGCTGACCCACATACCTGCCGTCTTTGTCACCTGTGTATTAAATACACCCTGAATACTCATTAGTGCTCCAGATAATAACGCAATAAAAAAACCAATCAATTAGATATACCTCCTTTTCTTTTCCGAAAACAATCTTTCTACTAGTATATCCAATCACTGGTTTTTTAAGCTCATATTATCCGGCGGAATACATTTCTTCTCCATCCCTTAGAATTGCCGTTCCAATTCCCTTATTGGTAAATATTTCCAAAAGAAGACAGTGTGCGATTCGTCCGTCCAGTATATGTACTCTGGAAACTCCATTTTCAATTGCATCAATACAGTTGTTCAGCTTAGGAAGCATGCCGCCGCCAATAAATCCATCCTCCATCAACTTTTTTGCCTCAAAAATCTGAAGCTCGGAAATCAAAGTATTTGGATCCTTCGGATCCTTATAAACCCCCTCGATATCCGTAAGGAACGCCAGCTTCTCTGCATTCATAGCCCGGGCAATGGCGCAGGCCGCATCGTCTGCATTGATGTTGTAGGTGCTAAATTTCTCATCCATTCCCACCGGACATACAATCGGCAGGAAATCCTTTTCCAGAAGATCCCACAGAATTTCTGCGTTTACTTCCTGAACTTCTCCCACAAAGCCGATATCCTCGCCGCCGGAATATTTCTTCGTAACTTTAAGAAGCCCGCCGTCCTTGCCGCTCACTCCGATCGCTCGTACGCCCAATCCCTGAACAAGCTGGACAAGCTCCTTATTCACCTTACCCAGCACCATTTCCGCAAGCTCCATAGTCGCCTCATCCGTCACCCTGAGACCGTTAATGAATTTGGGCTCCATTCCCACCTTACTGACCCATCGGCTGATCTCCTTACCCCCTCCGTGTACAATGATCGGCTTAAAACCAACCAGCTTCAAAAGGGTTACGTCCTCAATAACCTGCTTTTTCAATTCTTCGTCTACCATAGCGCTTCCGCCGTATTTTACCACAATCACCTTTCGGTTAAACCGCTGGATATAAGGAAGCGCCTCGATGAGCACCTCCGCTTTATCCAGATATTTCTGCATATTCTGATCCATTTCTCTGCTCCTATTTAACTTCTGTAATCTGCGTTGATATCGATATAGCCGTGTGTCAAATCACACCCCCATGCCGCGGCCGTTTCCTCCCCCAGCTTTATATCTGCAATGGCTGTAACTTCCGATTCAGAAAGAATTGCCGTCGCTTCCTCTTCACTGTAATCCACCGCTACGCCATTCTCGATAATCTGAATCTTTCCGGCTTTACTTTCAAAGAACAGATCTACTTTCTCCGGGTCAAACTCTGCGCCGGAATAACCCATAGCGCACAGGATCCTTCCCCAGTTTGCATCATGGCCCGCGATGGCTGCCTTAGTCAGATTGGAACATACAACTGCCTTTGCCAGAACCTTTGCCTGTTCTTTGGTATCTGCCCCGATCACTTTCGCCTCAAAAAGAGCTGTGGCGCCCTCTCCGTCCCCGGCAATCTTCTTCGCCAGATATTCATTCACCACATGCAGCGCCCGCTTAAATTCTTCGTAATCTTTCGTCCCGTATTCGATCGTCAGATTTTCCGCCATTCCGTTTGCAAGAACAAGCGCCGTATCGTTTGTGGACGTATCCCCGTCTACAGAAATCATATTATAGGTATCCGCCACATCCTCACTCAAAGCTTTTTGCAAGGCTTCTTTTGTAATTGCCGCATCTGTCGTGATAAATGCAAGCATCGTGCACATATTTGGATGGATCATGCCAGAGCCCTTCGCCATGCCCCCTATCGTTACTGTCTTTGCGCCGGCCTGAATCGTCACGGCAATCTCTTTCTCACAGGTATCTGTGGTCATAATCGCTTTTGCCGCCTCCGTTCCCTTCTCTAACGAATCCTTCTTCTTTCCTGCCAGCGCTCCAATTCCGGCTTTCACTTTGTCAATGGGAAGCTGTTTTCCAATCACTCCGGTAGAACCGATCAAAACGCCCTCTGCGTCCACAGACAAATGCTCTGCCGCCGCTTCTGCAGTCTCTCTGCAGTAGCCAAACCCTTCCGCTCCTGTACACGCATTCGCAATGCCAGAGTTTACAATGACTGCCTGCGATTTCTTCCCGCTGTCCACAACCTGTTTATCCCACTTCACAGGAGCCGCCTTTACCAGATTGGTAGTAAAGGTTCCAGCCGTCTCGCAAGGCACCTTGCTGTAAATCAGCGCCATATCCGTACGGTCCTGATATTTAATTCCCGCCGCTGTACTTGCCGCTTCAAATCCCTTCGCCGCTGTTACGCCGCCTTTGATAATTTCCATCTCCGATCTCCGCCTTTCTTCTTTTCTACTGCTCGTTAAATGCCGTAATATTCTCCTCATTCAATGTAAAATCATAGTAATTCAAATCCATTCTTCTCGTCCATCCGATCGTATTCCAAAAAGCGTTCCCCACATCATTTCTGGTAAATGCAATTAAGCATACCTTATTAATGTGCTCCTCCTTTAATGCTTCCATGGAAGCAACGACCATCGTCCTGCCGATACCCTTTCTGCGGTATGCGGCGTCAACGCATACATGATAAAAGCATCCTCTTCTTCCGTCGTGTCCGCAGAGAATGCTGCCAACAACTTTTCCATCCTCCACAGCCACAACACTGGTGGCAGGATTCCGTTTCAAGAACCGCTCCACACCCGCTCTGGAATCATCAATACTCCGAATCCCAAACCCCCGGATTTTCTTCCACAGGGCATACACCTCGTCATAGTCCTCCATCGTCATTACTCGAATCATAGATACCTCTTTTCAAAAATCTTCTCCAATGTGCCACGTCAGCAGCTTGGATAAATTGCACCAAAGCAATTTCCCTCCTTACGGGAACATCGGAACCAGATTCAGTCCTTCCGACTCATCCAGTCCAAACATCAGGTTCATATTCTGCACCGCCTGTCCGGCCGCGCCCTTTACCAGATTATCAATCGCACCCATCATGATGATACGGTTTGTACGCGTATCAATCTTAAAGTTGATATCCACATAGTTGCTTCCTTCCACCCATTTGGTCTCCGGCAGAACACCCTCGTCAAGAACCCGGACGAATTTCTCTTTCTGATAATATTTATCATAAATTTCTTTCACATCAGACCAGCTTACATTCTTTTTCAGGGACGCATATTCCGTAGCCAGAATGCCGCGGTTCATCGGAACCAAATGCGGCGTAAAATTAATCACAACCTTTTCGCCGGAAGCATACCCTAGCTGCTCCTCGATCTCCGGAGTATGTCTATGGGAAGCTACGCTATACGCCTTCATATTCTCATTCACCTCGCAGAACAGGTTCGGCAGCTTCGCTCCTCTGCCCGCTCCGGAAGTTCCAGACTTTGCGTCCACAATCAGCGTACTCATATCAATGATGCCTTCCTTTGCCAGCGGATAGGCTGTCAGAATGGAGCAAGTCGTATAACAGCCTGGATTTGCAACCAGTCTGGCCCGCTTTACATCCTCCCTGTTGATCTCGCACAGGCCGTAAACCGCTTCCTCTATATACTGAGGGCTCTTGTGCTCAATGCCGTACCATTTCTCATAGACAGATACGTCTTTAATGCGGAAATCCGCGCTCAGATCTACGATCTTTGTCTTAGATAAAATATCCTCATTTACCAGAGACGCACACAATCCCTGAGGCGTAGCCGTAAAAATCACATCCGCCCGCCTTGCCAGTTCTTCCATATTATCATCCATACATTTTGCATCTACAATCTGAAACATGTTCTGATAAACATCCGCATATCTTTGATTTACATAACTTCTCGAACCATACCAGACAATCTCCGCCTCTTTATGGCCTGTAAGGATCCGCACCAGTTCGCCTCCTGCATAACCGGTCGAACCAATAATACCCACTTTAATCATTCTTGATCTTTTCCTTTCTTTACCTATTATAAAGAATACAACGATTAGTTTATACCACTTTCAAATGTATGTAAAGCATTCTTTCAAATTTGTCCGCAAACCAACGCCTTTTTTCATCTCCGTATTCCTTATGACGTATAATTATACATTGCTCGTGAATATTATGCAAGCATATTTTTTATTTCCTATATGAACTCCTGCATTTTCCAGAAATTATATGCATTATGCCTGTATAATCTCCTGTTTTTTATTCATTTTATATGCATAATATAGAATTATATTTCATCCTCTCATTTCTTATTGCATATTTATAAAATTTGGTGTATAGTAATGTTTGCGTAAATACAGAACATACCATAATAGAACAAAACATAAGTCTGGAGGAATTTATAATGAAAGAAAAAGTTGTTCTCGCTTATTCAGGCGGCCTTGACACTACTGCTATCATACCTTGGCTGAAAGAGAATTTTAACTATGAAGTTATCTGCTGCTGCATTGACTGCGGGCAGGGCGAAGAACTGGATGGTTTGGAAGAGCGCGCCAAATTATCCGGCGCTTCCAAATTATATATAGAAGATATTGTTGATGATTTTTGCGACAATTATATTGTACCCTGCGTTCAGGGACACGCTGTTTATGAAAACAAATATCTTCTGGGCACCTCTATGGCTCGCCCGGCTATTGCAAAAAGGCTGGTTGAAATCGCCAGAAAAGAAGGCGCTGCCGCGATCTGCCATGGCGCCACCGGAAAAGGAAACGACCAGATCCGGTTTGAGCTTGGCATCAAGGCTCTCGCACCGGATCTCAAAATCATCGCGCCATGGAGAATGACCGACGTGTGGACCATGCAGTCCCGGGAAGATGAGATTGAATACTGCAAAGCGCATGGCATCAATCTTCCCTTTGACGCCAGCCACAGCTACAGCCGCGACCGGAACTTGTGGCACATCAGCCATGAGGGCTTAGAGCTGGAAGATCCATCCTGTGAACCAAATTATGACCATCTTCTGGTTCTCGGAGTTACTCCAGAAAAGGCTCCCGACGAACCGGAATATGTAACGATGACCTTTGAAAAAGGCGTTCCAAAGAGCGTAAACGGACAGGAAATGAAGGTATCCGACATTATCCGTAAGCTAAATGAGCTTGGCGGCAAACATGGCGTCGGTATTATTGATATTGTAGAAAACCGTGTTGTCGGCATGAAATCCCGGGGCGTATATGAAACCCCTGGCGGAACCATTCTCTACGAAGCTCATCAGCAATTAGAAGAGCTGGTTTTGGACCGTGCAACCTACGAAGTAAAAGAAGAGATGGGCAACAAGCTGTCTCAGATCGTATACGAAGGCAAATGGTTCACGCCGCTGCGCGAAGCAGTACAGGCCTTTATCGAAAGCACACAGGAATACGTGACTGGCGAAGTCAAATTCAAGCTCTATAAGGGTAATATTATCAAAGCCGGAACCACTTCCCCCTATTCACTTTACAGTGAATCCCTTGCAAGCTTCACTACCGGGGATTTATACGATCATCATGATGCGGACGGATTCATTAATCTGTTTGGACTTCCTTTGAAGGTCCGCGCCATGGTAATGCAGGAAAAAGAAGCGGACAAATAATTCTTGTTCAGGCAAAGTTTATTCAGGCGTAAAAGAATGCTGCAAATCAACCGCAGCATTCTTTTACTATTTCTTTCATATTATCAAAGCAGGCACATATATATAGCATACAATCTATTTTTTTCATAAAATATCCCATTTCTCAGGAGGTTGCAAGCATGGTTCCTGTTATCGGTATTGCAAGCTGCGGCTTCACAGAAGATAAACAATTTGTCAGCCAGCCTTATATCCATGCCATTGAAAGCTCAGGCGGTCTTCCCATCATTCTTCCCTGCATGGAAAATCCCCCGGAGCCTTCTTCCCTTAAGTTCTGCGATGGGTTTCTCTTCTGCGGCGGCGATGACATCACACCGGCGCTTATGGACGAAGAGCCTTCGCCTCAAAACGGAATGACTGATTTAAAAACAGATTCCTTTCACTTAGAACTCGCGCAGACGGTTCTTGCTTCCCACAAGCCGCTGCTTGCCATCTGCCGGGGAATGCAGGTATTAAATGTCGCCATGGGAGGCAGTATTTATCAGGATGCATCCTTATACCCGCAAAACCAGATCGGACATATACAGCATTCCAGAAAACGCAGCGACATTTCCCACAAGGTTTTCTTTAAAAAACCTAGCATGCTATATAATATTTTTCATGAATATGCCTTTACCAATAGCTTTCACCACCAGTATATCAAGCATCCGGCCTATGATCTTACTCCGGTTGGACACACCTCCGATCAGGTAATTGAAGCTTTAGAAGCTGATGGCCATCCCTTTTTAATCGGAGTCCAGTGGCATCCGGAATGTATGTATGATACTTCTTCCAAAATGAGAGAACTGTTTCGCCGTTTTATCCAAACTTCAGCAGAAGAATCCAAACGCCGCTAAAATTTACAATGTCAAAAAACCCGTTTTTTTATTCTTTTATTTTTCTGGAAATATATACCTTAATTCCAAAATTACTTCCGTACATAGTTTCTGCATTCATCTGACATACTATTCTCTGTAAATAGTCAAATATCTCGCAGCAAGCCGACGGGGTATTTGGCTCTCGCAGCAGCCGCCAAATATCCATGTAAGCATGGCTGCTTGGCCCGCTGCTTCGCGGGAATTAACTTTGCCACATTATGAAAGGAGGATTTCCCATGTCAGAAATATCAGTATTGGATCTTCAGAATCTTCGCCACTTAATTGGAGGTTATGATAACAGCCATTGTAAAATGACGGAATATGCAAGCCAGTGCAAGGATCCTGAAATCAAAAAATTATTTACAGATGCAGCCAACTCAGCAATGAAAAACAAGCAGGATCTTATGAAATTCTTATAAAAAGCGTACAGGAGGTAACGTCATGTTAAGTGAAAAAACAATGGTTGTGGACGCCCTGAATGGAGTTAACGGCGAACTCTCCCGTTTTGGGGAAATGATTCCGCAGACTGAAAACAAAGAGCTAAAGCAGTGCTTAAAGCAGATTCGTAACGAATGCGAAATGTCACAGGAAAAATTATATCAAACAGCCCGCGAAAAGAGCTATTATGTTCCGGCAGAAATGGCGTCCCGCAAAGAGATTGACCATGTGAAATCTGTCATTACCCAGTTGTCATTGAAATAGTAAAATCTACACTTCCCATACTGCCCTGCCAGATACCCGTCCGGTGGGGCAATATGCGCGGTTGGATACTGTTTTACATGCACAAATGAATAAACACATTTGCATTCATTCATATTTATTGTTTATTTTCACAAAATTCTTGATTTTTTAATTTTATTTTGCAAGAAACAATTGACGATTTTTCAATTTATGGTAAAATAGTACACGTTGAGTAAAATAAGTATTGGAGGATGCATAAAAGTGGCAGCGTATAAGGATTTATCAAAAAAAGAATTATCGGCATTAAAGGCAGATTTAGAAAAGGAATTTAAAAAAGTAAAAGCAAAGGGCATGAAGCTCGACATGTCCAGAGGCAAACCGTCAACCGAGCAGCTCAACCTGTCCATGGAGATGATGGACGTCCTCACCAGTAAATCCGACTTGGTTTGCGAGGAAGGCGTAGACTGCCGCAATTATGGAGTATTAGACGGCATCAAAGAAGCAAAACAGCTTCTTGCCGATATGATGGAAGTACCAAAGGATAATATCGTAATTTTCGGAAATTCCAGTTTAAATGTGATGTACGATACGATTGCGCGTTCCATGACCCACGGCGTCATGGGCAGCACCCCATGGAGCAAGCTGGATAAGGTCAAATTCCTGTGCCCCGTTCCGGGATATGACAGACATTTTGCGATCACAGAATATTTTGGCATCGAGATGATCAATGTACCCATGACCCCCACCGGTCCGGATATGGATATCGTAGAGAAGCTCGTATGCTCCGACCCGGCTATCAAAGGAATCTGGTGCGTACCGAAATATTCCAACCCTCAGGGAATTACATATTCTGACGAGACCGTACACCGCTTTGCCAAGCTGAAACCGGCCGCGGAGGATTTCCGCATTTACTGGGATAACGCTTACGGCATTCACCATTTATATGAAGATAAGCACGATTATTTGATTGAGATTTTTATGGAGTGTAAGAGGGAAGGCCATCCGGATATGGTATACAAATTTGCTTCCACCTCCAAGATCAGCTTCCCGGGCTCCGGCATCGGCGCCATTGCGGCATCCGACGCCAATCTGGCGGATATCCGGAAGCAGATGAGAATCCAGACCATCGGACATGATAAATTAAACCAGCTCCGCCACGCGAGATATTTCGGCGATATCCACGGTATGGTAAAACATATGAGACGCCACGCGGACATTATGCGTCCGAAGTTCGATACGGTTCTTCAGACATTAGAGACGGAGCTTGGCGGATTGGAGATCGGTTCTTGGTTAGCGCCCCGGGGCGGCTACTTCATCTCCTTTGACGCCATGGAAGGATGTGCAAAAGCGATCGTTGCCAAGGCAAAAGAGGCCGGGCTGGTGATGACAGACGCCGGGGCGACATTCCCTTATGGGAAAGACCCTAGAGATTCCAACATCCGCATCGCCCCTTCCTACCCAACCTTAGAGGAGTTAAAAGAAGCCGCCAAGATATTCGTCCTCAGCGTCAAGCTGGTCAGTATCGATAAATTATTAGAAAACATGTAGTTCTTTCGCTCGTAAATGGCAGATATCCGTACCTATACCATATTGAACATTAGTAGTTCAATATGTATGCCTTATTGAACATTAGTAGTTCAATTTGTATGCCTTATTGAACATTAATAGTTCAATATGTATGCCTTATTGAACATTAGTAGTTTAATATGTATACAAAACTGGAGCCAGTCTGTATGATAGAAACAGATTGGCTCCAGTTTTATTTTTTCTTTTCAATTATTTCTGCACGATATTGATAATCCTTCCCGGCACATAAATCTCTTTTACAATATTTCCTGCAAGCTTATCCGCCACCGCTGCCTTTCCTGCTGCCAGCGCTTCTTCCTTGGAAGCGTCCGCCGCAATCTTAACAACCGACTTGGTCTTTCCATTGATCTGCACCGCAATCTCAATCTCGTCGTCCTTCATGGCCTCCTCGTCATATACCGGCCAGCCAGCCCAGAACACAGAATCCTTTCCGCCGAGCTGCTCCCAGATCTCCTCCGCGATATGCGGAGCAAACGGAGCCAAGAGCACCGCCATATTTTTCAGCGTCTCCGTATCAATGCCGCCCGTCCTTTTTGCAATGTCCGTCAGCTTATTCGTATTCTCCATAAATCCGGATATTACCGTATTCAGGCTGAAATTCTCCAGACGGGTCGTCACGTCATAGATCAGCTTATTGCGGACCTTGATCATCTCCTTATCCGCAGGGATATTCTTATCCTTGCTGTCCATCACAAGATTCCATACTTTCTTTAAGAATCTGGACACTCCGTCGATCCCTCTGTCATCCCACTCGGCGTCTAACTCCGGCGGCCCTACAAACAATTCGTACATTCTCAGGGAATCGCAGCCGTAATCCCGCACCAGATCGTCCGGCGATACCACGTTTCCTTTGGATTTGCTCATCTTAATGCCGTTCTTTCCGGTGATCATGCCCTGATTGAACAGCTTCTGGAACGGCTCGTCAAAATCAATCGCCCCGATATCGCACAGGAACTTGGTATAGAATCTGGAGTACAGAAGATGCAGCACCGCATGCTCCACTCCGCCGATATACATATCTACCGGAAGCATCTCATCCGCCTTTTCCCTTGACACAAGCTGATCGCTGTTATGATTATCCACATACCGCAGGAAGTACCATGAGGAGCCGGCCCACTGGGGCATGGTGTTGGTTTCCCTCTTCGCAGGTTTCCCACAGCAGGGACAGGTCGTGTTCACCCATTCTTCAATCCCGGCCAGCGGAGATTCCCCGGTTCCCGTCGGTTCATAGGATTCCACATCCGGCAGCGTCAAAGGAAGCTCTTCTTCCGGCACCGGGACGCATCCGCAGTCCGGACAGTGGATGATCGGAATCGGCTCGCCCCAGTAGCGCTGACGGGAAAATACCCAGTCACGGAGCTTGTAATTTACCGTCGCACGGCCAATGCCTCTCTTCTCGATCATATGAGGCGCCTCTTTTTTCAAGACCGCAGACTCCATGCCGTTCCACTCGCCGGAATTGATCATCGTTCCGGCAGCTTCGGTATACGCCTCGGTCATATTCTCGATTTCTTTTCCGTCTTTGGCGATAACCTGCACGATCGGAATCCCGAATTTGGCAGCAAATTCAAAGTCCCTGTCGTCATGGGCGGGTACGCACATAATCGCCCCGGTACCGTAATCTGCAAGGACGTAATCGGACAGCCAGATCGGAGTCTTCTCGCCATTTAACGGATTAATGGCGTAACTTCCGGTGAATACGCCGGTCTTTTCCTTGTCCTGCATGCGGTCCACGTTAGATTTCATGGACGCGTCGTAAATATATTTCTCTACCGCCTCTCTTGTCTCGTCGGTGGCAAGCTTCGCGGCCACCTTATGTTCGGGAGCCAGAACCATAAAAGTAGCGCCGTAGAGCGTATCCGGTCTGGTTGTGTAAACCGTGATCTTCTCGTCCGTGCCCTCCACCGGGAAATCAACCTCCGCGCCGTAAGACTTACCGATCCAGTCGGTCTGCATCTTCTTTACCTTCTCCGGCCAGTCCAGCTTATCCAGATCCTTTAACAGGCGCTCCGCATAGGCGGTAATCTTTAGCATCCACTGACGGAGATTCTTCTTGGTCACCTCCGTGCCGCAGCGCTCGCATTTGCCATTGACCACCTCTTCATTGGCAAGGCCGGTCTTGCAGGACGGACACCAGTTGATCGGAAATTCCTTCTCATATGCAAGGCCTTCCTTAAACATCTTTACAAAAATCCACTGAGTCCACTTATAGAACTCCGGATCGGTGGTATTCACTTCCATATCCCAGTCGTAAAGAGCCGCGATCTCATTGATCTGCTTCTTAATATTCGCTACATTCTGGGCTGTAGATTTTGCCGGATGAACTCCCATCTTAATCGCGTAATTCTCTGCCGGAAGGCCAAAAGCATCCCATCCCATGGGGTGTACCAGATAGTATCCCTGCAAGAGCTTATACCTGCTCCATACATCCGAGATCACATACCCTCTCCAGTGTCCCACATGGAGGCCGTTGCCCGACGGATAGGGGAACATATCCAGACAGTAATACTTCTGCTTCTTATTTCCCTCCTTATCAACCTTCGGATTCACCGGGTTCTTCTCCCAGTTCTCCCGCCATTTCTTCTCAATTGCTTTATGATTGTAAACAATCCTCTGCGCCATAAATCTTCCTTCCTTTCCCATCTATGTTTTCCTGTGGTTCATCCTTATCTTTTTATATAGAATGAAAAACCCTTTCATCCCGCAAGAGACGAAAAGGGTTCATTCCGTGGTACCACTCTTATTCACACAGCGAAAGCCGCGTGCACTCATTGTTTCTGTAACGGGAAGTCCCGCCGCCGGCTCGCCGGAAGTATGTCCATCGTCATACCTTTCCGCTCACTGGCAGAACTCCGAGGCGAGTTCGGAGATTACGCTGCTGCCTCGCACCGACCGGCAGCTCTCTGAAAACGATAGGCTCTTACTGCTCCTCTTCACTGTTTTTCACTTTTTCTTACATACGCTTTATTATAAGTAGAAACTAGGCAGAAGTCAAGCACTAGTTACAGTTCACACATTCCTGAACTGCTTAGACTACGTTGGTACTGGGTTCACTGGAATGTTGTCTCGCCCTGCCCCTATGCCTAAGCTCTCTGCAAGGGTCAGACACTCTGTGAACTAGAACACAAGCAATATCAGTGATTACAAATTCATTCTTTTTTTAGTTGTCCCTTCTGTCTCTTTCGTGTATAATGGAATTAAAGAATTTGAGCGACAAAAGCTACTCAAAAATATCTACATAAAGGAGTTGTTTCCAATGGTAAATTTATTAACAGGCCCAAAAGGCAGCGGAAAGACACAGAAGATGATGGAGCTTGCCAACGAGCAGGTAAAAGCCTGCAAAGGTAACCTTGTATTCTTAAAGAACAGTCACCGCGACACAAGAAATGTAGGATTTTCTATCCGTGTGGTATGCATGGACGACTACCCGGCGATTACAAACACAGATGGTTATATCGGCTTTTTATATGGAATGTACAGTGCGAATCACGATTTAGAATGCGTATTTATTGATGGTCTTATGAAGCAGGCAGAGTTTACGATGGAGAATATGCCGAGATTCATTGCAAGATTAAAGCAGCTTTCTGCTGAATGCGGCGTTGATTTCTACGTAAGCCTCAGTGCAAAGCGGGATGACCTGACAGGCGAGGCATATCAGGGCTGTAATTTTATAGACTGATCTGCCATGGGTGATTCCCACAGAATTTCCGGATACAATCTTAGATAGGACGGAACCCCTCAGAGCTCTCTGCTTCTGAGGGGATTTTTTGCGCTTTCCGCCTGCCCAAAGCCTCTTAAGGAACACGGCGCTTTTCAGCAGAGGCTTTCATATAATAATACAACAAGCGGCATCGTGATAATGCAGAATATCACCGACATCACGTTAATGACGCTCGCATATCTGGCATCCCCGTCGTAGAGCTGGGTGATCTGGGTTACCATCACCGCAACAGGCGCGCTGGCCGCAAGCAAAGATACCAACAGAATATATCCGGTATCCGCATGGACGCCCATCCGCACTACAAATGCAAACAAAACCGCCGTAACCACCGGAAATACCACCAGCCGGAACATACTGATCAGATAGAGGCGCTTCCTTGTAAACACCCATTTCAGATCCATATTCCCGATCAGCATTCCCACCACCAGCATACTAACCGGACCGATCGCCCCGCCGAATCCGTCAATCGAGCTCTCCAGCGCTGCCGGAACCCTGATTCCGGAAAAAAACAGTATCAGCCCGATAAGAATCGCGATGATATTCGGATTCAAAATAATATTTTTCAGGCCGCCGCTTCCCTTTCCACGACTGAGAAGCGACTGCATGTGCGTCCATGTCAGAACCGTTGACACCATCATATAAGCGCAGGTGTAAAATACCCATTCCTCCCCCAGTACAAAGGACACCAGCGGCACGATCAGATTTCCGCAATTGGAGTAAATAACGGAGGCCCGCTCTATGGGTGTTAGGTGAAGCGGCTTCGCAAGCGCCCTGCCGCCTGCCGCAAACAGAAGCTGCGCCGCCATCGCAGCCGCCACCGCCAGTCCCAGCCCTTTCAGCTTGTCAGCCGTAAAATCAATCTGAAAAGACTGAATGATCACACAGGGAGACAGCACATAGGCAACCAGCCAAGAAATAACCTTGCTGTCGTCTTCCTTTAATAATTCATATTTTACAAGCAAAAATCCAGCCAGCGCAACCAGAAAAAGAACCCCGATCTGTTCGGCCAGCAATATACTTAATCTCATGTAACCTCACTCCTGACAGCAAAGCAGCCCAGTTTTCCAACTGGACCGTTTTGCCGCGCCATTTATCATTTTCTGCTATTTCACGGACAGTACCGTATTTGTCTCTTCGCCTTCCTTGTACTCCAAGGTGATCTCCTGCCCTATGTCATACCGGATAATATCGATATATTCTGCCACCGGCACGTCAAATATCGCATCCGAGCCCTCGATCATCAGATAATAATGGGAATTGCCCTCGATAACGCTCTGGGCCATTTTCTCAATCTTACCTGTAACCGTCAGTACCTCTCTTGTATCCTCCGCAGTCTCCTTAATTCCATTGGAATACAAAAGCTTCAGATAGCTCTCTTCACACTCGCTGACCGTGTCCCCGATGGCTACAATCTGGTACTTCTGGACATTTACCAGCGCATACTTCTTAACCAGTCCCGCGTCATCCTTCAGGGCGATAAAATACGTAGGCTCATCCTGCAGGTTCAAAAGCAGCGGGAAGGTAGCCGTATAATGAAGGTTCTGTACCTGCCCCTCCGCAGACTGCATGGCCGCCGCCTCGGTGGCGCCTTCCACCTCGTAATATTTTGTCTCCATGGTACGCTGATTCGACAGCATGAACCCCACATTGGACTGATCCCCATTTACCGAAGTGACGCCAGTATACATCCATACGTCGTCCTCCAGCGCCAGATAATTATACCCGGAGGTCGTCTGAAGGCAGTCCTTCTGCCCCAGCACGCTGTTTAAGAATCCGTGTTTTAAGGTTCCGTAATAATCAAACAAATCTACCAGAAGATCTGCGGAGTAAGCCCGGTCAATCCACTGAGGCGCTTCCTCAATATCATAAGACTCGCATTCCCCCGTCACTGCATTGCACAGAACCACGCGCCCCACGGTCTCACCGCCGAACAGACCGATATTGAACTTCTTCACCGGCGCAATCCAGTAAGGTACGCCGTCGTCGTCAATCTCAAAGCTCAGCGTCCCAAAGATATAGGTAGGGTACTTGAATCTCAAATGCCTGTAAATATTCCGGTTCAGATACTCGCTGGCGGAATACTTAATTCCCTCCTTAAGCTTCACAAGCTCTGTATTCTGGCTTGCCATATCAATACGGATATAGGCCGGGATTCCCTCCGACTGGTTGGTGATCCACTTGATAAAGCTTGCGTACTTTAACGGCGTCACCCTCACCGGACGCTCTTTATAATTAATCTGGCTGTAAATATCGTCGGCCTCAAACTGGGAAACCATCTCCACCATGCTTCCCATCTTCCTATCGCCCAAAATCTCCGCCGTATCCTTGTCCAGAAGGGGCACCTTGTCAAAGGAAATCTCCTCCACGTCGTCTGTAAAATTTCCTTCCTTCACCTTCATCAGCTTCTGATACTTCTTCGCGTTTACAATCGGGGAGGAAAGGATCGTCCCGATCACATAGACCACGCCGATAACAATCAGAAGCCGGAGCAGCCACATAGCCGTCTTTGATTTCCGGATGTCCTGAGGCCGCATCCTTTTACGGATAATGTACCATGCCAGTATTACCACGACAAATCCTACGATAAAAAACCATGTATCCGAAGAATGGATATTGATAGCCGGCAGCGAAATATAATAATACAAGCCCGCCAGAATCACCAGTGCAACTGCAATTGTAACCTTTTTGGTTGTTTTCATTTTTTTAGTCCTTTCATAGAGCGCAGCACATTGCTGCTTAATATCCTAGTATTATAACACTTTTGCACTGTGACTTCAAGGCACAGAAAAACCACTGTTTGAACAAATAACCCATTATCGTTACTGGTCACTCCGTTCTTAGCAACCCATTATCTCCTTATATCATAATTCATATTCATCAGGTTTTTGATGGTCTGTGCGTCATCCGTAATATTGCCGTCTCCATGGATGGTATGCTTGATCGCGCTGCTTGCAACGGCAAAGTTGATCATCTCTTCCGGCGGAAAGTTCTTCATCATCGCATAGATTAGTCCGCTGGCAAATGCGTCTCCGCCGCCTACCCGGTCTAAGATATGGAACGTATAGGTTCTGCTTTCGCTGGTCTTCCCCCGATACCACATATAGGCTTTCAAGCTGTTTTCGCTTCCGCTGTGGGCATAGCGCACATGCCGGGCAATACATTTAATATTGGGATACCGTGAGACAAATTCACGGAAAACCGCATCCTGCTGTTCATAATCCGGATGAAAGGGAATGTCCTCCTTGTAATCCCTTCCATCCGGCCCCGGCAGATGATAGGGTTCGATTCCCAGCAGTACGTCTACGTAGGGCAAGCATCCGGTACAGTAATCCCTTGCCTCCTGCCAGCTCCAGAGCGTACTCCGAAAATTTCCGTCAAAGCTGACTGTCATGCCCAGTTTTTTAGCAGTCTTCAGACAGCGCATAACCAATCTCCTCAGCCCTTCCCCCAGCGCCGGGGTGATCCCGGACAAGTGCAGCCAGTCATATCCTCCCAGCAATTCTTCTACATCAACCTTAGAAAAATCATATTCCGTCATCGCGCTGTGCTTCCGGTCATAGATGACCTTACTGGCGCGGATCCCATACCCGGTTTCTAAAAAATAAGCGCCCAGCCTGTGGGTTGGAGCCTCTTCCTTGTCAGCCCGGATCACCGGCGCGCAATGCACGTCATTGCTCCGCAGCATCCGGATCGCGCTTTTTCCAAGGCTGTTATCCGGCACCACGGTAAAGAACGTGCTGTCGATCCCCAGATTCGCCAGCGCCAGCGCAATATTCGCCTCGCTCCCCCCATAGCTTGCCTGAAAACTATTCGCCATCCGTATTTTCCCATAGTCAGGCGGCGTCAGCCTAAGCAGTATCTCCCCGATCGTAATAAATCTCATGGCGTTTCCCTCTCTGCATCTTCTCAATCTACATCTTCTTATCTATTTCTTCTTATTTTAATCTATTAAATCTTTTTCTCACGATCAGCGCTGGACTCTGGCTCCGGCTCCGCCCATAACCGCTTCGACTTCTTTTTTACTGGCCATGGTCGTATCGCCCGGCGTCGTCATTGCAAGCGCGCCGTGCGCCGCTCCATAATTCACCGCCGTTTCCGCGTCCTGCGTCGTCATCAGGCCGTAGATCAGTCCCGACGCAAAGGAGTCTCCGCCGCCTACCCGGTCAAAAATCTCCAGACCCTTATAATCCTTTGCCTTATAGATCTCTCCGTCCGCCCAGCAGATGGCGCTCCAGTCGTTGACGGTAGCCGTTTTTACTGTACGAAGCGTGGTTGCTACCGCCTTGAAATTCGGATAGGCCGACGCCGCTTCATTGATCATTTTCCGGTAACCCTCCAGATTCAGTTCCTTTAAGTTTTCATCGTTCCCCTCGATCTCGAATCCCAGACAGGCGGTAAAGTCTTCCTCATTGCCAATCATAACATCCACATATTTCGCGATTTCCTTATTAATCTCCTGAGCCTTTGCCTGCCCTCCGATGGCGCTCCACATAGACGGACGGTAATTCAGATCGTAGGAAACCAGCGTCCCATATTTCTTCGCGGTCTTGATCGCCGCAAGCACCGTCTCGCAGGATGTTTCAGAAAGCGCGGCATAAATACCGCCGGTATGGAGCCACCTTACTCCCAATTCCCCAAAAATATACTCGAAATCAAAGTCCTGCGGCGCGGCTTTGGAGATCGCCGTATTCGCCCGGTCAGAACATCCTACCGCTCCCCGGATCCCATATCCCCGTTCGGTAAAATTAATGCCGTTCCGGCAGACCCTTCCGATCCCATCCGTTTTCATCCACTTAATTAAGGAAGTGTCCACTCCCCCCTGCAGGATAAAATCCTCCATCAGCATCCCTACTTCATTCTCTGCAAACGCGGTAAGAATCGCCGTATTCATGCCGAAACACCTGCGCAGGCCTCTCGCTACATTATACTCTCCGCCGCCTTCCCATGCCCGGAAGCTTCTGGCCGTACGGATACGCCCCTCGCCCGGGTCAAGCCGGAGCATCACTTCCCCAAGGGATACCTCGTCATATTTACATTCATTTCTGGGTCTCAAATTCAGATTCATCTTGCTGTTACCTCCCTTTCTGGCTTATGCGGACAGAGCCTTTTCTTCGGCTCTGCCGCCCGTCTGTCCGGATGTTATCCCCGGATTTCCTTCACAAGTTTCACCGCTTCCTTTGTCATCTCACAGATCCTGTCAAATTCTCCCGCTTTTATCAGGTCGCCCTTCACCATCCAGCTTCCGCCGCAGCAGAGAATCCTGTCGCAGCTTAAATATTCCTTCAGATTCTTCGCATTCACTCCGCCGGTAGGCATGAACCGTACCATGGTGTAGGGCGCTGCCAGCGCTTTGATCGTCTGAACCCCTCCGAATTGTTCCGCCGGGAAAAATTTCACTACCTTCAGCCCTCTCTTTACTGCCTGCGCCACCTCCGAAGGGGTAATGCATCCGGGAAATACCGGGATCTTGTGATCAATGCAGTAATCCACGATCTCCGGGTCAAATCCCGGGCTTACGATAAATTTCGCTCCCGCCGCTGCCGCGCGGTCCGCCTGTTCTATGGTAAGCACGGTGCCCGCTCCTACCAGCATCTCCGGGAAATGCTCCGCCATCAGACGGATCGACTCCTCCGCCGCGTCTGTGCGGAAGGTTACCTCCGCGCAGGGAAGCCCTCCCTTTATTAAAGCCTTTGCAAGCGGCAGGGCATCCCCCGCATCATGCAGCACTACCACCGGCATCACGCCGAATTTTTCTATCATCTTTTCCATATCTTTTTCCATATCTTTTTCCATATCTTCCTCTCCTATTTTCCTGATCCTGCTGCTGTCCGCAGCAAATTCTAACCGCCCGGTTTCTATTTGTCGTATGCAAGGTACGCGCCTTTCATCGGGCTTGCCGCTAGTTCGCTGAACAGGCGCAGCACTCCCTTCTGGTATTTCGGCTCCCGCGGTTTCCAGTTCTTCCTCCGCTCTGCGAGCGCCTGATCGATCTCTTCCATGGACTTGCGCTCCCCGGCGATGCCCACAATATTCAGTTTCCGCTCAAATACATCGATCTCGATCAGATCTCCCTCTTCTACCAGCGCGATCGGGCCGCCGTCTACCGCCTCCGGGCTGCAATGCCCGATGACCGGCCCCGTAGACGCCCCCGAAAACCGCCCGTCTGTGATCAGCGCAATGCTGCATCCCAGCTCTTTGTCGCTGCTAATGGCTTCCGAGGTGTAGAACATCTCCGGCATTCCGCTTCCTTTCGGCCCTTCATAGCGGATAAATACCGCGTCGCCTTTTTCTACTTTATGTTTCAGCACCGCATCCAGACATTCTTCCTCACTGTCAAAGGGCCTTGCCTTAAGAACCGCCCGGTACATCTCCGGCGGACAGGCCGTATGCTTGATCACCGCCCCCTCCGGCGCCAGATTCCCTTTTAGCACCGCAACGCTTCCATTTGTACCGATCGCCTGATCGTAAGGACGGATGATGTCCTCTTTCATCAGCGTTACACCGTAACGCTTATTAAAATCTTCCAGCCAGCGGCCGCATTTCTCATAAAAACCATTTTCCTTCAAATCTTTCAGGTTCTCTCCCAAGGTTTTTCCGGTTACCGTCATCGCATCCAGATGGAGATGCTCCTTGATTTCCTCCATGATCGCCGGAACGCCTCCCGCATAGTAGAATACTTCTGCCGGCCAGCGCCCCGCCGGGCGGATATCCAAGAGATAACGGGCCCCTCTGTGCAGCCTGTCAAAGGTGTCCCCGGTAATCTCTATGCCAAATTCATGCGCCAGCGCCGGAAGGTGGAGCAGGCTGTTGGTGCTCCCGGAAATCGCGGCATGAACCAGAATCGCATTCTCGAAGCTCTCCATCGTCACAATGTCGCTGGGCTTCATACCCGGCATGGAAGCAAGCTTCACCGCCTGCTGCCCCGCCTTAAAGGCATATTCTTTCAGATCCGGGCTTTCGGCTGGCATCAGGGCGCTTCCCGGAAGCGCCAGACCAAGAGCCTCCGCCATGATCTGCATGGTGGACGCAGTTCCGATAAAGGAACAGGCGCCGCAGCTTGGGCAGGCGTTGCATTTCGCCCAGTCCAGCTCTTTCTCGTCAATTTCCCCTCTTTCATACTGGGCGCTGTACATGCCGAGCTGCTCTAACGTCAGCATCTGCGGCCCAGCGTTCATCGTTCCTCCCGGAACTACCACGGCCGGGATGTTCACCCTTGCAAGCCCCATCAAGTTCGCTGGCATTCCCTTATCGCAGCTTGCCAGATAGACGCCTCCGTCAAAGGGCGTTGCGCATGCATGGATCTCAATCATGTTAGCGATCATTTCCCTGCTTGCAAGGCTGTAGTTGATCCCATCCGTTCCCTGACTTTCTCCGTCGCAGATATCGGTGGCAAAATACCTCGCCCCATGGCCTCCGGCATCCGCTACGCCTTTTCGTACCTCTTCTACTAATAGATCCAAATGTCCGCTTCCCGGATGGCTGTCGCCAAATGTACTCTCAATCATAATCTGCGGTTTCGCAAGATCCTCCGGCGTCCATCCCGTTCCGATCCGGAGGGGATCCAGCTCCGGCGCAAGCTTACGCATTTCCTGACTTACTAATTTCATATCTGTCTCCTTTCCAAAATCCTATGCAAAAAACGAAATAATCAATGCTACAAGAAATCCTGTGCCGCCTACCAGCGTCTCCATAACCGTCCATGTCTTAAGGGTCGTCTTTTCATCCAGCCCCACCAGCGATTTCACCAGCCAGAAACCGGAGTCATTAAAGTGTGAGCATACGGTGGCGCCGCCCGCTACCGCCATGACAACGCAGGCAAGATACAGCGGAGACAATTCCGCAATTCCCGGCAGAGCCGCAATGATCCCGGCCGCCATCGTCATGGCGACTGTCGCGGAGCCCACGCAGATACGTACCAGCGCCGCTACCACAAAGGCAATCAGGACGATCGGAAGGTTTGCAGAGGATACTGCATTTCCAATGACATCGCCAAGCCCCGAATACTGGAGCATATACCGCAGCACGCCGCCGCAGGCAGTAACCAGAAGAATCAGCCCGGTAGGCTCCAATGATTTTGTCATGATTTTCTCCAGCTCCGGCAGCGTATAGCCATGTCTGGTGCCAAGCATATACATGGCCGCAAGAGTTGCAATCAAAAGCGCCATAAAAGGCTGGCCTAAGAAGGCAAGAACCGGCTCGGCAGGCGCCATCGCAGGAATAACCCCCGCAACGGATTTCAGCACGATTAAGACCAGCGGAATCAGAATAATTCCCACAACCGTGCCAAACCCCGGCAGTTTGGACTCATCAAATTCCTCCTGATTCGCCACATGCTCCGGAACAGGCACATAATACTTCTTGCCGCAAATGGAGCCCCAGATCGGTCCGGAGACCACCATCGCTACAAATCCGCAAAAGATACCGACCAGAATGACGATCCCAAGATCCACATCCAGCATTGTCGCCACCAGAACCGGCCCCGGCGTAGGCGGAATAAACGCATGGCCTACCGCAAGTCCGGCAAGCAGAGGAACCGCATAGAACAAAGAGGAGCGCTTCGTCTTCTTCGCTAGTGAAAACGCCAGCGGAATCAGAATAATCAGGCCGGCGTCAAAGAATACCGGCATCGCAATCACAAGACCTGTAATTCCAAGGGCCCACGCCGCTTTCTGGTCGCCGAATTTATTTACCATGGTTACCGCCAGCGTCTGCGCGCCTCCCGACGCTTCCAGTATCGCCCCAAACATCGATCCCAAGCCTACCAGCAAAGCAATACCTTTTAGCGTGAGACTGATACCGTCGTCTACCGCCGTCACAATATCGTCAAAAGGCATCCCTGCAATCATGCCAATCGCAACTGCCCCGATTAAGATCGATAGCATAGCATGAATCTTGAACTTAATAATTAACACTAGCAAAATCGCCAATCCTATTACTGCCGCCAGAATCAGCCGCGTAGAATTTAAAGCTGCCGTAGCTTCCATTTCTCATACCTCCATATGTACTCTCTTTTTTCTTTTTTAAACATCAGACGTCTTATGTTTTATGACTAAATTATATATAATTCTTTATTTATTGTAAATACATCAGATGTATTTTATTTTGTTTCTACTCTTTGCATAAAAAAAGAGCTTGTTTCTCATAAAAACAAACCCTTTTTTATGCATTTTTACCATATACGCTGTTCTTCCAGCAGGAATATGCTTTCACCAAAGCCAAACACATCAGACAATTTACATCCCAGACGGTGTTAAGATTTAAATTTCCTGCTTCTTTTCCTCATCATGGCTCTCCTTTATCTGCATCAGCATCTGACGGTTATAGGTCAAATGCATAATAGACGCATATCTGGCTCCGGCAGAGTCGCCCTTTTCTATCGCCTCCACAATCGCTCTGTGCGTATAGATCGTCTCTTGCAGAAGCTTTCTCTTTGTAAGATTCACAAAAGATAATACCGAACTCTGGATAATCGGCTGCAGGATCTCGATCACCTTGTTCTTGCTGCATTTCGCAATATAGGTATGAAATTCTACGTCCTTATTCGCGTGGTTTTTTCCCGCAAGAAATAATTCTTCCGTCTCATCGCATAACTGCTTTAACTGCCGTTTATCTTCCTCCGCCGCATGCTCCGCCGCGAGCGCCGCAATATTCGGCTCGATCATCAAACGGACTTCTACCAGTTCCAGCGCCAGCTCATACTTATCCGGAAATTGGGAAAATCCAAGCGGATCATCCTCCAATTTATTGGTACTCACAACATATGTCCCAGACCCTCGGCGCACCTCAAGAATCCCCTTGGATGCCAAGCTTTTTACCGTTTCCCGTATCGTACTCCTTCCAACGCCAAACTTCTCCGCAAGCTCATATTCATTGGGAATCTTCTGGCCAATCTCAACCGGCTCCTTTAAAATATAATTCATCAGCTCATCCTCCACCTGCGAGGCGAGCAGTTTTTTATTGATCTTTTCACACTGATACATACCGTTCTCCTTTTTGAAGCCCTTCGATTCTCTGGCCTGAACATCTCCGGACCGCGTCATCAAGCGTCAGCCATCTGCCCAAGACGTCAGACCTTTGTAATTCATCATACCATTTTCCCGGGGCAATCTCAACCCTTAGAGCTTGAAAAATGGGATGGGGAGCACTTTACCATTTGCAGAATGGTTGGGAGGACGCAGGTTGAATCCGTGTGCACTCTCTAAGCAGACGAAGCAACATTCCGATGAACTACCGGCTAACCGAGACTAAGCCACTCAGGAGAGCCTTCGTGGCTAAGTCTCGGTAAGCCGCTATTTCATCTCCATTAAATGCGCTTCTAAATGGTCTGCTTAGAGAGTGCACACGGATTCAACCCGCTGTTTCACAAATGCCCTGTAAATAGTAACAGGGGATGTGCTCTGGCACATCCCCATAAACATAGAACCTTCTTATTTTTCCTATTCTTCTGCCGCACGTTTTGCAATCTCTGCTTCCTGCACGTCGGATGGCGCCTGCTCGTAGCGGGCAAATTCATACTCGTAAGTACCTCTGCCTCCCGTCATGGAACGAAGCACGGTACAGTATCCAAACATACCGGTCATCGGCACGTCTGCCTCGATTGCAGTACGGCCTCCGCCTACCGGATTCATGCCCAGCACACGGCCGCGGCGCTTATTCAAATCGCCCATAACATCGCCGGTGTAATCGTCCGGAACCGTAACCTTCACGGATGCGATCGGCTCTAAGAGAACCGGACCCGCTTCCATGAAGCCCTTCTTAAACGCCTGAATCGTAGCTGTCTTAAACGCCATCTCTGATGAATCTACCGGATGGTAAGATCCATCATATAATATCGCCTTCACGCCCACTACCGGATATCCGGCCAAAGGACCCTTAAGCACAGATTCCTGAAGCCCCTTCTCCACAGCCGGGAAGTAATTCTTCGGAACCGCTCCGCCTACTACCACTTCTTCAAAGACGAAAGGCGTCTCCAAATCGCCTGACGGCTCAAACTTCATCTTAACATGGCCGTACTGTCCGTGTCCGCCGGACTGCTTCTTGTACTTGGTATCCACATCTGAGTTCTTCTTCAAAGTCTCGCGGAAGGCAACCTTCGGTGTCTCCAGTATAATCTCGCACTTATATCTTGCGGCCAGCTTGCTGGCGATAATCTCAAGGTGCTGGTCTCCCATACCGTAGAGCAGCGTCTGGCGGTTCTCGCTGTCATTGATTACCTTGATCGTAACGTCCTCCGCCATCATCCTCTGCAGAGCCTGAGACACCTTGTCCTCATCCCCTTTATTCTTGCAGGAATACTTCATATATGTATATGGCTTGGAGTATTCTGTCTTTCCAAACAGAACCTGATTCGCTTTGGTAGAGAGGGTATCGCCGGTCTTTGTGCTGGACAGCTTCGCAATCGCGCCGATATCGCCGGCAAACATCTCGCTTACTTCCACCGGCTTATTGCCGCACATGGTATAGATCTTACCAAGCTTTTCCTCTGTCTCCGCGCCAGCGTTATATAAAACATCATCGCCCTTAAGTACGCCGGAACATACCTTAACGAAAGAATATTTACCGATAAACGGATCAACCATAGTCTTAAATACATAGGCGCTCTTTGAAGCGGCAAAATTATAGTTCGCCTCAAACATCTCATTGGTGGTACGGTTAATCCCAATGCATTCCCTGCAGTCCGGGCTTGGGAAGAAACGAACGATGTCGGATAACAGATTCGCTACGCCCTGTGCCTGAACATTAGAACCCATAGCGACCGGAACGATGCTGCCGCTCATAACCTCCGTACGCATCGCCGCGCGGATCTCTTCCACGGAGAACTCATCTCCCTCAAAGTATCTGTCCATAAACTCATCGCTGGTCTCTGCAACAGACTCTAACAGCTTCTCCCTATAGTTCTCTACATATTCCATGCAGTAATCCGGAATCTCACACTCTTCCCTTGTACCGATGCCTGTGTACTTCCTTCCCGCATTCTTGATCAAATTCACATAACCCACAAGCTTTTCATTTTCACGGATTGGTGAAAAATGAGGCGCGATCACCTTGCCGTATTTCTCGGTCAGATCCTCTACGATCTGACGGAAACTGGCGTCGTCCACATCCATCTCGGTCACATATACCATACGAGGCAGGTTGTACTTATCGCACAGCTCCCACGCCTTTTCCGTCCCGACTTCCACACCCGCTTTTCCGGATACCACGATAATCGCCGCATCCGCCGCGCTGGCTGCTTCCTCCGCCTCGCCGACGAAATCAAAATAACCGGGAGTGTCTAACACGTTAATCTTCGCCTTCTCCCACTCAATTGGTATCAGGGTTGTACCAATTGAAAATCCGCGTTTCTGTTCCTCTTTATCAAAATCGCTGATCGTATTGCCGTCGGACACCTTGCCCATACGGTTTGATGCGCCTGATACATAAGCCATGGCCTCGACAAGACTTGTCTTCCCACATCCTCCATGTCCCAGCAGAACTACGTTTCTGATCTCGTCTGTTCTGTATACCTTCATATTTGCTGCCTCCTTAAAATTAAGTTCTCATGGATATATTGTACTAAATTTTCTCCCCCGTTACAACTATTTTATCGGTTTTTAACAAAATAAAGCATCTGCCATAAACTTATCCTAATTCCTCTAACTTTTTTACCCATCCTGCAAAATGCGGACACTTTTCTATCATTGTTCTAATGCCAACAACTTCCGCTACAATTGTTCCATCTGAAACTTTTTGATAATCCTGATATAACTTCAGTATTCTTTTGGATGGCGCAGTCTGTTCACTGTTATTTACATGTTCAGGCGTAGGAAATTTCTTTACTTCTTTCTCTAGCTTATCTATTACAGGAGGACTCATTCCTATCTGCCGAAAACCATTTATATCTGAAAAAAGCAGCGCCTCAAACTCATGCATTTGAATATATGGTAAAAAATCTTTACATGCTAGATGATCTTTTAAATTCTCCCGTATTCGTTTTTCTATATCAGATGCTATCATTTCCGGTTCTGCCTTTTTCTCATGCTTATACTGTCTGACTCCCGGCACATCCTGCGGAAGCTTATAAAAATCAAGCATTGTTGTGAGGAATGCAGAAGAGTCTCTCCCCAAACGTTTAAGTTCTTTGCGAATGCCTGAATAACGCGAAACCCCTCCTAACACTATCGGTTTCATATAGATCCCTTTCATCTCTAAATATGGTGCTAATATTTTCTTAATAAAGCTTTCTTCTGACTGGCCTTCACACAATATATTAATATATCGATACTCCATTATGGACGCCCTCCGATAATATTTTTTTTCCATATTTCTCCCATTTTGTAATCTTCCAGCCAAATCTGCAATTCTTTTGTATCCAATCTTTTAAAACTAGACCGTCCTTTTTTATTTTCTACAACGATAATGTTCTCCGGTTCGAACTCATTAAGAAACTCAACCGACTGTGTCGCGGCTATCACCTGCCGTTTACCCGCATATTTTTTCATAAGTTCAGTAATAACTGTGATTGCATATGGATGAAGTCCTAATTCAGGCTCGTCAATACATATGATATCACTCTTCATCTCATCCGGCTGGCATAATAATGCCGCTATGCAAATAAAGCGTAATGTTCCATCTGATAACTGGTCAGCGCTAAATGGAATCTCGCATCCCTCTTTTTTCCATTCCAAGCGGATAGTCTGTGAGTTCAACGGATTCACACGCAATATGAAATCTTTAAAACAAGGAGAAACTAAACGTATAAGGCGAACAATATAGTTGTACGAAATACTATCTGTATTTTTAATACGATAAAGAATTGACGCAATATTCCGACCGTCTTTCGCCAGCTCAATATTATCATGTATACTACAAAACGCTTTCATTGGAGATGAAATACTTGTATCGTGAAAATGATATGTTTTTATGTCGTCCAGCACTCTGGTATCTCCAACTATGCCGGAATCTTTTAATTCCGGAAATCCATCTGCCGCGTAAAGATTCGTTTTTGCAATATAATCATATACGCCCTGTTGCGCAAAGTAGCATTCATCAGCGCTTCTCGCCTTAATCCGTCCAAAAAATTGATATTTATCCCGCCTAATACAAAAATGACAATCGTTTGTCTGCTTCCTGCCATTATATAGAAGTGCATTAATTCCGCCTTGTTCTATAACATAGCTTTGAAGTTCAGATTCCCTGATACGCTGTATCATATTAAAAAAAGAGAGCAAGTTAGATTTCCCCGCCCCATTCTCTCCAATCAGGATATTCATATTCGAAAAATTGATAGACGCATGTTCTATTGATTTATATCCTTCTATTAACAGCTCAGATAACCTATTCATTCTCTCTCCTGCCCTTCCGTAAACGCATATTATATCGAAGTTCGCCTTCTCAATCTATTACTTGTTCTACATCAATCATTCTCTATCCAAAACTACACAAACATACTATCACAAACGTCTTTCCCTTTCAAGAGATAGGTTCGGAAGTTAGCAGGTTACTATTCACGGCCCGGGAGTCCGCTCATAACACCGATGTTACTATTCACGGCCTGAGAGGCCGCTCATAGTAACGATTCGGGGCGATATTCAAAATTTTGCTGCGCAAAAATCGCCCCTCACTCCTGAATCATGTTCTCACGGAATGCGCAGTTCAGCGCATTCCTGACCCATGAACAGTAACACACCGATCCTTCCAGCAGGCATCAAAGTTTAAATATAGTGGTACAAATAAAAAAGTTCTGTTATAATTAAGCACGACAAATCAACAGAATTACTGCACGAAAGGAATGATTACTATGAACTCTAAGAAAATCGGCTTTATCGGACTCGGACTCATCGGCGGCTCTATCGCAAAGGCTATCCGCCGGTATTATCCCGATTATGAAATTATTGCTTTCGATCAAAATAAAGAAACGCTTGCTCTGGCAACCAGAGAATCTGTGATTCACGTCGCCTGTACCTCCATCGACGACAATTTCAAGCGCTGCAGCTACATCTTCCTCTGCGCGCCCACAGGATTTAACACCACATATTTAAGGAAACTCGTTCCATATCTCCACCGTGAGCTGATCATAACGGATGTGGGAAGCGTCAAAACACCCATTCATGAGGAGGCCGTACGGCTGGGGCTGGAGGAATACTTCATCGGAGGGCATCCCATGGCCGGCTCTGAAAAGAGCGGGTTATCCAATTCCAGACCGCTGCTGATTGAAAATGCATATTTCATCCTGACGCCGTCTCCGGGCATTCCAAAAGAAAAGGTCGATGCATATACCGTATTTACAGAATCCCTGCACGCAATCCCATTGGTTCTGGATTACCAGACGCACGATCAGGTAACCGGTACCATCAGCCATCTGCCCCATATCATCGCCGCCTCTCTGGTAAATTTTGTGAGAGATACCGATACCGCGGATGAACTGATGAAGCATTTAGCCGCGGGCGGCTTCAAGGATATCACACGGATCGCCTCTTCCTCCCCTGCTATGTGGCAGCACATCTGCGCGCAGAATAAAAGCAATATTTCCCGGATCCTTGGAGACTACATCCGGGCGCTGTCACATGCAAAGGAACTGATTGATCAGGGACAGGAGCGCAAGATCTACGACATGTTCGACCATGCCGGCAACTACCGCGATTCCATGCCCGACAGTTCCGCGGGACTGATCAAAAAATCTTTCTGCATCTACTGCGATATTATGGACGAGTCCGGCGCGATTGCCACCATCGCCACAATTCTGGCATCCAATGCAATCAATATGAAAAACGTAGGCATCGTCCACAACCGGGAATTTGAGGAAGGCGTCTTAAGGATCGAATTTTACGACGAAGCCTCCTGCAGCAAGGCTGTGTCTCTTCTGAAGAAACACCGCTATATCATTTACGAACGCTAACGCTAATACAGCAAATATGAAGAAAGTTCCGCTTGTGCGGCTCCGGTCCGCCTCCCAGAAATCACTTCATCTTCGCAATACTAATATAAAATGAAACGAGGAATCTATTTATGGAAATCACCCCAGCAAAAAGACTTCGCGGAGAAATAACAGTCCCCGGCGATAAATCCATCTCCCACCGCTCTGTGATGTTCGGCTCCATTGCCAAAGGAACCACGGAAATCACGAATTTCCTTCAGGGGGCGGACTGCCTTGCAACCATAGACTGTTTTCAAAACATGGGAATCGGCATTGAACATACATCAGATAAAATCGTAGTACACGGCAGGGGCCTTCACGGGTTATCCAAGCCCTCGAATACCTTAAACACCGGAAACAGCGGTACCACCACGCGCCTGATTTCGGGCATTCTCGCCGGACAGTCCTTCCCCGCCATGCTCTCCGGAGACGAATCCTTAAATTCCAGACCGATGGCGCGCATCATAGAACCTTTAAATTCCATGGGCGCGCGCATTACCAGCGTCCGCGGAAATAACTGCGCTCCCCTTCTAATTGAGCCCGGCGCTCTCCACGGATGCCGTTTGGAATCTAAGGTAGCGTCCGCACAGGTCAAGTCCGCCATTCTTCTCGCCGGACTATATGCGGATGGCGAGACTTCTGTCACGGAGCCGGTACTGTCCCGCAACCACACGGAGCTGATGTTACACGGCTTTGGCGCTAAAGTTACCTCTAAAATAGAAGCAGACGGACGCGCCGCGGCCGCTATTCTCCCATGCGAAGAATTGTACGGGCAGAAAATCCAGATTCCCGGCGACATTTCCTCCGCCGCATATTTTATTGCGGCGGGACTTCTCATCCCCGGTTCGGAAATTCTAATCAAAAATGTCGGAATCAACCCTACCCGGGCAGGACTTCTGACTGTCTGTGAAAACATGGGCGCGGATATCACATACCTGAACAAAACCTCCTCAGGAGGCGAGCCCGCCGCCGATATCCTAGTAAAGCATTCCCCATTAAAGTCCGCCGCCATAGAGGGAAGCATCATTCCCACACTGATCGATGAAATTCCCATCATCGCCGTCATGGCGGCATTTGCAGAGGGAACCACCGTTATCAAGGACGCCGCCGAGCTGAAAGTAAAAGAAACCAACCGCATCGATACGGTAACAGAAAACCTAAAGGCTATGGGCGCGGATGTTATCCCGACGGAAGACGGTATGATCATCCATGGCGGCGGTATGCTCAAAGGCGCGCATATTTACAGCTATTTGGACCACCGCATCGCTATGGCATTTGCGATAGCCGGACTTGCGGCAGAGGGGATTACTGTTATTGAGGGGATCCAGTGCGTGGATGTCTCTTATCCGGCATTCTTTGAAACGCTGGATTCCCTGAAATAACTGACCGGTTAAAATTCAGCTACTGCCGCTTTGGCCAGCCGGTCTGCTTCTTCATTATATTGATCGCCCGTATGGGCCTTTACCTTGCAAAATGTGACATCTACACATTTTGCAATTTTTTCATAAAATTCAACATACGCTTTCGTATAGTCTAAATTGGCTTTCCAGTTCTTCTTCGCCCACATCTCAATTCCTATATAGTCATAATATATCTTAATCTGCTTAATCCCCTGATCAAAAGCATACTGCATTACGTATTTCGCCGCTTCAATTTCCCCCGCAACGTTCCTTAAATCCGCTAGTTCCGCCTTATTTCCGGAAGACTTGTGGGTGATCTTTTTCCCATTTATAAAAATCAAAGCAGCAGAGCCATAAACCTTTTTACTGTTATCATAGCTGCCGTCTATATAAGCATAAACTCCGCGTTCATCCTCTGCTGCTTTTGGCCGGGCCGCTTTTTGCCCCTCGTCTCCCTTCATAAACTGACACGCCGCACCATAATCTTTAAACGACTTATAGATGGCGCCGGAAAAGCCGTCCACCTGTTCTTTACATTCCGTCCATGATGTGTATATTCCTGTTTTTCTCCCTTTTTTAACTGCATAATATTTTTTCATCTGCCAATACCTTCCTTAATCTCAACTCTGCATTCGTTACGTTTCACTCCGTTCACAGCAGCCTGCATTCTTTCTATATTGATGTCAAAATCGTCATCTGATTGCGGGGATGTCTGGTTCTTAAAATTTCCGCCTGCTTTTTGGCGGCTATGTGGATATAAACTTGAGTTGTCCGGATAGAGCTATGCCCCAATATCTCCTGCACATAACTGATGTCCACGCCCTCCTCGATCAAAAAGGTAGCGAAAGAATGCCGGAACATATGGGGCGTAATATTCCTCTCAATACCTGCAAGCCCCGTGTATTTTTTCAGCATCATCCGCATCGACTGTTCGGAATAGCGGCTTCCTCTATTGTTTACGAAAAAATATCCGCTCTTCTTTATCGCCTCTTGATTCTCTGCATAATACTTGTTCATCACAGTTAGAACCGTCTCATCGCCAATCTGTATGTACCGTTCCTTCCCACCCTTTCCCATAATCCTTACCAGCCCTGAATGCAGATTGATGCTCTCTGCACGTATATTCGATATCTCATATACCCTTGCTCCTATTGCAAAAAATAATTCTACCACAGCCAAATCTCTCAGCCAATACTTATTTTCTTCCTCCCCGGCCCCCGCATACCGGGCATGCATATAATTCAATAGCTGCTCTATCTCCTCCCGCGGTATAATCCTTGGTAAAATGATATCTTCTTTAAACTTCACCTTAATCCGCCCAAATGCCGCCCCGTCAACCAGTTCCTCCTCTTCCAGGTAATTATAAAAAGCCCGGATGCTTGCAAGCTTACGCTTCACTGTTTTTTGTTTATATTTCCTGTGCAGTTCCGTGATATATGCCTCAATCTCATTTTTCTTCGGATTATCACTATCAATATACTCAAAATACTGCCTCAAATCAATACGGTATGCTTTTAATGACTTTTGATCCAATGCTTTTCTGAACTCGCAATACTCCAAATACCTGTTTACTTCGTCTCTTACATATATGCCTTACCTCCATCTAGCTTTTTATGCCAGTGTAGCACAACTGCCCTGTCAGGAACACTTCTATCAACTATAAGTATCTCTTTTTCACAGAATCGTGAAAGTGTTTGGTCTTCTATTAGCCTCTATTATCCCCTAATATGAAATTATAAAATAACAAAATATGAAAAAGAAAGGGGGGCGGAGGATTTGTTATCGGATTATATAGCTCCTGAATTTGTCTCCGTAGATAATGAATCTGTTACATATCAGGATGCGATAGCCTTTGCGGGAAAGGCGCTGCTGGATGCCGGGTATATCACGCAGGATTATATCGACGCGATGATAGAGATCGCGGATCATTCCAAATATATCGTGATATGCCCAAGGGTAGCCATGCCGCATGCAAAATCAGAAGCAGGGGTTTTAAAAAACGGCATTAGTATTTCAAAATTACAGACACCGGTAAAATTTTACCATCCTGAACACGATCCGGTAAGCCTAGTGATCGTACTGGCAGGGAAGGACCATAACAGCCATTTGGAGCTGCTTGGCGAGTTGTCTGTGTTTCTGGATGATGAAGATAATATTCGGGAAATACTATCGGTAACTACAAAGGAAGAACTTTGGGAACTGATTTCAGGAAAAGGAGGAAATAAAAATGGCATCAGTTAAATTTTTATGCGTTTGCCAGATGGGGATCGGCAGCAGCGTAATGCTTCGTATCAATATTGAGAAGGTGCTGAAAAATCTGGGGATCGACGGGACTGTGGACAGTTGTACTGCCGGAGTGGCAAAAGGGCAGGCACAGCAGTGTGATGTGATTGTTACGAATCAGGATGTGGCGCCGGTTGTGAGGGACTTCGGGAAACCAATTATTGAATTGAAGAATATGGTCGGAACAAAAGAGCTTACGGAGAAGATACAGGCGTATATGGAAGAGAGAGGAGAATCGTAATGGATATGTTCTATAAGATTGTAACGAATATTTTCGGAAGCGGCGCGGTAATATTGGGACTGGTTACGTTATTCGGAAATATATTTTTGAAAAAGAAGGGATCGGACGTGCTGCTGTCTACCATTAGAAGTATGATGGGATTTGCCCTGATTGACGGCGGCTCAGCGATTTTGTGCGCGGCAATCGCCCCGCTGACACAGTGCATATTTGAAGGACTGAATACAAAGGGTGTTTTACAGCAGATGTTTCCGGCTTATACGGCGTGTACCGCAGCCTATTCCGGGAAAATAGAGATCGTATTTCTTCTGGCAATGGGAGTAAACGCGCTGCTGGTACGTTTTACAAAATTCAAAGGCTTTGCGCTGACGGTACATCTTCAGCTTTTTGTGGCGGCGACCTTTATTACCTTCCTGAGCCTGACGGGGCTGAGCCCGGTGGTTATCATCGCCATATCAGCGGTATGCGCCGGGATCTATAACTGGGCGGCAGTCAGCATTTCCCATTACTACATGGTAAAAACAGATATGACAGATGAGTTCGGCCTGTTTGTTTTCGACAACTGGGGCATGGTCCTTGCAGACGGCATCAGCAGGATTCTGGGAAAGAGCAAAGACGCAGAGGATATTGAATTTCCGAAAGCGCTGATGTGGATGAAGGATACATTTGCAGCGATCACAGTTACGATGCTTCTTGCGTACCTGTTATTTGGAATGATTGCGGGGGTAGACTTTGTCCAGTCTTTGGCAGGCTCCCAGTTCTGGTGGCTGTATCTGATCCTTGAAGCGATCTCCTTCTCGGCAGGACTGGCGATTATACTTTACGGCGTAAAAATGTTTGTCGCAGAGATTATCCCGGCATTTATGGGATTTACAGAAAAATTTCTCCCGGATGCGGTTGTAGGCCTGGATTATCCGGTTGTATTCCAGTATGCGCCGACTTCCCTGATGTTCGGATTTATCGCGAATTTATTTGGCTCCGTGCTTGCATGCATTCTGATGGGCGTCCTGAATTTTCCGGTGCTTGTTATTCCTGGTATACAGGGACAATTTTTCCTTGGCGCGATCGTGGGGATCTTTGGAAACAGGATGGGCGGAATCAAAACCTGTGTAGTTTCCGCATTTTTATATGGATTTATCACGCTGTTTTTGATTTCCTTTATGGCTCCGTCCAGCGGCGTACTTTTCGATGCGGGAGCATTTTATGAAAGCGCTGAAAATCCAATGATCGCATTCCTGCTCCAGAAAGTATTCCTGGCGCTGGGATTATAATGGAGGATAAAAATGGAACGCTATGCAATGACTGTTCTGGGAAAACTGCCGGGAGAAGAACTTGGGTTTACATACGAACATGAACATGTATATACCTATATTGTTGACGGAAATGGAACAAAGACCTATTCGGTAACAGACCTGGAAGGGACAGAAAAGGAACTTTTGGCTTTGAAGGCGGCAGGAGTGACGACAATCACGGACATGTCCGTGTTTGGAATGGGAAGAAACGCCGGCCTGTGCAAAGCGTTAAGCGTAAAAACGGGAGTGCAGATTATCTGCGCTTCCGGGTTTTACCGGGATGCGGTGGTATCCGGCCATTTAAAGCAGAAAAGCAGCAAAGAGCTGGAAAAACTAATCCTAGACGAATGCCTCAACGGTGTTGACTATACAGACATCCGGCCGGGGATTTTGAAAATGGCGGTT
Source organism: uncultured Dorea sp. (assembly GCA_910589275.1). GTDB lineage: Bacteria > Bacillota > Clostridia > Lachnospirales > Lachnospiraceae > Claveliimonas. The sequence continues at coordinate 42,275 of CAJUTH010000030.1, forward strand.
AGCAGGAATGAAATCACCCCTCTGGAAAAAAAGATTGCTTTTGTTATGGCAAGGGTGCAGAAAAAGACAGGGATGCCTTTATACTGCCACCTGACGGACGGAACAATGGGGCTGGAAGCGGCCGGACTGCTGCTGGAAGCGGGCGCGGATGCCGGGCGTCTGGTGCTAGGGCATATAGATGTGCTAAAAGACTTAGAAACCATGGAAAAAATATGCCAAAAAGGGATCGGCGTTTCCCTTGATAAATTCGGCAGGGAATCGAAGGAAAGAGACGCAGACCGGATCGGCCTTGTAAAAAAACTGATAGAAAGAGGATGGCTAAAACAGATATTTATAAGCTCCGATATGGGCAATCCCAAATATCTGAGGCATTATGGAGGCGGGCCGGGACTGGATTACCTGAAAAACACCGTAGTTCCTTTTATGCGGGAAAATGGGATCACAGATGAACAGATCCGGCAGATATTTGTGGAAAATCCCAGAAGATTGTTTTGTTTTTTGCAGTAATGGAGGAAAATATTTAGAATGAAAGCACTGACTTTTTATGGGAAGAGAGATTTGAGGTATGAAGATGTAGAAATACCAGTGATCCAAAGCGGCAAAGAGGTGATCGTGAAGGTGAAAGCGGCCGGGATCTGCGGGTCGGATATTGCCCGGTACCGAAACCTGGGGCCTTACGTTCCGGGGAATATCTGGGGGCATGAATTTGCGGGAGAGATTGTGGCAATAGGACCAGAAGTGGAAAATGCCGCGGTGGGCGACCATGTGGCCTGCTGTCCGACGCTGGTCTGTCATCAGTGCAGCTATTGCCAGGGCGGCCATCCGGCGGGATGTGATTCCCTGAATACAATTGGCGCTTATGCGCCGGGCGCATTTGCGGAGTATGTCAGGATGCCTTCTTCTGCGCTGGTGAAAATGCCGGAGGGAATGTCCTTTGAGGAAGGGGCGCTTTCGGAACCGGCGGCGGTTGCGATCCATGGCTTGTACCAGACAGAGATCCGGATGGGATACGAGGTCGCGGTTGTGGGATGCGGCAATATCGGCCTGATGTGTATCGCGTGGGCGAAAGCTTTCGGTGCAAAAAAGGTATATGCCCTGGATATTTCAGATACCCATCTTAAGATGGCGGAGCATTTTGGCGCGGATGTGCTGATCAATACTACGGACAAGGATTTTTATGAGGTGATCCGTGAATACTGCGACGGGGTAGACCTTGCGATCGAATCAGCAGGAAATCCGTATACTGCGGCGCGTGTGCTGGGGCTTCCCCATAAGGGAGGCGAAGTTGTATATATGGGAATCCCATACGCGGATGTAGCCGTACCTAGATTTTACTTTGAGAAAATTATGAGAAATGAGCTGCGGGTAAAAGGTTCCTGGTGTACGGTTTCCGCTCCGTATCCGGGGAAGGAATGGATGAATGCGGTGGACTATATTGGGAACCATAAGGTACATGTAGCGGATATGATCTCCCACAGGGAACCGTTAAGCAAAGGCCCGGAGCTCTTTGAACGGATCATAGAAAATCCGGAAGCGTTTGGCAAAGTAATGCTCTGCCCGGAACTGGACGGATAGATTCCTTCTGCGTAGAAAACAACTGCGGACGGACATGCGGCAGGGCTGACAGAAAGTGTTGGTGATAAGAGATGAATATTTCCCCATTAAACCAGAGATGCGAAAAAATTATATCCATGCTGCTTTCGGAGAATGAATATCTGTCGGTCCAAGAGATCGCTGATGTAATGCAGGTGTCGAAAAGAACGATTTACAGTGATATTTCTGATATAAATTACTGGCTGAAGGCATACCATCTCCCGGAACTGGAAGTGGTAAGGGGACGCATGCGGATAGAAAATAAATATAAGATTCAGATTTCCGGACTTCTGATGGGAAAAAAGGACGGGTATATTTTTTTCCCATCGGAGAGGGTAAATCTTGTTATTTGCTATATCATGCTGAATGAAACCCCGGTTCTTGTAAACCACCTGATAGATTACTGCCGGGTAAGCCGCAATACCATATTCAGCGATTTGAGGATCGTTGCCAGCCGGCTGAAGGAATTTTCCTGCGATTTAAGATATACGGCGGGTCTGGGATATCAGATCATGGGGGAGACGGTTCAGGTCAGGGCTGTTTTTATTTCCTGCCTGAATGAGATCCGGATCCTCTTAGAGCAGGGGGTACTGGAACTTCCCGGGCAGGAGAAGGCCGGTTTGTATCTGAAGAGACTAAAAAATATTGAAAAGATGATGAACGTAAACTATATTGTGGGAAACCTGCATAGCCTGACTGCGCTTCTGACGCTTATGTATCGGGAGCAGAATGAACGGTTTCTCCAGAATATGAAGCTGGAGGCGGTTGAAATATCAGAAGTTTTCAGCCTTGTAAAAGAAGAGTTCCCTGATCTGTGCAGAGAAGAGCAGAAGTATCTGAGTATCCACCTGCTCGGTTCCAGAATTAATTTTTTATCTGAGAATTATTTTGAAAAATACGCCAATCAGGAGCTGACAGAACTGGTCCAGTCGCTGATCGCGGAATTTGAATACACGGCCTGTATCTATTTCCAAGAAAAAGAAAGCCTGAAAAGAGATCTGCTCCAGCATCTTATGACGGCCCAGTACCGTTATATGTATGGGATCCAGATTGAAAATTTTATCTGTGAAGATGTCCGCAGGGCATATCCAAGCCTGTTTTCTGTCACGAAAGCCGTGATGAAATATGCGGAACAGTATTACGGAGTACCGATACAAGATAATGAAGTGGCTTATATTGCACTGTATTTTGGTGCTCATTTGAAAGGGATCCAGCTAGAGGAACCGCTTCGGATCATGATCGTATGCGCCAGCGGCGTATCTACGGGGCGGATGCTGGAACAAGAAATCCGGAGTCTGCTGCCTTATGCAAAAATCGTAGGGATCGTGGATTATATTAAATTCCAGAGACTGCAGGATTATTGCGACCTGATCATATCCTCTATTAAATTAGACACAGTGGTTCCGACCATCACCGTACATCCCATTTTAACAGAAGAAGATAAGAAAAAGATCTTAAACCACAGCCTAGTATCAAAACAGCATCCGGTATGGCTGGAACAGGCTCTGTTTGACGCGCTGAAAAAATATGTAAAGGAATCCGAGCAGGAGCGGTTCCGGAAAGACATCGCAAGGTGCATTTTAAAGGATGGGAATCCGGTTATCCGGAAAGAGGATAAATCAGGCTTGCTGGATTATCTTACAGCAGATAAGATTCATATTTTTGAGGGAAAATATAGATGGGAAGAAGCGATCCGGTTATCCGGAAAGTGTCTGGCAGACCACAAAAGCATAACGCAGGATTACCTGGAAGCTATCATAGAGAATTTTCATAAATTTGGGAATTATATGTTTATAGACGAAAATACAGTGCTTGCGCATGCCGAACCTGAAGCTGGCGTAAATGAGCTGGATCTTGCATTTGCTTTTTTTAAGGAACCAGTCTGCTTTGCTGAGAACCGGGAAGCAGGACTGATCATCGTGCTGGCGGGTAAGTAGGTAATAATCCGTACCTTGACAAAATAAGAAATCCTCTGGCACTTACC
>CAJUTH010000031.1 GCA_910589275.1 uncultured Dorea sp.
TTCTTGCCAAAAAGAAGCCATTTTTTACCAAAGACACAAACTATTTTACACTACCTAATCACCCTCAATTTATCTCCATCTTTCGACGGCTAAGCATCGTAGCCTCGCCCGTCCCGTCAATCACATAACTGTCTATCATATAGTTCCCTTTCTGGTAATTCCAATCGGCAAGCTGGATGCCGACGGTATACATCCCTTCCTCAACCATCCCCATTTGGTACCATATCAAATCGCTTTGGTCCTCTTTCGTCCAGACGGCAATCACAACAGACTGTATCCCTTTCTCCGTATTGTGGAAATTATTTATGGTGACCGGAACCGCCCCGGCATTTTCATCATAATCCCCCAAATGTACGTCCGCATAAATGATATTATTCTTATCCTTTTCTTTCCTATCAGCATTTACCTCCAACTGATGCGCTCTCGCTTTGTATCTTTCTGACGACTCATCCACATCTGCAAGCTGCTCCATCAGTTCCGATTTTTTTGAAATCTCAGTTCTTTCCCTTTCTGCCCCATACACTTCTGTCAATGTAGGAGTTCCGGAAAACAGGTTGGTTCCCAATCCCAGACGATCTCCTTCCACAACGGCGCCCAGCGCGGCTAATGTAGTGGGAAACATATCAAAGGTGGAGTACAGCCTTTCACCGTCATCCTTGTTTTCAGCCGCCGCATTAATATATGTTGTATATACCCTTCGCTGATAATCACGCGGTACGTCTTTACAGAAATCCGAATCCATCGTCAGATGGTCCCCGCAGATCACAATCGCCGTATCTTTGTAAAACGGCTGTTCCTGCACCCATTTTACAAACTCGTCAACATGCCTGCTGGAGCACGCCATAACGTCCGCATACTGTTCCCCATAATCGTCACGGCAATATTCACAGGGCGCCCCGTCTTCAAAATGCGTATCGACCGTAAGCATCGTCAGATTAAAAGGCTTCCCTTCCTCGTCCATCTGCGTCAGCCTCTCTTTTGCAAACTCAAACAGCTTATGATCTTCAAATCCCCACCAGACCTTATATCCAGGCGGAATCATACCAGACTCTAACGCGTAATTATAGTCTATAACATCATATTTCCCGTGTTCGGTAAAAAATAGCCGCCTCCCGCCAAAAGTCGCGTCCGTACCGAAAAGCAGCGACTGTGAATATCCTTCCTCTTCAAGAATGTCTCCCAGCGTAGTAATTCCGGGAAAAAAATGTTCCTGCGTATCCATGGAGTTAACATCAATTGATACCTGAAGCGGAATGCCCGACGTCTGGGCGAATAATCCTCCCATGGTCCATGTAGCACCTGGCAGCGTAATCGCTCCGTTTAATTGTTTACTTTTTCCGGAAAAATCTTCATTCTCCTTGGCAAGCTTTGTCAGCTCCGGAATACACCCCTTTTCAAACGACCCTCCATCCTCTTTATCAGCATAAGTCATTTCCATCGATTCCAAAAAAATATAGATCAGATTTTTTTTCTGCTCCGGAAACTCTATGCCTACTGAATCGGGCGCCACATAATTTTCATCAATGAATGTTGAATATGTACTCTGAGACGCCGTATAATCTTTCAAGTCCAGTTTTGAATATACCTCATACCCGGCAGACGCCAGCGCCGTTATAGAAAAAACTAATAAAAAACATATTCCAAAGCGATAATATTTCACCCCCCCTCCTCTTACATGATACTGTACAGCAGCAATAGCCAGCAGGCAAAACAATAAAATCATTGGTGTTCCGCAATATGAAAAATAATCCTTTATCATATCCGTATTTGTTCCGTCAAGCGGGGAGGTTATCGTATAAATCAACTCATCCGCCGACAAATTCGCCCACGTCTTAAACATCCAATGCTCGCTGCAATATGCCAGAAAAGAAATAAGGCAGAAACCAAATACAATCACTGTCCATATATAAATTATTCCCTTTTTTAACATATGTTTTATCCGCATATGTTACTTCCTCCTCTTTTGTCATTTTACCGATTTTTACTGCTGCCCTCGGTAATCGGAAATCCGCGGCCCTCTCCTATTTTCTTCCTAAATATGCTATCGAATCGTATCGAATCCGTCATTTTCGACATCAGCCATCCCATAAAAACTGAGACACATATAAATATGATATAGAGCACTTTATAATATCCTCTGTTCATCAGCGATGAAACAAAAGATGCATTTTCAATCAGATTCCTGATAATCACAAGATGCCAAAGATAGATGCCATATTCACACTTTGACAGCCACAAAAACGCTCTATAAAGCCTTCTTGAACTATCGCACTCAATATACGATACGGCATATAAAAAGACGCCTATCGCTGCCGCAATCAATGTATGCCAGACATAACCCGATATATTATTTGTATGAATTCCACATTTTGCACCAATCTTACAGATTAGTAAAAGCGCTGCGATTCCGAAAAGGCTTCCGCCATATGCCCACGGCCTTTTCAATTGCTTCTTTCTATGTACAACTAAATCTGCAACCGCCATTCCGACCACAAAATTATCCAATGACGTTAAAACTTGACGCCCCGCAAAAAATCCTAAATGCTCTCCGCCAAGCATCGGGAGGACAAATCGGAACACGGCCGTTTTACATACCACCGTAAATACAATACAGGCAGACAGAAACAAAAAATTCCATTTCTTAATTCCTTTATATAACGGTATCGCAATAATATAAAACTGCACTGTAACCCCTATCGTCCACAGCACCCCGTTAATCGCTCCCGCATAACCGGGAAACAAATTATGGATAAACAATACATGTGTAATAATATTTGCCCAGTTAGACCGCGATAAATATATGGCTCCCGATCCCAAAAACATTGTAATTAATAAACAGATATAATATGAGGGTATGATCCGTTTACACCTCTTTTGCATAAAAGAAGCAAATGACAGCGAATTATTATTCTCCGCGCCCCACAGAGAACAATATATACCATAACCGCTTAAAACAAAAAAGCATGTTACGCCCAGCTCGCCGCCCAATGATACGATTAACTTGACGATCGGTATTTGAAATCCTGTCGAGTTTGTCAAAACCCAGCTATGGTACAATACAACCAGAAGTGTTGCGCAAGCCCGTACAATATCTAAATTCCTATTTCTCTCCACTCCCATTTTCTACTCAAGCCTTTCTGCTTTACCCAATTTAAATGACCGCTTTTCCAATCAATACTCTGTCATAATCCTTCTGCTTTCTATCGGTAAAGTCTCTTTTGTAATACTGCCGGTATTCCTCCGCCATCTCTTCTATATTTTTTCCATGGTAAGAAACGGCTCTCCGTTTCTTTTCTTCATAATCCGCCTTATTTTCTATGACCGCTCTCAGCTTACCAAGAATATTTTCTGCGTCGGCATCCCTTTCTACAAGCCATCCGCATCCGTTCTTCCGAATACGTTCTCCCATTGCCCCGATATCGCTGGCCAAAACAGGAACTTTGCACATCAAAGCTTCTGAAACTGTATAGGAAAAGGTCTCCGGCCAGATCGATAAGATACAGATAATATCTATTTCATATGCAGACAATAACTGCGGCAGATCATTTCTCTCATATGCTCCCAGCATTAACAAATTTTTCTGCTTTAGATTCTGCAGCTTGTCGTCATTCATATTGCCAAAAATATACCAATTAATATTCTCCTTTTCCTTTATAATCATCTCATAAGCAAGCCTGCTTCCTTTTGCAGGAACCAGCCCTCCTATAAAAGCAACATTGAAGTTATGATTCTTCTGCACTTCCTTTTTCCTGTTTGAAAACTTTATTTTGTTCTTATCAGAATATAATTTTCCTTTGGATCTAATAAGAACACGTAGGGTAAGTCTGCCATTTCGGTATAAATTCCTAAAGACTTTTGCATGAAATCCGCAATATTCATACCCGGAATTTTGAAAGGCGTCGGCCACGTCTGTCCTTCTCACCACATTTGTATTTACATAATACTTATGATGCGCCGTGTCTTCTATTTCCAGAAAGATTTCATTCTCCCGGCTGTCCATCCCCTCCAAAAATGCCCAGCCTGTAACAGCCTCCTTATCCTCCGGATGATTTAATGCAAAATCAAAATGACTTTTTACCTGATTCGTTTTAATAATTTCGTTTACCTGATCCTGCTCAATCCGGTTAAACTCACAGCCGTGATAAATGGGCTGTACCTTTTCGCTTATTCCACTATACAAAGATAAAAAGATATCTTTCGTGCTTTCAGAAGGCGTGTATATCTGCCTGCACATCTTTAAGACTTTTCCGCACTCCTGTCTCCATTCCGCTATATAATCCGTGGTATCGTCTATATTCTTCGTTTCTTTCAAGCAGCTCCCGCAAAAATCCGAATCACGGCAAACTTCGCAGTAATAACCTTTATAACACATTAATTTTTCATTTGGACAAATCAAATAAAAATCATGCAATGTTAAATGTATCGGTATATTTAACGCATGGGCGGCATAAAAAATGTCAAATGTAAGGCAGCTTGTATGATGTACATGCACCAAGTCTATATGAAATGCACGCAGCACATTATCATAAATCCTGTAATGTTCCTCATTTCGGAATACCGGGCGCTCCGGCCTGCCGCCGATATAGAATTCCAAAGTTTCCGCCGGCATATCCCCAACATATACAGAAAGCCGGAGTTTATCCATAGTACGCGCCATGACAAAGACATTATATTCACTCTTCATAGCCATGGCCATATCTCTTACATGGAACTGGGTTCCCCCTACATGATCCTCAGAATCTATACGAAAATCAGAATGTACCAGATACAGCACATTCTTCCTGCCATTGCTTATTCTCTGAAACAAATTAATATTGTCCCGGATATATTGATCCGGATTCGATTCACAATACGACTGATTCTTTTCCATAATCGAAGGATACCGCTCCTTAAGTATCCCTTCGTTTGTCTCAAACAGCGATTCCCTCTGTTCCGGCCGGCGCGACGGCGTTCCTTTGCGATAGACAAACGTATCGTCGCACGCCGCGTGGGTATATCCAAGCAATCCTGCCCGGCAGCAGAAATCCTGCGCCGCTCCGTATTCCCCTTCAAAAGAACCGGAATCAAACAATCCTGTCCGTTTGATTGTTTCCCTCTTAACATACATGCAGAAGCCGTCCGGCAGAGCAATGTAAGGATAACGCCTCATGCTGCAGCGTTCAATTATCTCCGCATATCCATCAGCCGATAGATTTTCCGGCAGCTTATTATTCTGACACATAATAGGAACTGAACATACCGACGCATGATTCGACATAGGGGTAACCGTTCCTATTTCGTCAGAAGAATAGGCGCACACCGCCATCTTATCCAGCCAGTTCTTTGTGACCATTGTATCCGAATCTAACAATAATACATCCCTGTCTTCTGTAAGCAGTATGCCGGTATTTACACTTTCTGCAAAGCCTTTGTATTCTTCATTCTGAATAAACAGAACATTCTCTTCCTCCTGCGCCTTCAGATAAGGAACCATTCTTTCATCCGTACTGCAGTCATCGACCAAGATTACCCTGTCCCATGAAAGGTTCGTAAACCTGCGGATACTGCGCATGCACAGCACTAAATCCTCATATGCGTTATAGACTGGTATCACGATATCGATAGGTTTTCTGTACATATTACCTCCGTATAAATTGCTTTATCTTTCTGGTCTTTTCTAATAATTTCCATCCTTTGGAATTTTCCATATCCGCAATGATCTGCTTCAGCCTTTGAATCTCCGCATCCCTTGCTATTACAGCGTCCTCAATTGTGGAAATATAATTTTCCCTTTTTTCCCATCGCTCTCTTTGTACCTGCAAAAGCCCAAGCGCCGCCTCATCATCCAGATACTGCAGTGTTCCGTATAAGACTAACTTTCCTTCCGTCTTCGCTTCGTCTGGAAATTCGTATTGAGGATCACTGTTCAAAAACACATCGCGGCCTTCGGATACAAGATCGGCGTTAACAGCCTTGAGCCGGAACTCATGTTGTCCGGCCTTGACATATACTTTGCACGCGCAAAAGCGGTTTTCCGCCGGATCCCACCGAAGACGCCTAATCTCCTCCGGATGTTCAATTTCATAAACTGTCTCAAACGTATCGTCCTTTAACGATACTTCTTTATGCATCTTTGTATCTTCACTATATCCCTGTCCTCTGTCAATATACAGAGCCATCTGCGCCTCATGAACTCTTTTGATATGCTTCTCAAAATCAAACGACTTTTTAGAAACAGAATATTGTTCCATCCGATTTGCTTTGACATAACATAATGTAAAATATCGATTCCACTCTTCAAATTCCTCTGCCATTATATCACTAATTCCATAATGTCGAAAGAAGTCTTTTTTTGGTAATTTAAATTCCAGTTCCTTGTGCGAGCCATACAGCTCGTTCAAATTTCTCCATATTATAAACTGCTTTGGAATCCAGAAATCAAACGTCCACTCCGAATCTATAATCCGATAGGAATCCTCCGCGCAGAAGACATTTTCACAAGTCACGTCTATATTCGCCGGTTTGACGCACTCTAATTCTTCCAGCCTATTTACCTTTCCAAAAACCATCTCAAATTCTTTGGTTCGATAATCCGCTATAGAGGCTTTGGCAAACATTGGTTCAAACAAAGCGTCAATCAAAGCCATAATTCCATCCTTATTTCCATGGAATACGGCCTTTGCTACTTTATCATTCAGCGTTTCTTCTGCTATAAACGGATACTTAATCTCTTCTTTTATTTTTTCACCAGCCACACACCGCATATTTTGATAATAAACAGTCTGCTCATACTGGTGCATTCGATCCAGATGCACTTTGGCCTCTTCGTGCAATGGATATTTATAGACAAACTTTTCCCCCGCTGCGGATTCAATTCTTGTCCCAATCTTAAATTCGTCCGCACGATCGCTGTTTAATTTGACATATTCAATCTTTCTTTCATCCTCCTGCGCTTCCCGGCAGATTTCCACTATAAATGAATTGGCAAAAATATCCGCTGCCTTTTCTCTCTTTAAGCTGTCTGTCACAGCGCTTTCGTTGTATAATAGAAAGCGATTTTCATTATAATTATAATAGTCTCTTCCATACCCCATTTTATTAATCGTGCTGTCGGTATAGATTACATTTGGAAACTTATAATCCGGATATGGATAATAGAATTTGTTACATACTGTCCCGGCCTTTTCACATAACTGTACAATCTCATATTTAGAAAATGTCCGGACATTATGCTCATCCTCATAATCGTTCAATCCCAAAAAGAAACGGCCTGTGTGATCTTCCGGAGCTCCGGTAAAATATTTTATCCCCAGCCGGTTCTCTATGGCAATCAATATTCTCCCATGGGCGTCTAATTTACCTGCCAGAAGTCTTAAAAAAGTCTCATATGGCGTATCTCCGTTGGTAAAGCTGGCGGCATATTCAAAAACTCCATTTAAAACAATATAATCAAAAACCTGTTCCTTTTGGATATCATTTATATTTCCAACGATCAGCTCCAGATTATCATATTTTTTATTTCTTCCATAATTAATATCAGCCCGGCGCTTTGACAATTCCACCGATACAACCTTATCCGCTTTCTCGCACAGCATTCCCGTAATAGCCCCGCACCCAGAACCAACTTCCAAAATAGAAGCCTTTTCTTTAAAGGGATACCAGTTCAGCACGTTTTCTCTTTCCTTGGATAAATGATACACAATAGGGAATTCCGGTTCGTCTATATCTTCTAATTTTACTCCCTGCCGCACCAATTCCAATATCTTCCGTTCAATATCGCCATCCGAATATAAATCTTCACCTGAATAAAAATCTAAATTATACTTTGCCATAGCAGCGCTCTCCATTAGCTAAATTTCTTCAACTCTGTTACCGGATTCAAATCATAAAACCCATCTGTTATTTTGTCAGAAACTACAGTCATACTGCAGACATCATACATCCTATGATAAACTGTCAGCTCGCCTCTCTCATATCCTGTACATCCCAGAGACAATAAATATTCGCCCCTTTGAAGATTCATAACCTGCGTGTACTTTATTTCATAGACCTGCCCTGGCTTTCCTGTTCCCGTATCTATTTTTTCATACATGGAATTCGTTCCTGTTATTGTCGTCCCCTTTAGATTCTTAATTGCAAATGCAAATATAGGCGCTTCAATCGTATCATGAAAGCATACTCTCATTTTAATTGTGAACTTACTTCCTTTATCAATAATATTTGTAATATCTCCGTCTTCATTCACAATAGAAAAATCCTCAATAACTGCCCGGCCAGACCCATATACATCCGCATCCGGATTCAGACTGAGGCCGCCTTTCCAAAGCTGCTTGTCTTTCCCATCGTCATTTTCCGTCTTTTCCTCCCCTGTAAATTCGGTATCCTCTTGATGTACTAATACTTTTTTGTATAAATCAACGATTTCTTTCGGTTTTCCTTCCGCCATCTTCACCCCTTTATTCAAAAGGACAACTTTATCACAGTATTTACTGATACTGCTCAAATCATGGCTTACAAATAGTATTGTTTTACCCAAGCTTTTAAACTCTTCAAATTTCTTATAGCATTTTGCCTGAAAAAAAACGTCTCCCACCGACAACGCTTCGTCCACAATCAAAATTTCAGGATCAATATTAATTGCTACCGCAAACGCCAGACGGACGAACATTCCGCTGGAGTACGTCTTAACAGGCTGATTTACAAACTCCCCAATATCCGCAAAATCCAGTATATCCTGAAGCTTTGTATCAATTTCCTCTCTACTGAAACCAATCATGGTTCCGTTTAAATATACATTCTCGATTCCTGTATACTCCATATTAAATCCAGCGCCCAACTCCAAAAGCGCAGAAATGCGTCCGTTAATATCAACTTCACCCTTTGAAGGATTCAATACGCCCGTAATAATCTTTAAAATCGTAGACTTGCCGGAGCCGTTTGTTCCAATAATACCGACTGTTTCTCCCTTTTTCACATCAAAAGAAACATCATGCAGCGCATAATGCTCCTTATATCTCTTTTTCTTTGACAAACCAAGTGATTCTTTCAGACGATCCACAGGTTTATCATATAATTTATACTGCTTGTCAACCTGTTTTACCCTAATTGCATATTCTTCCATTCCAGTCCACCTCTTTACAGCACATCGGCAAAATGTACTTTCAATCTCCGGAATACTATCATACCAAGCGCCAAAACTAATCCTGTCAGAATCCAAAAATATAGTGTCGTACTGGCATGTTCCCAGAACCATACTTTATCGATTAATGCGTCTCTATATCCCGTAACAATATAATACATCGGATTCAATTTAAATATCGTGATCAATACCGGCGGCAGCTCTATTGTGTTGATGTTCCACATAATAGGGGTCATCCAGACTCCTACCTGCAATACAATATTAATGATTTGAGAAAGATCCCGAAAAAAAATCATAATTGCACAAGTCAGATATGCCAGTCCTAAAGTCAGCACGAACATTGCAAAAGTATAATAAATAATCTGCAGCGTATATAAATCCGGATAACGATGATATGCACAGTACAATACCAATGTAAATGTGATAAAAAACAAGTGTACAAAAAGAGCCGATATTAATTTCACCACAGGCAGAATACTTATTTTAAATACAACCTTCTTGACAAGATAACTATACTCGATCAGTGAATTTGCTCCGCCGGTCAGCGCATCCTGAAAGAAAAACCATGGCACAAGACCAGCGACCAGCCATAACACAAAGGGCACGCTGATCCCCGAATGGGTACTAATGCCCCCGGCCTTCAATCCTTTTTCAAACACAAACCAATATACCAACACTGTCACAATCGGCTGTATAAAGGCCCAGACTGTTCCCAGATATGAGCCTGCAAACTTGGTCTTAAAATCATTTTTTGATAACCGGAATATTAACTCTTTACTATGCCAAAGTTCCTTTGGTATAGTGCCAAATTCTCTGCTTTCCATTCTCAATCTTATCCTTCCTATTTGTACAGAGCGCGTATTTTCATATAATCAGTTTATTATAACTTCATAAAGTTAAATTGTCAATCATACGGACATTCGCATCATACGGACGCAATTCGTTCATTATGAATATCGCTCTGAATTGTTGCTATGAGCGGCCTCTTAGACTGGAACTAGTAACATTACGGCCGCCCTGTCAACACATCTGCTATTTCCTTCTCCATACAAGACGTGGTATGCTGTTTTACTGCCTTTTCGTATGCGTTCTTCGCCATCTGGCTTCTCAATTCTTCATCGTCTATCAGCTTCTGAAGCACGTCCTTCCACTCTTCTTTCGTTCTGCATAGACACCCGTCCGCTTCATGTTCCATAAATGCTTCGTATTCCGTATTCCAAGACGCGGCTGTAGGCACATGCGCCAGAGCAGCTTCCAGCCACTTGTTCTGGTGTGCAGAATTGTAAGTATCTGTATCTCCAATCGGCTGGAGATGAATATCCGTCCTTGCAAACAAAGATAGCGCTTCCCTCTCATTGGAAAAGCCGGTCTGCTCTATGTGTCCATATACCGGGGTAAACTCCGGCGGCAGCTCTATTTGTCCTCCAATCAAGAGATACACATTTTGATTCTGGTTCATGATATCCAGAATCACGTCCTTAATCTCCCGGAAACCGCCGTCGCTTCCGGCAGTACAAAAATATCCTAATACTACCTTATTCGTATGAATTTCCCGCTTTATACTCTTTGATATAGTTACCATTTCAAGGCTGGCCGCATCCCGCTTCATAAATACCGCTTTGTCAGGAAATTCCGTTTCAATATCTGCTTTCAAATTCTCCAAGGATACTATGCATGCATCACATATCTTGAGAACTTCATATAACTCAGAAACGCCTCTCTTATATCTGTCAGTATCGTCTAGATCATAAAATACGGTTTTTCCATGTTCATGCGCTCTTTCAACAAATGCGCTTATTAATTCATAATCTGAACCGCCATATACTATAATATCAGTATATCGCTCTAAATCTTGATTATCTGCCTCCCGCAGCGTAATAATATCAGACGCCGCTCCTTTATAAAAAAGCTGCTCCCTAAAATGCCGAAGCCGTTCTTCCTCTAACTGCCATGCTTCTTCTGTCACAAATAATACTCTTTTTTGCTTGTTCTTTAATTTGCGGGCTTTTTCGATTATAGGGTGTGCAAGCGTATCTAGAATCGTCTGTATCTGCATATCCGGCAGTACAATTCCTTTCTCATACCGGGCAACGCGCTCCGCAGGCGCGCCTATGTCAAAGCACATTACAGGCATACCCATTTTCATAATTTCCTCTGCGGTATAAGAAAATGTCTCCGGCCATATAGAGGGAATCAAAAAAACGTCTATATCATTCGCCAGCAGCAAATTCGGAATATTTTCCCTTGTATATTCTCCGGTTTCCTTAAATACAGAACTTCTAATCTCTTTCTCGCTGCTCCCAATCAAAATAATTCGAATATTTAACTGCTCTTCCTCTATTCGGGCCGCTAATTTTTCTACAACTGCCCGTCCCTTATGTTCAGCCAATACTCCAAGCAAGCCAATATTCAAAGTATCCGTTGTTTTATATTTCTTCTCAATCCTTGGTAAATATGCAGTCGAATGAGGCCGTACAATCATATTGTCCAGCGGCCCGAATGCTTTTTCCATAATATTTTTGGAATTATTAGAAAAAACTATAATTTCTGTACATAGTTTCAATAATTCATGCCACTCCCGGCGCCATTTTTCTATAGAACCATAATCTGACGGCTGGATTTCTTCCATTTTACCCAAACATTCATTACAGACGCTATAGTCGTCTGGAATTCTGCAGTATTCCCCCTTCCAGTCTAACAAATTAATTGTAGGACATACGGCAAAGAAATCATGTATCAACATCCGGATGCTGACGCCTTTCTTAACTGCGCAATCCCTTATTCCCTCCAGCAATTCATAAAATTCCGGATACGTCACAATCTCATTCAGCCAAATTGTACGAACAGGAATACAGTCTATCAGCCTAAACAGATCTTCATTATTTTCTACATAAAATTGTACTTTAATATCTTTGAAATAATATAAAAATCTATATATCTCCTCTTTTAAATCATAGCGGACAATAATAAAAGCTTTCCCCTCATTAATATACTCATTCCTTTTCTCTTCCAAATATTTGGAAGCCCCGCCCCCAAAGCTATGGTCAAATGCAATTACTGCATCAAACTCTCTATTTTTCTGGAGCAGATTCATTTTTACATACTCTCTGATATGTTTATTCGGGTCCCATTCACAGTACCGTGCAACATCTTTATTATAATACGGATGCTTTTTTAGCAGGCTTTTTTCATGTTCTCTCAAATACCTTTTCTTATCTTCGCTTAAAAAGCTTCCCCCATGCTTATGGTACACAAATAAATTCTCTACATGCACATTTTTATAGCCTTTTCTAATTGCCCTCTGACACCAGTCGTTTTCTTCACCATACCCTTTTCCAAAGGTCTCGGCATCAAAAACCCCTACCTCTTTCAGCGCTTTCCGGCTGACTCCCATACAAAATCCTACCCCGGTAGGTATCTTTTGATATACTGGCTGAATCTTCATAAATTCCTGATCGATTTCTGAAACATTCAAATCCATAAAGAGCGCATTATCTTTTAAAAATTCCGGAAAACTGCATATCGTCCCACAGTTAGTAAAAGGCGTTGATGAAGCCACTGCACTGTCCGTCAGAATTGGAAGCATTAAACGCTCCAGCCACATTTCCGGCAACTCTACGTCTGTATTGACCAGCGCAACATGATGACTGCTTAATCCAAACCCTCTATTCACGGTCTGTACAAACCCCAAATTTACTTCATTCTCCAGCAGTACAACATGTTCTTTCCCCTCTGCATATGAATGAAGAAAGGGAAGTACTCTGGGATCCGTACTTTTATCATTAATCAAAAACAAACGATACTTCATCTTTGTCAAGGCTACACTCTGCAATAATTTATCAAGGAAATGATATCCATTGTAAACAGGAATAATTACATCAATACATTCTGTATACAAATGTTCTGGAAATTCAAACTTATACCGCTCACAGCTTTTCACAATATCGGCAATACCTATCCCCTGTTTTAAGGGATCAAACGGCTTCACCCTGATCGGGACGCTTATCTCTGCGTCTAAGTTATCCCTCAGTTCTCCCAAATACAGTTCATACGGCTTACCCTGAATATAGCAGCAGAGCAATACCTTAACATTTTTTGAACTGTCAAGAAGATATTCGCCTGCAAACCCGCTTTTTCGCGAACGTTCCTGTCCGTTTACCTCAAAAACATCTTCGCGCTCGATACCATAAATAATAGCTTCTCTGCATTCTTCTCCGTGAGCACGGAAAATAATCTGGATTTTTTCAATATCCTTTTTTTCTGAAAAAATCCATCCCTTAACTGTAACAACATCCCCCGCAAGCTCCATTACATCTATAATATATCTAATCTTTAAAAGCTTATTTTGTATTTTGGCAAGCATCCTTATCTCCTTATTCTTATATCATCTCAAACCAACTCTATAGATCATCCATATACCCCAATATTGGCATCTTTCTTAAATGTACAGCAATTAACAAACTCTCCGCAGCATAAAACACTGCGGAGGGTTGTTAAAATAAAAACCTACATGCTTTTTAATACCTTTATCATTGCCACAATATCCAGACCGTAATTTTCCCCTGTAGCCCAACCGGCGCCTGTCGGATTCTCTTTCTGTCCAAGCCACTCCACATACCGCGCCGCTCCTCTCGTAACCTTATCAAATCTTGGATCTACTTTCGGATTATTCAAAGCTGCAGTAGAACCATATGCCTTCAAATGCTGTATCTGTGCCCGGATTCCTGTTCTTACATCAGGAAAAGACGCGCAGTTCCCATTTGCATTGCCATCCAAAGCGCCTATTCCGGCAAAATTGAACTGCCCAATATTAACGATACCGCCATATTTCAGCCATCCGGTCTCTTTCATTGCTTGTGCAAAAGCTACCTCTGCACGTACCCCTTCCATTGCCGCCTCATCGTAATACATCTGGCAGAAGGTTCTAAGATCGGGCGCACCTCCGGCTCCCAATTCCCTTGAAGGATACGCGATACTACTATGCCTCTCATAGTATCTGACCATCTGGTCAACGGTAGCTGTCGTATCCCCCATAATCGTATATCTCTGTGTTGCTTTTACCGTCTGTGTCATAATTCCGACACAAGAAGATACGCCGTTTCCGGAAATGGCATATATATGAATATTATAATTTCCAGAATTATAATTGTGATACATCGGATCCACATTTACTGCATAACTTCCATCGCTTTGTTTCTTTGCGTCGTACCACTTAATATCACTCTGGTCTGCCTGAGACCACACCGGAACCTGAACCTTTGATACTCCAGACGCTGACTTTATGCCGGATATTACCACCTGAAAGCTGCCATACTCATTATCATATCCTGTTACCCTTACACTTGTCCCTGTAGGAGTTGATATACTAAAATCCGTCGCTCCGATAAAGACCATATCACCATTTGCCAGCGTTGCATATGCATGCACATGATACTTGCCCGCCGTCTTATGGTTTCTGATATCGGCTGAAGCTGTCCAGTCTCCGGATGAATTTCTACTTCCATTGTACCATTTCAAATCATCCTGACCGCCCGCCTCGCTCCAGACTCCGAATCTTACGCTTTTTAACACGCCCAAAAAGCTTATGTTGGACGCTTTCAAGTTGTACGTTGTCTCTTTTCCATCCTTGTCTGACGCGCTGACTTTAGCGTTCGGCATAGTCACACTCTGGCTTAACCCGCCGCCGAATGCCTCTACTCCATTTCCCGCCGTAACATATACATGGACCTTATATGTGCCTGCGGCATACTTATGGTTCGCCATGCTGACCTTTGCCTTATAGCTGCCGTCGCTCTGCCTTCCCATATCATACCACTTCATATCGCTCTGGTTCGCCGCGCACCATACCGCCGCCCGGACCTTTGAAACCCCCGATGCTGATTTCACATCGGATACTTTAAGGTCAAATGTTCCGGCGTTTTGGTTCTTCCCAGTTACTGTTACATTTAATGTGGGATTTGACACCTTAAATGTTGCCGCCCCTATAAATACCAGATTCCCGTTTGCCAGCGTTGCATACGCATGCACATAATATTTACCCGCTGTTTTATGCTTCCTGATATCGGCTGTGGCTGTCCAGTCTCCTGATGAATTACGAGTTCCATTATACCATTGTATATCATCCTGACCGCCCACATCGCTCCACACTCCGAATCTTACACCTTTCAATGCGCCCAAAAAACTCACGTTGGACGCTTTCAGGTTATACGTTGTCTCTTTTCCATCCTTGTCTGACGCGCTGACTTTGACGTCCGGCATAGTCACGCTCTGGCTTAACCCGCCGCCGAATGCCTCCATTCCATTTCCGGTTGTAACATATATATGAATCTTATAAGTGCCTACAGCATACTTATGGTTCGCCATGCTGACTTTTGCTGTATAGCTTCCGTCGCTCTGCCTTCCCATATCATACCACTTCATATCGCTCTGGTTTTCCGTACACCATACCGCCGCCCGGACCTTTGAAATCCCTGATACTGATTTCACATCGGACACTTTGATGTCAAATGTTCCGGCATTTTGGTTCTTTCCTGTCACTACTGCTTTTAACGTTGGATTTGATACCTTATATGTCGTTGATCCTATAAATACTATATTTCCATTTGCCTGTGTTGCGTACGCATGCACATAATACTTGCCCGCCGTCTTATGCTTCCTGATATCGGCTGCTGCCGTCCAGTCTCCGGATGAATTTCTGGTTCCATCGTACCATTTTAGATCATCCTGGCCGCCCGCCTCGCTCCAGACTGCGAACCTTACGCCTTTCAGCACTCCCAAAAAGCCTGTATTAGATGCCTTCAGATTATAAGTTGTCTCTTTTCCATCCTTATCAGACGCGCTAATCTTTATATTCGGCAAGGACATGCTCTGAGTCAGTCCGCCGCCAAACGCTTCTATTCCGTTCCCGGCTGTAATATATACGTGGACCTTATATGTACCTACGGTATATTTATGATTTGCCATGCTGACTTTCGCCGTATAGCTGCCGTCGCTCTTCTTACTCATATCATACCACTTCATATCGCTCTGATTCTCCGCACACCATACCGCCGCTCTAATTTTCGAAACTCCTGATGCAGATTTCACATCAGATGCTTTGAGATCAAAGGTTCCTGCATCTTGGTTCTTCCCCGTTACCGCCACCTTCAATGT
Source organism: uncultured Dorea sp. (assembly GCA_910589275.1). GTDB lineage: Bacteria > Bacillota > Clostridia > Lachnospirales > Lachnospiraceae > Claveliimonas. The sequence continues at coordinate 16,271 of CAJUTH010000031.1, forward strand.
AGGCGCCGATACCTTAAATCCTGTAGCCCCTAAAAAACGCTGGCTTCCATCTTCCAGCAAGGCATATACATGGACGTTATAATCACCCGCCCTCTTATGCTTGGCAATATCTGCCGTAGTCGTCCAAGTTACCCTCTTTCCGCTCTTGCTTTGATCTCCATTATACCACTGAAGATCTTCCTGCTGTCCGCCGCTCCACACTGCAAATTGCACCTTTTGCACCGCCTTCGGCATATCTGGGAATACCGCGTTCAACTTATACTGTTTTTCTTTTGATACTTCCGTATAGCTGACCTTACAGCTCGGATCCGTTGACATATAAAACGAGACATTGTAATTGCCTCCTGTTGCAGTATAGTTTCCTCCGCCATTATAATCTTTGGTACTTATACTAATCGTCCCTTTTCCCTCTGAAAGCGTATGCGTCTTACTTACCCCGGTAGTCGTATTTTTAATTGTTACTTTCCCATTACTTCCAAGACCCGCCGCCTGAATAACAGCCGTTCCGGCAAATTCGTCCAAATCTTTAACCCATATCCCTGATCCTTTGGATAGTCCCAGGTAATTTGCAATTCCCGTAGCGTCCGCTATTCCCAGCTTCTTCAATTTAGCGTCGGTATTAAGATACTTCTCGTAATCAGAATTATTGTCTATAAATGCATGTTCAATAATAATCCCCGCCATTCCAAACTCTTTGGCGTACCGGCTTATCCCGTAATAATCTTTTCCCGAACTTTCATCCCTCGTTTTAACGCCTCTGCCTGTCAGCCCCAGCTTTAGAAGCTCCGGAAGGATCTTCTCTCCCAGTTCCTGCCCATGCGCGCCGATTGTCGCATTGCCGTTATTATTCGGAACCCATATTTCCGCGCCATATGCGTTTCCGTTCGCAGCGTTCAGATGTATACTGACAAGAATATCTGCGCCTGCATCACTCGCGAACTTAGCCCGTTCATAAATCGTAGGGCAGGTTGCATCTGAATCACGGGTCATTACAACTTTTACATTATTATATTCCTCTATCTCCGCCTTTGCATACTGGGCAATCTTGAGACATAAATCCTTTTCGTATGCATGATAGGTTGCATTCGATGCCCCGCCATCATGCGCGCCATGCCCCGGATCCAACGCAACGATCCATGTCTTGGCTGCTCTGGCTGCCGCCCTCGACTTTGGCGCGGCGCTTCTCGCCGCAGCCGCCTCTCCAACCACTTCTGCCGCATCCTCCAGCGTAGTTTCTATCTCTTCTTCCGCATTCTCTATGTTTTCCTCATCCAATACAACTACGGAGGCCTCTACTTCATCAAGAGGTATATCCGACGCATCCTCTGGATAAGATTCATATCCCTCATACTCTTCGTTAACTCCAAATTTTGCCTCAATCTGCAATTCCGACAAATCTAAGGCATACTCCACATCATCCTGAACATACTTCAATAAAGTAAACTGATATGTACCGCTCTCTTTTTCCACAAATGCTTTATTAAACAGAAATAAATTCTCTGTCTGCTTGGTATTTACCCATTCGCTCTGAGAACCGTCGGCTTTTTCACATACCAGCGTCATGGAAAAAATATTTTCGCTTCCATCCCCCCATGAAACCACAACATTCTCTTCTGCCGGCGTCTCCAGATAAGGACTTTCCACGTAAATGTAATTCAGCTTCCCTTTTTCTGCCGCGGCAGTCTGATTATCTTCTGGAGTATTCTCATCCACAGCCAGAATATCACTGTCAGATTTGCCGTCCTGCTCCTTGGCCGCTGTTTCTTGTTCAGCTTCTGCGGTCTCCTGTGCCGGCGCCTTCTCCCCGTCCTGCCGCTGTTCCGGCTGCTTTTCCTCATCCGGTATCTCTGTTTCCTGCTCTTTGCCTGCTGCCTGCTGTATATCCGTTTCCTTCTGCGCCCCTATATCCGCAGCATTTATTTCCTGCATTGGAACACATCCCAAAAACAGCAATATACACAGAAGTCCTGCCACTGTTCTCTTTACTGCCTGAGTCATATATCTGTTCCTCCTTATTATCTTATCCATAACTCTTCCTGTTTTACGGAATACTTATTCATTATACATATTACTTATCGTTTTTTCAACCTCGTCAAATAAGACTCCTATAACAAAATTATCCAAAGTTACTGTTCACTCCGTTCACAGCATTACTCCAATGTAAACGGCGCCCTGGTAACCGGAAAGTTCTTATTATAAAATGGATCTCCCTCATCCAATATTTTCTGCCATTTTTTTTGAAAAATGCCAATTTCCCGCTGAAACCGCTGTTTCTTTTCCGCAGTATCTTCATAACCTCTGGACTTCGATTCATAGTGATACCATTCTGAAAAAGCATTAAAGACAATTAACTTATCCAATTCCCTAAGCTTCAAACAGTAATCCACATCATTGCACGCAACAACAAATCGTTCATCAAATCCTCCAACCTGCTGGAATAAGGATTTTTTTGTCATCATGCAGGCTGCTGTAACCGCACTGTAATTACAGTTAATTCTTGCCCGAACCATATATCCGTAATCATCCCTGCCAATTCCGGTATTCACATGGCCTGCATAGTTGCCAAAACCAACAACAACACCCGCATGCTGCACCGTATCGTCCGCATACAACAGCTTCGCGCCAACCGCTCCTACCTCTTCCCGCATACACAAGCCGAGCATTTCCGTAATGGACTCCGGAGCAATCAGTTCTGTATCATTGTTCAAAAATAAGAGATAATTCCCCTTGGCGTACTGAACCGCATAATTATTAATCGCCGCATAATTAAATCCCTTTTCCCATCTTATCACGCGAATGTTGTCATGCCGCTCTTTTAATTCATCATAATAAACAAACGTCTCTTCTTCATTACTATTATTTTCAACAATAATAATTTCAAAGTTCTGATAGGCACTCTTCTCAAATAAAGAGCTGATACACAAATCCAAATCCTTTACATGATCCTTATTTGGAATAATGATAGAAACCAGCGGCTCTCCATGAACGGCATATTTTACATGATACATCCCCCACAATCCCAGATGCTCAACCGCTGCGTCAACTCCCATTCTCTCTAAATGATCTTCAATCGCTTTTTTTCCCGCTTCATAAGCATACATTTTGCTGGATGGATCCCCCGCTACAGAATTCATATGGATTCTCCAATGATATAAAATCATAGGAATATGTTTGATTTTATTCGAATTTTCAATACAGCGGAACATCAAGTCATAATCCTGAGAGCCGTCATATTCGCTGCGAAAACCACCGATTTTATTTATAATCTCTGTCTTTGCCACAAAAAAATGTGTGATATAATTATGAGAACGAAACAAGTCCATACTGAAATCCGGTTTAAAATTCGGATCGATATGCTCTTTCGTATCATCCGTTATTTTATCCTCGTCCGTATAGATAATATCATACTTATCTTCTTGAAGTGCCTTTACAATCTCATGCAATGCATTCGGAGCCAGTATATCATCATGATCAAACAGCCCGGTGTATTCACCTGATACAAGCTCTAACGCCGCATTTGTATTACCTGCAATTCCAAGATTCCTTTCCAAAATCTTGTACTTAATCCTAGAATCCATCTGGCTGTAACGCTCAAGCTCCTCCCTGACAGTTTTATCGTCTTCGCTTCCGTCCGCAATACATAATTCCCAGTTCTGATAAGTCTGGTTTCTGACTGAATCAATCATTTCCTGTAAGTATTCGAGCGGCGTCCGGTAGGTTGGTACAATAATGCTGATTTTAGGTTCCCATCCAAACACAGTTTCTGTCTGTCTTTTCAATTCTTCCTCAGAAGGCTTGTGTGCTTCAAACCATATCTTATATGGTTTCCCTGCAGTATTTACCCTCATTACAATATATTCGCCAAGACCAGAAAAACCGTTGTCTTTTACATATTTTGCTATCTCTTTCACCGCGCTCGGCTTGATATGCCGCACGGCTTTTCTCAAAAAACCCATTTTTCTCTCCCTATTCAGATGCCATGCCAGATGACTTATTTCTTATCATTCAGCACCGTTCTTACAACATACAGCGGTCGTTCCTTTGACTGCATGAATATATTGCCTACATAGATCCCCACAACGCCCGTACACATAATTGACAGACCTCCCATCAGACACACCGTAGCAATCATACTAGACCATCCCGGATTTACGTCCTTCACAAAATATTGAATAATAATCGCTAATATGGCAATTACGGAACAGAACATGATAAAAAATCCTAATCCAACTGTAAATTTTAATAATTTATCCGATTGGGAAGTCAAAATTGACATCGCCATCTTCATACGTTTTCTGAAATCATAGGAAGATTTTCCTTCTTTCCTTGGATCGTGTTCCACATCAATGGCAGTCTGTTTAAATCCAAGCCATTTTACATAGATAACAAAAGCCCTGTGCAATTCCCTCATCCTGCAATAGTTATCAATTACAATTCTCTTACTAATACTGAAATTACAAATGGCCGGATCGTAATTGCCGTCAGACGCCCATGAATATACCTTATAGAAAATCTTGGAAACAAGAACCTTTAAGAAACCGTCTTTTCTATTCTTTCTTCTAGCAAACACAGCGTCATAATCACCCTCTAGCGCTTTATGATACAGATTCGCAATTTCCTCCGGTCGGTCCTGAAGATCGCAGTCCATAACGACTACCCAGTCTCCCGAACTGTAATCCAGCCCTGCTGTTATAGCCTGAATCTGCCCAAAGTTCCTCGCCAGCTCTATTCCAACGATATGCTTGTCCTTCTCACACAGTTTCTGGATAACCTCCCACGAATTCTGGGGGCAGTTATCATTTACAAGAATAATCTCATATTCCTTTACCAGACTGCTTACAGTCACCGTTAATCTCTCACATAATTCTTCCAATGCCGCTTTACAGCCATACACAGGAATTACTACCGACATATCCATACGTTTATACTCCTACATGTAAAATACAAATATTCCCAATAAAACCAAGACATTGCCCATTACTTTTTTTTTGGTAATCTTTTCCTTAAAAAAGATATAACTCAAAAACATAATCAAAAGATATCCCAGCGATTCAATTACTGGTCCGTTCTTATATTCCACACCCCGGTATGCAAGAATCGTTGTAATCGTGGACAATACCATCATTCCATATCCAATAATTACATAAGGATTCATATATTCCCGGATAATTGAGTCATACTTCTTCTTTGCGCTTTTTTTCAGCAGTATCTGGGAAAACGACGCAATCACTACCGATGATAATAACAACAATATATATATATTAATTTCCATCACTATTTACAATAATCGTCCCTGCAAGAACGATCAGCACTCCTATTATATTCTGAACTGTAATTCCTTCGTGGAAGAACACTGCCGCCCATACCATTGACCACAAAAGCGCAATCGCTCGGTTGGCATATGCAATCGACAAATCAAACTTCTTAATAATCTGCTGCCACAGCAGCGCGTATACTCCCAGTATGCAGATCTCTATTCCATAAAATAAGATAAAACGAAAACTTAAGAATTCATTCGCCGAAGCAAACTTCGCCGCCACCCCAGACATGGTATAGATAACGATAATTCCCTGAAGCAGCAAAATATCCTTGACAGTTATTTTACGCTTTGTCTGATTTGTCTCTTCATTCATAGCCTTGTCAACCTCACAGCTTCTTCCATTGTACTGCATGCCAAAATATAAAATCCATAACGGGACGAACTGTCCACGATCTCTTTTTCCGGATTAACATCCATCTCGCTGGCACTATATACTAGCTCCGGAAATTCTTTACATATCTTTTGGTAATTCTCATAATCTTCCTGCGAGAACAGAAAACGAATCGCCGCAATCTTTGGAGAATTTTCCCGGATGAACTGCGGCGGCTCTCCCGCCGCAGTCTGGATTACCATTTTTACAAAATCATATCCTGTCGATATCTGAACCAGATCCGAGCCAATACAGTCTCCGCCCATCCTTGAGCCTATTTCAATAATACTTACATTTCCCTCTTTATCAACCTTAAATTCGGAATGGGAAGCGCCATAGCTGACCTCCAGAGCGTCCAGCGCCTGAAAAATCTGTGCCTTCACTTTCTCTTCCATTGCCTCATTTAATCCAGAGGGTTCCATATGTCCAATCTCAATAAAATGCGGATGACCTGTCGTATATTTTTTCGTTATGGCAAGATACTGGTGTTTTCCCTCAAAGGAGATACACTCGCAGCTATATTCCTCTCCCTCCAGATACTCTTCTATAATTGCCCTTTTCTCAAAAGAATTTTCCCTTGCGGCTTCAATTGCCTCCGTCAGCAGATCCCATGATTCCAGCTTCATAATCCCTCTGCTTCCCGAACGGTCTGTTGGTTTCACAATTACAGGCAGTCTCATCTTTTTAATCTGCTCCAGATCTGTTCCACTATCAATGATATGAAACTCTGGCGTCGGTACGCCGGCTTCCATAAAAGCTTTCCGCATTTCATATTTATTCGTGGATATTCTTATATTTCTCTCACTGTTACAGGGAAGCCCCAAATTCCGCGCAAGATAATTTACCGTAATTCCCGCCAAATCAGATCCGATGGACGCCACCGCATTGGGGTTGATCTCCTTACATTTTTCTAATATTTCTTCTTTCTCTACAATACTGATCGGATAAAAATAATCTGCAGTTTTTTCTCCGACTGCGCCGTCCTTCCATGCAAAGACATGCGTCTCATATCCCATTTCCTTTGCCTTTAAGATTAATGGATTCTGAAATTCATTTGCACCGATAATTACTATCTTCTTCACCATAACACCTCTCGCGCTATTCTTTCGTACGGCTCTCTACCAGAACATTCCAGCGTCCGCTTTCCAGTTCTCTCTTATAATCCTTCATAATATCAACATAGGAAGTATACTCCGGCACAAAGCCAAAATCTTCTTTTGCCTTTGTCATATCAAACAGGAACGAGGGCGTATTATTCGGCTTATCCGGACGGTAAATGATCTCTGACTGCTTATCTCCTCCAAATACCTGAATTACCGCCTTTACCTGATCCTCTAGGTCAAGCTCCGTACCAGAGGTCATATTATAAAGCCCATAGGTCTTATCACTTTCCAACGCCTTTACAAAGGCTGTCGCAACGTCTTTCACATAGATAATATCTCTTGTAATATGCGGATCTCCCCAGATTTCAATTGGCTCTCCCTTTTCTGCCTTCTCAATAAAGGTCTGAATTCCAGACTTGTACGGTTTTCCATTCACATAAATCGTTGCATGAGGCCCCACACCGTAAACCGGCGGAAAACGGAAGCATGCACACTGCATACCATGCTGCTGGTTATAATATTCCATTACATCAATCGCCGCATTTTTGGAAATAACATACACCGCGTGATCGCCTGTAAATTTGAAATCCCTTGGTTCCGATTCCTTCAACGCCACTCCCTTTTTCCATGCGCCGGACACATCTGAATAGGAAGAGCAATTGATCAGCTTCCGAACTCCATTCCTGCGGCAATACTCCAGAACATTGATCGTCCCAATGACATTAACCTCAAAATATTCATCTGCATTCTCGTCCTCTGTAAGATCCACCTTCGCATTTGCCGGAAGCAGCCCTGCAAGAAGAATCACTCCCTCCACGCCTTCTATAGGAAGCTTATCAAAATCTTTTTTATTCGTAATATCAAGTTCAATAAACTCCGCTCCCATTTTTTCCAGCATAGGCTGAACCTTCCTATTGCGCCCGGTTGCAATTACTTCTTTTCCTGATTCAATTAACTTTTCCACCGTATATAACCCGATAAATCCGGTTGCTCCTATTACTATAACCATTTTTTCCTCCTTATTGATAGAATCCCTTCACTTTATCGATAATAACCTCTGCTTCCTCTTTCTGCAATCCATAATATAACGGCAGACGCATAAGGCGTTCGCTTTCTCTGGTTGTATACACATCCTCTCCGTGGAAACGGCCGAATTTGATACCCGCCGGAGCCGTATGAAGAGGAATGTAGTGAAATACTGCCTGAATCCCATTTCCTTTCAAATGAGCAATTAATTTAGTTCTTTCTTCCAAATCCCGCGCTTTGATATAAAACATATGTGCATTATGTACGCAGCCTTCTGGTACAACGGGAAGCTCTATTTTGCCGGAATCTGCTAAATCTTTTAAGCCTTCGTAATATTGATTCCAAATCGACAGCCTCTTGTTATTTATCAATTCCGCATTTTCCAATTGCGCATATAAATACGCCGCGTTCATATCGCTGGGAAGGTAAGACGAGCCATAATTAACCCATGTATACTTATCGATCTGACCTCTGAAAAATTTGCTCCGGTTGGTTCCCTTCTCCCTGAGAATCTCAGCGTCTTCAATCTTAGATTCATCCTTAATCAGTAAAGCGCCTCCTTCGCCCATGCTGTAATTCTTGGTCTCATGAAAACTATAACATCCATAATCCCCCATTGTTCCTAATGGCTTTCCGTGATAGGTGCTCATCACTCCCTGCGCGGCATCCTCTATCACAATCAAATGATGCCTGTCCGCAATTTCCATTATTTTATCCATCTCGCAGGCAATCCCTGCGTAGTGGACCGGTACGATTGCTTTAGTCTTCTCCGTAATGGCGTCTTCAATGAAATTCTCATCTATATTCATGGTATCTGGACGGATATCCACAAATACAACTCTAGCGCCGCGCAAAACAAAGGCGTCTGCCGTAGATACAAAGGTATAAGAAGGCATGATCACCTCATCTCCTTCTTTGATATCCGCCAAAAGCGCCGCCATCTCTGTCGCATGGGTACAGGAAGTTGTGAGCAATGCTTTTGACGTACCGGTATGCTCCTCCAGCCAGCTATTGCATTTTTTGGTAAACTCTCCGTCGCCGCATATTTTTTTATTTTCCACCGCCTGTTTGATATATTCAATCTCCTTGCCCAGATACGGAGGCACATTAAAATGTATCATACTTTTCTTCTCCTTTATTCTTTAACTATCATCATCAGAATATTTTTTAATATAGACAGTCCGCCTAAGTTATCGCTATCCACTTATGTTTATCGTATTATTATATCAAATTTCCATCATAATGACTAGTAAAAATTTCCTTGTTGAACTGTTTATTACTCATTAATATTTCACATATAAAACACAAAACATAGAGTAAAAAGACAAACCAAGCATAAACAGGCACATCACGTGCGCGATACCAGATGCAGCCTTTTCATTCAGGCATGCGCCAATACTCCTCACTCCAGCCGTTATCAGCAGCGCCAGCGGCACCAGCATCGGCATGCAATACCTTCCCTGCGCCTGAAAATCGTTAAAATACGAATAATAAAGACTAAGCGCTATAGTAAATGCGCATACTCCGCACATACACCCATAAAACAACGCCTTGTCCCAATTTATCTTTTTCTTTTTTCTAAGATACGGAATCAACGCTATGATATTTCCAAAAAATCCTATTCCCATCAGACAGTAATATATTTTGTAGTATATCTCTTCAAGAAAATACTCCATATAACCGAACGCGGCAACAAAACTCTGCATAGAACTCTTTATCCATTGCATATCGATAAGTACATACTTCAAACTGTATCCCAGATTTGACGGAGTAGCCCGGTTTGACGGCTTAAAATTCTCCGCGGCGTTTAATTCAGCGCACTCGCTTGACGCACGCATTCCCATAATATCCCCACCATACAGAAATCCATTCCTTATAAACCACCAGCCGGCAACAAGAAATGCACTGAGCGCTGCCCAGCCTGTCCTTATCAAAAGAAATTGTACTTTATTCTCTATATCTTTATCCAAAATCACAGAAAAAAGACAATATACCGCTCCAAACAAAATCATACCATAAGCATTATAATAGGAAAGTGCGCAGAACCCTAACCCACATCCTAAAAAAATGCAGCTTTTTGTATCCCAGCTTTTATCTTTACCACAGAGAAGCGCATAAATAATCCATGCTACAGAAAATACTGCAATACTGTCGCAATTCACATACCCGGATATATAAATAAACTCAGGCAACAGCGCAACGGTCAAAACGAAAAGCCATCGATATATGCCGTCAAATAATCTGGCTCCGATTTTTAAACAAAAAATAACGGTTCCCATAGAAAAAAGCATACTAACTAATCGAGCCGCATATAACAAGCTCAGTGCATCTTCTCCAAATAAACCCACAAACTTCATGAGCAGCGCCGAAAATATATACGTATTAATTGGAGTAAATGCATACGAAATCCCCCATGTCTCATCCAAAATTTCAGGAGCATCCCCTCTTGGAAGACTAGAATATTCATATATATATTTCGGAATTTGATACCGCATGGCCTCATCCGGCGCCCCATTATACGGCAGAAGAAATACTACCGTCAAATATAATGAAAAAACTAATAACAAAAACAAAAAAGTATCCTTCCTGTCTTTAATTTTTTCAATCTTTATCATTCCTTTTCCTCTATTCCTTTAATATTTCCTACAAAAATCAAACCAATACAGTTCATTATAAAGATCCAAATTTTTATAGATACCTCTGGATTATTTACCGCGGCTATGATCCATATATAATTCACAAATATCGAACAGCAATAAATGCTTAATAGATTTTGATATCTTTTTCTTATGATCCTGCTCAACATATAGGCACCGGCTAAAATAAAGAAAACAAGTCCATATGCCATCTCTTTTATTAATACATTAACAATGTTTGTTTGTTCTCTGCTATTCAAATATAGTCTTCCATCATCCCGGATACGATATACATCGCCCAGCGACGACTGTTCAAAGTCAATCCGGATAGAATTAATATAATCCCCTATAATAAACTCGCCATTACCGCCGTCTGCTTTCCCAATATTTTTTTCCGAAAAAATATAATCCAGTCCGTAATAAATCTTATAAAAACCTGCATAATCATCCGTTATATCTAAGGAAACATCCCAGACCCATACCGGCGGGACATCATACACAATAAAAGGGTCATCTCCTGTAATTTGAATGCAATTTTCTTGATCTATTACACAGTCATTTGTTTTCACTGAATCTATGATATCTATTTCTTGAGGATGGTATTCTGCTCTTTTTACAAAAAACCTAACCTCCTTCTTATCATGCAGCAATAGCATAAATAATACTATCATGATATAAATCAGCAAAAGCATGACATATAATATTATCCTTTTCTTATCCTTCAAACAGCTCCACCTCATAATCCGTTTTATGACCTATCGCCCTCTTCATCCTCCTAATACATTTACTCATTAGAATCTTGTTTACAATTATCAGTCAGCCATTCTTTTACCAGATTTTGTATAACAAGCTCTTTCAAAGAATCTTCATCCACCATCTCTTTCAATGCATCCACATCTTGATATCCATACAACTCCGCCAGCTTCTGATATTCCTTTTCTAATTCGTCACCCTTAGGCAGCAGCTTTTCTTCTTCCGCAATGACATCCGCAACCAGCCTCTGCTTCAGCTCCACCTTAGCAGCCTCTTCCGCCTGTTTTTCAAATTCCTCCGCCGTAATTCCAATCTGTGCCTGGACGTAGGTTTCATAGTCCATCTCTGAACTTTCTGCCATATCTTTATACTGTTGAATCAGAGAATCTGAAATTTCTTTTATTTCTTCTTCAGGATATTTCTCTACCTCCGCCTTTTCAAGTACCGCATTCCACACTGCATCCTGAAGCATAGAATTGCTATCTACAGACATATTATCTTCTAACATCTTCCTGACTTCTGCTCTATACTCTTCGACTGTTTCTGCACTTTCAGAAATAGTTTGAACGAATTCATCTGTGAGCTCCGCGGGCCTTGTTATCGCATTTACTGTAATTGTATATACAACCTCCCTGCCAGATAATTCTGGATTATAGGCATAATTTTCTGGAAGAACGCCGCCCCACTCATATACATCCCCGGCAATATGTCCTATAAGCCCTTCGTCAAATCCCTCAAGAAACTGACCTAATCCAAGCTGCAGAGAGAAGTTCTCTGCATTTCCACCGTCAAACTCCTGCCCATCCACTGTGCCGGCATAATTGAGGTCCACTACATCGCCTAACTCTGCGCCACGGTCTGTAACCTCAATCGAATTCTGCATAAGGACAGAATTAATATAATTCTCCACATCTTCGTCCGTTACTTCCGATATATCCATCACTTCATCAACTTCAATTCCTCTATACCCCTCTATCGTCACATATTCATTGGACGCCTTATTATCATTACCTTTGCATCCTGCCAGCAGCGCAGATAATGCCGCTATACTCACAAAATAATATACTATCTTTCTCTTCATATTCCACCTCACATCTTATTGAACATTAGTAGTTCAATTAGTATACTTTAATAAAAATAAAATTTAATTATTTTTTCCACAATTAATTCCCTTATGTTTTTCTTACTTCACACAGTATCATATATCTTTATATCACATTTAACGCCTGAATGAAACCTTTTTCATAACTTTTTTATTTTTTGCATCGTCAACCCCATATATTAACCTCTAAAGCTTGGCAAACACAACATATTCCACCTTCAAATTATCATATCTGGCTTTTCTTTTCCATTCTTCCATTTCTTCTATACAAATTCCGTCATTTTTCGACTTTTCGATTGTCTTATATATAGAATATACCATAAGGAGACAAAAAAATGCATTGGTTACAAGATTATCCCTTCAATAAATCCCAACAGACAAATCTATCTCTTTTTCTTAAGCGCTATGGCATCTCAGGCCTGATGTGCGCAATACAGTCGTATACTGACATGCAGCAAGAATACATCTGTAAAACCCGGGCGTCCCTGTCCCGTCTCAAAATCAATGATATTTTCTATCTGGAAATTCAGGAACATACAATTGCCGTTCATACTCAGAGAGGAATCTATCAAAAATACGGCTCGTTAAGTAATGAACTAAAACACTTATCCCCTTGCGGATTTATGAAATGTAATCAAAGCTGCATCGTCTCCATCCGTAAAATTCAAACAATCTGCAATGATGATATCATTCTAACCAATGAGAAACATCTGCATTTGAGCAGACATTACGCGCCTCAGATCATTATGGCTTTTTCCCGCAGCTTTCCGCTTTGACTGTAGTATTCTTATTATGAGTTTAAAAAAAGAGATGAATCCTTGGACACGCTCTGCTTGCTGGCAGCGCTTTCCAAATGATTCACCTCTTACCTCTATTCTTCCGACAGCCACTCCTGATATACATAGCCGATCTTGCCATTGTAGTTAATCCGCCACCAGCCATTCTTCTCGTCAGTCACCTTTACTTTTGTTCCTTTTTCTAAGACGCCCAGCTTCGCAGAATTTATATCTGCATCGCTGCGGATATTAACTCCTTTGCTGCAATCGACTATCATTGTCCTTTCGGTAAATTTCTTATTAGAATTCTGTGCATCAGACTCCAAATCCGTAACCTCTTTATCTGTCTCCGTAAGCCATTTCCCGTATATATAACCAGTCTTCCCCTTATAATCAAAGCTGCACCAGTCGTTTTCGATGCCGGTAACTGTTATGACGGTTCCCATTTCCAAATCGCCAAGAATCGATTTATCCGTACCAGGACCGCTCCTAACGTTCACACCCATCCTGCAGTCCACTTCCATACGAATCTTCCCGCCCTTCATAGACACCGTTGAAGGAACCTCCTCCAGCAAATCCTTCCGGATATATCCCGTATTACTGCCATATTCTACCGAGCACCAGCCATCGCTTTCACTAATTACAATAACCTGAGTTCCCTGGGGCAGACAATCACGGACAGCTTTGTCCATACCCGGACCGCTTCGTACATTTGCTCCCTGTCTACAGTTAACCGTCATGTTTTCCTCCGCCACTGCACAGCTTTCAAAGCCAATACCCAAAGCAAAAATGAGCGAAAGTGATAAAATAGCCCCGCCAGTCAGCAGTATATCCTTTATCCTCATATTTTCATTACCTCCGTTCCGAGACATCCTCATACAGCTTGTCCGCATACACTCCTTCAGCCACTAGTTTCTGTATTTCTTCTGTGACATCCTTTTTGTCTTCCCTAAAAGTTACGCCAAACCACTTATCATGGGACTGCAGAACTTCTACCTGCATCTTTCCTTCTTCCAGCAGACCGCCGATAATCGTTGGAAGAAGATATTCTCCGGTTGGGTTGTCAGAATCCAGACTGTCCAAAAACTGATTGAAGCCGTCCTCTAAAATTCCTATAAACGCCGGTGAAAGCCCCCACATATTCATAGAAACTTCTGAATCAACATCAATACTGATCCATTCTCCTTTCTCATCCTGTACTGCCGCACCATCTTTAGTTTTGACAATACCACGCGTCTCCACAATCTCTGTCAACATATTATCTGTACTAACTTTGCAGACTCCTCTGGTTACTCCGCCATTATCGCTCAATGTATTTTTCAGAATAAATCCGATCATACATGCAGAATATCCGTCATCAGAAGATTTGCTGATTAAATATTCATACGCCTTCTTATATGCTTCTTTACCATAATAATCATCAGCATTGATTACTAAAAACGGTTCCCGTATCAGATCTCTGCAGCAAAGGATTGCCTGACCGGTCCCCCATGGCTTTTTTCGTCCTTTTGCCTTATAGCGGAACCGCTCTGGAATATCATCCAATTCCTGGTAAGCATACTCAACTTTCACAATCTTTTCAATCCGTCTGCCGATTACCTGTTTAAAATCTTTTTCTAGATCCTTCCGGATAACAAATACAACTTTATCAAAACCTGCTTCCATAGCGTCATAAATAGAATAATCCATAATGATCTCCCCGCTAGGACCCACAGTCTCTAATTGTTTAATCCCGCCTCCAAATCTGCTGCCTATTCCAGCCGCCATGATTACTAATGTAGCTTTTCCCATATCCTCTCCTTACCGGGTCTATTCTCCCAAGCCGTCCTCTACCGCTTTAACCATCGCCGCCAAAGCTTCCTGCTCATCTGTGCCCTCGCACATCAGCTCAATCTCGTCTCCCTTTTTGATACAAGCTCCCAGCACACTAAGCACACTCTTTGCATTCGCATTTGTTTCTCCATGCTGAAAAGTAATTCTACTGTCATATCTTACCGCTGTATTGCAGAAGATTCCAGCAGGCCGTAAATGAAGTCCTGTGGGATTGACGATTGTAACCTTCCTGCTAACCATTCCTTTAACCTCCATTCTCCTTTTTCTCTAGTATAATTTCAACCGTAACGATTCCCTCCAAGGAACAATCCCCCGGAAGTTCTATCTGTACTGGTACCGTATATGTCCCCGCTTTTTTATATTCTTTTAAATCAATCACCGCCATCCGCTCAATATTTAGTTCCTCCAGACTTTCTTTTGCGCCCCTTACATGAACCTCCAAATCCTCAGTCTTCCTATAACTCATGCGCAAATCATCGTCTAGATTCTTCACGGTAATTGATCCAATAGGTAATTCAAAATTTCTTGTTCCATTTCTTTCAATGGCAATTGTAACAATCATGGAATTTGCCATACTATCTGCCAACTGGATTCCATTTGGCAGGTATTCTTCTAAATTTAGCGTAAAATCTGTTCTAGAATTAACGATCTGCTCCTCGAACTCTTCCGCCGGAATCTCAATGCTATCTACTTCGTCTAATATGTCATCCGGTCCTGCAATCTCAATTTCTTCCGGCGCCAGCTTTACAGACGATATAGAATGCCCTTCCTTTACCACAATCTTAGATGTATCTACATCTACCGGAACCCGGCGGGTCTTATACAACGTTACCGCAACATTGACGCCAAAATTACCAAGATTATTCGCCAGCCGCGACTGATCGATCAAATTATTGTCTTCATCATAAAACATCAACTGCGATGCTAAAATAGAATCCTCTCCCAAGCCCGACACATCAACTTCCGCCGTCACTTTACTAATCCTGTCGACCAAGGACTCCGGTCCGTTAATGGTAACTGTTTCCGGATCTGTCTGCAGATTCCCCAAAACGAAACCGTCCCTTACTTCACCTGTCGCCATAGGCGTTATATTTGAAGTCTTGCTCACATTTTCTTCAATCCGAATCTGTAAATTTCTCGGATTAGTATAAATACTTTCGTAATTCTCCTCATATCCGACAACCACAGCCTCAAGCGGTATCTGGGAATCCAAATACATCTCTTTAATATCCGCTGTTACAATAATGTCTTCCGCTTTAATCTTACTTAACGTACGGCGTTTTGCCGATATGGTAACATTCACATTTTGAGTATCATCCACAATCTGATAAGTCTTCTTCTGTTCCGTAAGAATCTCAGAATGTTCTACGATTACCGGTATCCCGGAAAAAGTCTTGGACATAACCGGATTATCAATATTAACCACAATCAGCCATAAAAGAAATGCAAACAAAAATGCTAACAGCTTAAGGCCAAGGTTGTTTTTAAGAATCTTCCCCATGATTCACCCTTTCTTTCCGTTTCGCAAAAAATCTTCTGGAAGCCTTTCTTTTATTCTGTATCCGAACAAACTGTTCCCGCAGTTCTTCCGGTATAAGTCCTCTGGTCAGCCTTCCTCCCTGAGCTATAGACACATGACCGGTCTCTTCTGATACAACAACCACCAATGCATCGCTGACCTCGCTCATACCTACTGCCGCCCGATGTCTAGTGCCAAGGCCTTTACTAAGTCCCATATTATCAGACAGCGGCAAATAGCAGGTTGCCGCTACAATCCTGTCATTGCGTATAATAATCGCGCCGTCGTGCAGCGGCGTATTATGCTCAAATATATTAATCAACACTTGACTAGAAACCAGACAATCCATCTGAATCCCTGTTATTTCATATTCAGTAAGCTGGATCGCTTGTTCCACCACAATCAGCGCTCCAGTCTTAACCTTACTCATCTCAAATACCGCCCGGATGATACCTTCTACCGTATCATCACTAAAACGCCCTTTTTCTTTTGTGTCAAAGGGCACCATAGATGAAATAAGCTGCTTTTCTCCAAGCTTTTCCAAACCTCTGCGCAATTCCGGCTGAAAAACCACAACTGCCGCCGTGGCAACCACAGTAGCCATATGCCTCACAATCCATAGAATCGTATGCATCTGGAACAGCGCTGCAATCAAAATAAATACCGAAAGCACCAGAATCCCTCGAAGCAGCATCCACGCCTTTGTGTTCTTAATCCATATCATAATCTGATATACTAGAAATGTAATGATAATGATTTCCAGCATATCCATAATACCAACCCGTGGAAAGTACAGGCTCTTCAGATATTCATCAACAAACTGTGCTATTCTTTGCTCCATCCTGCCGCTCTCCTTACATCTCTCAAAATCCGGCCCCCGCCAGATTTATTTCCCCTTTCCGTCCAGATTTAAATCCTTACGCAAACTTCTAGTTAAAAGCAGATGTTCTGTATTTGCCATACTTTTTTTACCTTTTGCGCCGCTCTGGTTCTTTCCTTGAGCCGCATAAACCGGATTGTTCTTTCTAGACTGATTTGAATTAGGTTTCTGCTGACTTCCAAGAGACCTATTATTTCTCTTACGAAGCTCATCGGAATCAAAAACTTCTGATTCCTTCTGCTTATTAATCCTTTTCACCATCTTCTCCGGTGCAGGAACCCCTACCTTCGGGACTGCTTTAACATAGTAATAGTATTCGTCATCTTCATATTGAAGACTTTCACATTTGGAATAGTCCACGGAAAAGAAAAGAACCTCTAAAATAATCCCCGCAAACACCGCCACTAACGCTCCAATAATCAGAGTACCGATAGAAACCTTTGTATCTAACACTGCATTCCCTGCTGCCGCAGTTATAACATAAATTACTGCTCCAGCCACGCTTGCAAGCTTCCATGCATGCGCCACAGCGCATCTTCTAATCCCATATACCGCCAGCAAACATATAATATCCATAACTACAAACAGCCACATCTCTTTTTTCGTCAGAGACTGCTTTGCAAAATCCATCATGTCTGTAAGAAGGTTCGCCTTATCTGCAGTCTGTATCACCGCAGCAGACTCCTTTACCTGATGAATTAAATAGTAGGAAATCGTTCCCAAAGCCGTAGGAACCGCGTATACCGGCGTCCCAATCAACGCCGCCGAAATCGGAATCACAGCCGGAACCTTCAACATATACGCCAGCGGCATTAAAAGAACTACAATCGCTGTCTTAGGCGCAAGCCTGAGATAAAAAATAAACATTAAAAGGAAAACAACCGCCGCTACAATCAGCATGCCCAAAGACACAGAATATATATGGCCGAGCACCAGTGCCGCTGCCGCAAGAACCGTAAATACAGCCGGAAGAAACGCACATATCACCGAAAGTCCCAAGGTAATAACCGGATTAGTAAGCATCTGCATGAATCCAATATTATGGTTAATTAAATAAAACGTGAATAACGCCAATATAAACTGTATTATCTTATCGATATATTTAGAATACCGCGCATACATCTTCTGAAGCTGACCTTTTAATTCCAAAATACCATCCATAATTATCGATTCTCCTTTTCATATATCTTCAGTAACCTGACTAGATCGTGATTATACTTCTTCACACGCATCCGTGCTTTTTGATGCCTTTTACTATATATAATACGAGCAGCCGCTGCATAAACGATTACAACCACAAGATATCCGATAATCAATCCGATTCCCAACGTCATAACAACGCTCATGGATAAAGAATCCATCAGCTTGTCAAATATACAGAGCCCTGCCAGCAAAACAAGACATCCATACCCGACTGTTGCCCATATTATAGCATACACCATATGGATACTGGCATAATCCTTTTTATAATAAGCGCTGATTTTTAAATCTTCCTTACCTTCATTATTCTCATAGGAAGCCATACGTGTCATCAGCTTCACTTTCTTCTCATCTACCATATTACACCTCTGCAGTCAAAATCCTATAGTAACCCATCATTTAGTAGTATAACAAATATCAGTACCCTTGTCCAATACTAATGGTCAAAAAATATATTTTCCCGGCTCCGCTGCTTTTCAGAACTCTTGCCGCAGCATCTATGGTATTTCCTGTTGTATAGATATCATCAACCAGAAGAATATTTCCACAAATCCCCTTTTTCCCTCTCCATGCAAATGCATTTTTAAGATTCGAATTTCTTCCTTTTACATCCATCTGCTTTTGAGGGCTGGTATCCCGCACCCGCACAAGATTTTTCGCATCAACAGGTATTCCAAGCCCGCTGCCCAATTCTCTTGCGAGAAGCTCCGCCTGATTAAACCCTCTTCTCCTTCTTCTTTTTCCGCTAAGCGGGATTGGAATAATGGTGGTGACATTCCACCTTCGGACAACCTGACCATACCTAGATAGAAGCTCTCTTCCAAAGAACTGGCTGTAGATTCTTTGATTATGATATTTAAACTGATAAACCGCCCTCTGTACGCCGCCTCTGTGTACCCACAACGCATAACCTCTCTCATATACATGGGAAGTTCGTTCACAATCATAGCAGTATTCCTGCTCTTCCTTCCTGATGGGTTTGCCGCAGCGCATACATCTTGGCTCGCGTATATATTCCAGCTTTTCTTTACAAGTCCCGCAGACGTCGTCTGCAGAAACTCTTCCGCAGAATGGACAGGTATGAGGATATAAGAGATCAAGCAAGCTCCTCTTCCTGCTCTCTCCCTTATAACGCCTCATGATACAAACTCCCGAATACGTTCCGCCAGACTGGAATTTCGGTTCTGTTCTGTATTATTCCTGATCATCTCTTCAAATACTGCGTCACTTCCTACCAGCGTGACGCATTTTCTTGCCCTTGTTACTGCTGTATAAATCAAATTCCGGTTATAGAGTTGTCTAGGGCCCTGAAGGAGAGGAATGATCACTGCCGGATACTCGCTTCCCTGAGATTTGTGTATCGTAATAGCATAGGCAAGTTCCAGCTCATCCAATAACTGAAATGGATATTTTACAATTCGATGCTCATCATATTCCACTGTCATATGTTCCGTATATGTATTGATATCTTTAACTATTCCCATATCTCCATTGAAAATCCCAAGCCCTTTATCCACCGTCATACCATACCTTGTACATACTTCCCACTCAAGCTGGTAATTATTTTTTATCTGCATGACTTTATCGCCTACACGGAATTTTCGGTTTCCATGTTCCTTTTCTGCCTTAGCAGGCACCGGCGGATTCAGATATTCCTGTAAAATGCCATTCAGCCGCTCTACTCCCAACAGCCCTTTTCTCATCGGCGTCAGAACCTGTATGTCAAATATTCCCGCATCCACATACTTCGGAAGCTTTTTCTGAATCAGCGTCAATACCACACTGATAATAGTATCAGCATCCTGCCGTTTCAAAAAGAAGAAATCCCTGCTCTTATTATCCAGCATTACCGATTCTCCCCTATTGATTTTATGCGCATTTACAACAATGTCACTCTCTCCGGCCTGACGGAATATCCGGGTCAGCATTACCACTGGAAAGCATCCTGAATCTATAATATCTTTCAGCACACTTCCCGGTCCTACCGATGGAAGCTGATTCCGATCCCCAACCATAATCAGTCTGGTTCCCACACAAATAGCTGAAAGCAGCGCATGCATAAGCGGGAGATCCACCATGGACATCTCATCAATAATAATTACATCCACTTCTAACGGATTCTCCCGATTTCTGGCAAATCCATTTTTCTGTTCCTCATCCTGTGGATTACCATTCACCTCCAACAGCCGGTGAATTGTCTGCGCCTCATACCCGGTAGTCTCTGTCATGCGCTTCGCCGCACGTCCGGTAGGAGCCGCCAGATAAATATCCATGTCTTCACTTTCAAAATACCGAATCATTGCATTGATTGTAGTAGTTTTACCGGTTCCGGGTCCGCCGGTCAACACCATAACCCCTTGTTTTACGGCCTCCACCACTGCATTTCTCTGCATTTCATGAAGCGGAAGCTCCATATTCTCCTCTATCTTCTTTAACTTGCGCAAAACCCCAGTCTCTGATACTTCACAATACATATTCAGGTCGTGCAGCATTTTTGCCGTGTTTAGCTCCATATAGTAATAGTTTGACGGATAAACCCTGCGGATCCCTTTTGTTTCCTTCAAAACCACCTTGCGCTCTATAGAAAGATCCATCAGATATTTCTCTATATGCTCAATCTCAACCTCCAAAAGTTCCCCGGCACGTCTCGCCAGCATCCCTTCCTCCAGAAACACATGTCCGGCATTCACTCCCTGAAGCAAGGTATAAAAAATTCCGCTGCGTATCCGGTAATCCGAATCCGTGTGTATTCCAATCCGTCTGGCAATTTCATCTGCTGTCTTAAATCCAATTCCGTTTATATGATCCGCCAACTGATAGGGGTTCTCCTCCAGCACTCTATAAATATTATTTCCATAATGCTGATAAATCTTAGCAGCTAACGTGACAGATATTCCATACTTCTGCAGATAGATCATAGCCTGTCGCAAATCTCTCTTGCCTTCAATCTGTTCGGCAATCTCTCTCGCCTTACGTTCGCTGATTCCTTTCACTTCTGCCAGACGTTCCGGTTCCTCCTCTATAATCCGAAAGGTGTCCTCTTTAAACTTACGCACAATCCGGCCAGCCAGCGACGCTCCCACTCCCCGGACTGCCCCGGAACCCAGATATCGCTCAATGGACACCAGATCCTCCGGTTCACAGACCTCTGAAGAAGATACTGCAAGCTGCACTCCGTAAACAGCATGGGTCACATACTCTCCTGTCAGTTTTAGAAGTTCTCCCTCTTCAATATATAAGAAGGAACCCACGCAGGTAACCTCCCCGTCGTCATTATTCAAATGAAATACTGTATATCCGTTATCCTCATTTCGGAATACAATATGTTCTACATATCCCTTTATCTCTTCCATATTTCTCGTATTTTCCAGACCCTTGTATATTCTCTTTATCCTCGCATATCACAAAAATACACGCCATAGATTAAGAGTGTATTCCCTCTATACTTCCCTCCGGCCGCTCATAAATTCCACAAACTGTCCGGTTCCAACCGCAACAACCGTCATCGGATTTTCTGCAGTCATCGTATTAATTCCGGTTCTCTCCTCAATCAATTCCTCAAGCCCCCGCAGCATTGCTCCGCCGCCGGTCAGCACAATTCCCCTGTCCAGAATATCCGCCGATAACTCTGGAGGCGTACGCTCCAACACACTGATAACTGCCTCAATAATCTGACCCGTAGTCTCCCTCAACGCTTCTTCCGTCTCAGATGACGTAACTTTCACCGTCTTAGGAAGCCCGGTCATAATATTACGCCCCCGTACCTCAATAGACTCCTCCTCAATCAACGGATAGGTAGTCCCAATCTTAATTTTAATATCCTCTGCCGTCCGTTCGCCAATGAGCAGATTATGCTTCTTACGCACATAGCGTACGATGGCCTCGTCAAAATTATCCCCTGCTATCTTGATAGAAGTATTTACCACTGTACCGCCTAATGAGATTACCGCTACATCCGCTGTTCCGCCTCCGATGTCTACAATCATATTCCCGCATGGCTTGGAAATATCAAGACCTGCACCGATCGCCGCCGCCACCGGCTCCTCAATCAGACGCACCTCTCTTGCCCCCGCCGCATAGGTAGCCTCCTCTACTGCCTTACGCTCCACTTCCGTCACACCGCTTGGCACACAAATGCTAATGCGCGGCTTACTGAATGAACGCCTGCCTAAAGCTTTCTGAACGAAATATTTTATCATCTTCTCTGTAACTGTATAATCAGAAATCACACCCTGCCTTAAAGGCCTCACTGCCACAACATTTCCCGGAGTCCGCCCCAGCATCAGCCTAGCCTCTTCGCCAATTGCCTTGATTGAATTTGAATCCCTGTCATATGCTACTACAGATGGTTCTTTCAGAATAACGCCTTTTCCCTTTACATATACAAGAACGCTTGCGGTTCCCAAATCAATTCCGATATCAACTGCCATTCTTTGTTCCCCTTTCATCAAATACCCGCTTTTGCTTTAACAGCAGACAGAACCGGTCCGCGGTTATGCACAGAGGTATAATAAGTAACTCTACTTATTATACCTCTTTTCCATTCATTCTTATTCATAAATATATCCAATGTACCTTAATTTTTCCTCGTCAGCTCTCCTTTTGCCATTTGACAAACCTTTTGTCAGTTATGATTCTGAAAATATGACAATTAGAGTATATCTATTATAGTAAACTTTCCGGCCGTTGAAAAGGATTTTTTTATTTTTCCAGCATTGCTTTGATATATTTTCCTGTATAGGATACTGGATTTGCCGCAATCTCTTCCGGAGTTCCTTTGGCGATCACCGTTCCGCCCCTGTCTCCGCCCTCCGGACCGATATCTATAATATAGTCCGCCGTCTTAATTACATCCAGATTATGCTCAATCACAATCACCGTATTGCCGTCGGACGCCAGACGCTTTAAAATCTCCGTAAGCTTGTGCACATCTGCAAAATGCAGGCCGGTAGTAGGTTCATCTAGAATATAAACCGTCTTCCCGGTACTTCGTTTACTCAGCTCCGCCGCCAGCTTGATTCTCTGGGCTTCTCCTCCGGAAAGCGTAGTGGAAGGCTGTCCCAGTTTTAAATAAGACAGACCTACATCATACAGGGTCTCAATTTTCCTGCGTATCGTTGGAACATTTTCAAAAAATCCCAATGCTTCCTCTACTGTCATATTCAATACATCATAGATATTTTTTCCTTTGTAGTGAACCTCCAGAGTCTCTCTGTTATAGCGTTTTCCGCCGCAAACCTCACAGGGTACGTACACGTCCGGCAGGAAATGCATCTCAATCTTGATAATCCCATCTCCCGAACAGGCTTCACAGCGGCCTCCCTTTACATTAAAACTGAACCGTCCCTTCTTATATCCCCGTTCCTTAGCATCCTGGGTAGCGGCAAACAGGTCCCGGATCAGGTCAAACACACCGGTATAAGTCGCCGGGTTCGAACGCGGCGTCCGGCCGATCGGCGACTGGTCGATATCAATCACCTTATCTAATTGGTCAACGCCTTCAATTTTCTTATGTTTGCCCGGAATCGTCCTTGCACGGTTCAGTTTCTTCGCAAGATATTTATAAAGGATCTCATTAACCAGAGAGCTTTTTCCGGAACCTGACACACCGGTTACACAGGTCATCACTCCAAGGGGAAACTCTACGTCGATATTCTTCAGATTATTCTCCTTGGCGCCGACAACTTTCAGCCATCCGGAAGGCTCCCTCCGGGCCTCCGGAACCGGAATACGTATTCTTCCGCTCAGATATGCACCTGTAATGGACTTTTTACATTTCATAATATCTTTAGCCGTTCCTGCTGCAATCACCTCGCCGCCGTGCTCCCCGGCGCCTGGCCCGATATCCACAATATGATCTGCTGCAAACATCGTATCTTCGTCATGTTCAACTACAATCACAGTATTTCCTAAATCCCGCAGATGCTTTAAGGTTCCCAGAAGTTTATCATTGTCCCGCTGATGCAGGCCGATGCTTGGTTCGTCCAGAATATAAGCCACTCCCACAAGACCTGAACCAATCTGGGTCGCAAGACGGATTCTCTGGGCTTCCCCTCCGGACAGAGAACCCGTTGCTCTGGAGAGGGTTAGATAATCCAGTCCTACATCCAGTAGAAACTTCAATCTGGCATGAATTTCCTTCAGAATCTGAGCGCCGATAAGCTGCTGCTGGCTGGTCAGCTCAAGACCCGTAAGAAAATTCATCAGCTTCTCTATGGAGACCGCCGTAATCTCCGCAATATTTTTATCTCCTACCGTTACTGCAAGCGCGCCGGGCTTCAGCCGCTGTCCCTTACAGGCTCTGCAGGGAGTAACCCGCATATATTCCTCATACTCTGCTTTAGAGGCTTCCGAATAAGTCTCCTTATATCTGCGCTCTACATTCTTTAGGATGCCTTCAAAAGCAACATCATAAAAACCTTCCCCCCTCTGGCCAACATAGTGGACACTCACTTTCTTTCCATCCGTTCCGTGAATCAAAACATCATGGATTTCCTGAGGATACTCTTCAAATGGCGTATCCAGTGAAAAATGATATTCTTCACACAACGCATCCAAAATCGCCCTTGTAAAGCTGCCCTTTTTGCTGGCTGACTGCCAGCCCATTACCGCGATCGCCCCCTGATTAATGCTGAGACTCTTATCTGGAATGATCAGATCTTCATCAAACTCCATCTTATATCCCAAGCCAAAACATTCCGGACAGGCTCCAAACGGATTATTGAAAGAAAAGCTTCTTGGCTCAATTTCTTCTATGCTGATGCCACAGTCAGGACAGGAAAAGCTCTGACTGAAATTCACCGGTTCGCCGCCAATTACATCCACAGTCAGAAGCCCCTCTGCTAAATGCAGCACATTCTCAATGGAATCTGTCAAACGCTTCTCAATACCTTCTTTTACAATCAGCCGATCCACGATAATTTCTATATTGTGTTTGATGTTTTTATCTAATTTAATGTCTTCCGACAGCTCATACAGATTGCCGTCAATCCTTACACGGACATAACCGCTCTTTTTCGCTCGCTCTAAAAGCTTGGTATGGGTACCCTTGCGGCCCCTGACCACCGGCGCTAAGAGCTGGATTCTGGTTCCCTGTTCCATCTCCAATATCTGGTCTACCATCTGGTCTACTGTCTGCCGTTTAATCTCTTTCCCGCATTTCGGGCAATGGGGAATCCCGATTCTTGCATACAACAGACGAAAATAATCATAAATCTCCGTTACCGTTCCCACCGTCGAACGCGGATTCCGGTTGGTGGACTTCTGGTCGATGGAAATTGCCGGCGAAAGTCCCTCAATGCTCTCCACGTTCGGTTTCTCCATCTGACCTAAAAACTGTCTGGCATAAGAAGACAGCGACTCCATATAGCGGCGCTGGCCCTCCGCATAAATCGTGTCAAATGCAAGAGAAGACTTCCCCGAACCGGACAATCCAGTCAGTACTACCAGTTCATCCCTCGGTATATCCAGACTAATATTCTTTAAATTATGCTCATTAGCTCCCCGTATCTTAATATAATTTTTATTCTTTGTCCTTCCAGCCATGTTACTCTCCTGTTCATATTTTATTTAATCTCTTTGCCCAATATAGTTTTATACCGCACATACATTCCTATACACCTGCCGCTATTATCAGAGCTTTCTTTCTACATCTCCTGCAAATGCTTCTTAAGCTCTGTCATCTTGTCACGCAGTTCTGCCGCTGCCTCAAAATTCAACTCCGCCGCCGCCTTTTTCATCTGCTTTGTCACAGCACTAATCAGCTTCTCTAATTCTTCTCTGCTCATAGACTCCGGATCCTTTTCCAACCGCAGCTCCTCTGCCGCTGCCTTCTTGGAAATACTGATCAAATCCCGGACTGCCTTATGAATAGACTGAGGCGTAATCCCATGCTCTTCATTATACCGCATCTGGATTTCCCTGCGGCGCTTAGTCTCATCAATTGCCTGCCTCATAGAATCTGTTATCATATCCGCATACATAATAACATGTCCCTCTGCGTTTCTCGCAGCTCTTCCCACCGTCTGAATCAGCGACGTAGTGGAACGAAGAAAGCCTTCCTTGTCCGCATCCAATATCACAACCAGTGAAATCTCCGGTATATCCAGTCCCTCTCTCAGAAGATTGATTCCTACCAGAACATCAAACACATCCAAACGCATATCCCGGACAATCTCCGCCCGCTCCAGCGTATCAATATCAGAGTGGAGATACTTCACACGAATGCCCAATTCTCTCATATAATCCGTTAAATCTTCCGCCATTCGTTTTGTCAGCGTCGTAACCAAAATCTTATTCTTCTTAGCAGTCTCCCTATTCACTTCGCCAATCAAATCATCAATCTGCCCCTCGACCGGACGCACATCAATCTCCGGATCCAAAAGCCCCGTAGGACGGATCACCTGTTCAGTACGCAGAAGCTCATTGCTTTCTTCGTAAGGACCCGGAGTCGCTGATACGAACAGTACTTGATTCAGCTTACTTTCAAATTCCTCAAAACTTAAAGGTCTGTTATCTAACGCCGAAGGAAGCCTGAAACCATATTCCACCAGCGTCCTCTTACGAGACTGATCGCCATGATACATACCGCCCACCTGAGGCACCGTCATATGAGACTCATCAATCATCAAGATAAAGTCATCTGGAAAATAATCGATCAGCGTATGAGGCGGCTGTCCTGGTGAAAGTCCGGTCAGATGTCTGGAATAATTCTCAATCCCGGAACAAAATCCTGTTTCCCGCATCATCTCAATATCAAAATTCGTTCTCTCTGAAACCCTCTGAGCCTCCAAAAGTTTGTCTTCCCTCTTAAAATACCGGATCTGCTCTTCCAATTCCTCCTCAATTGCCTTAATCGCCCGTTCCATATTTTCTTTAGAAACCACATAGTGGGACGCTGGAAATATGGCAATGTGATTCAGCTCACGCTTAATCTCTCCCGTCAGCACATCCACCTCGGTAATCCGCTCTACTTCGTCCCCAAAAAACTCTACCCTGACTGCCTCTTCGCCGGAACCAGCCGGAAATATCTCCAACACGTCCCCTCTGGCCCGGAAGGTTCCTCTGTGGAAATCCATCTCATTACGATCATATTGAATATCAATTAGTTTTCGGATCACCTCATCTCGGTCTCTTTCCATACCAGGACGTAGAGAAATCACCATCTCTTGATAATCAATAGGCGAACCTAGACCATAAATGCAAGACACACTAGCCACAATGATCACATCCCTCCGCTCCGAAAGGGCTGCTGTGGCGGAATGACGAAGCTTGTCTATCTCGTCGTTGATAGAAGAATCCTTGGCAATGTAGGTGTCGGATGAGGGAACATAGGCTT
>CAJUTH010000032.1 GCA_910589275.1 uncultured Dorea sp.
ATTTTGGGTGGCTCTCAAGCTTTAAATTGGTGGCTCCCAAGCATTAGAATAATCAGTATCGGCGATGCTGACGTTGTTCCTGCTGGTGGTTACCCTTTACCCACTGGGAATCTGGATTACGACCAAGGAAAATCCGGTAAAGTTTATAAAGAAGATTGCGAAGGTGGGTATCTTCGGGTTCTCTACCAATTCCTCCGCGGCGTGCCTTCCGCTGAATACAAGAACCTGTATCGACGAGCTGGGGTGCAGCAAGGAAATCACAAGCTTTGTCCTTCCTACAGGAATGACGATCAATATGAACGGAACAACGGTCATGCATATGTTTGCGGTAACCTTTATCGCTACAAGCGCTGGAATTGAAGTAACGCCTGCAAATATGGTGGTTATGGCATTCCTTTCCATCTGCGCGGCAGCGGGCACGCCGGCGATCCCGATTGCCGGGACAACGATGATCTTTACCGTATTATCCGGTATGGGCTGGACGACGGAAGCCTGCCTGATCGGTTATGCGCTGATCGTTGCGATTAACCGTCCGGTTGAAATGGCGCTGCTTCCGCTGAATGTAATCGGAGACGCGGCGGTTAACGTGATCGTAAATGCGAAAGAAAATGAACTGGACAGAACGAAATATAACAGTTAATGCAGGGTGATAATATGAAAATAACGATAGCGATTGATTCTTTCAAGGGAAGTCTTTCTTCCATGGAAGCCGGAAACGCTGCAAAGGAAGGCGTAAAGGCGGCATTTCCGGAGGCGGAGGTCTGTGTGCGGCCCCTTGCGGACGGCGGAGAAGGAACCGTAGAGGCTCTCGCCGACGGATTGGGCGGACAGATCTATGAGGCGTCTGTCACAGGCCCCCTTGGGGAATCGGTGAAATGCAGTTATTGTATGATAGAAGAAGAAAAGACAGCGATAATAGAAATGTCCGGAGCGGCCGGTATCACATTGATACCAGCCGCAAAGAGAAACCCCTTATATACGACCACCTACGGTGTTGGCGAGACCATCAAAGACGCCCTTGAGAGGGGATGTAGGAAATTTATCATCGGCATCGGCGGCAGCGCCACAAACGACGGCGGTATCGGGATGCTTCAGGCGCTGGGGTTTGGATTCCTTGACGATTCCGGGAAGGACGTGCCTTATGGGGCGAAGGGACTGGCAGAACTGGCGGCGATCGAAGACTGCCATGCTATGCCGGAATTAAAGGAGAGCAAATTCTTTATCGCCTGCGACGTAACCAATCCGCTTTGCGGGGAGAACGGCTGCAGCGCCGTGTATGGGCCTCAAAAGGGCGCGGATCGGGACATGATTGGAAAGATGGATCAATGGATGGAAAGGTATGCAGAGCTTGCGGCCAGAAACTTTCAGAGGGCAGATAAGAACCGTGCGGGAACCGGAGCGGCGGGCGGCATGGGATTTGCATTCCTGACCTTTCTGGATGCCGTATTAGAGCCGGGAATTTCCATCGTACTCCGGGAGACCAATTTAGAGGAGTACGTAAAGGATTCAGACCTTGTGATTACCGGGGAAGGGCGGCTGGATGGACAGACCGCGATGGGAAAGGCTCCGGCAGGTGTTGCTGAGCTGGCGAAGAAATATGGAAAACCAGTGATCGCGCTTGCGGGCTGCGTGGCAGAGGATGCGGGCGCATGCAATGGGTGCGGCATTGACGCGTTTTTTCCAATATTAAGAAAACCAGTTACCTTGGAAGAAGCGATGAAGAAAGAGAATGCCCATAAGAATATGGCGGCGGCCGCGGAGCAGGCCGTAAGGTTGTGGAATGTGGGAAGGAAGCCGGTCAGGTAGGCCGGCTTCCTTTCTTTATGCACAATTAATTTGCAAAAATCCCCATATACTTCCGGACAACCTCCGATACATACTGTATCTGGTTTAACGCCGCCACCGACAGGTGGGGATTTTCCTTCTCCAGAAGCTCTCTGGTGTGCTGTACGGTATAGTCAGAGATTTCCGTATTGACATTAATCTTCGCGATTCCATTGGAGATACATTCTTTTACCTTTGCCTCCGGCGTTCCGCTGCCGCCGTGAAGTACTAACGGCATATGGAGCTTTTCATTGATCGCCCGGAGGATGTCGGTGCGGATGTTGGGCGTACCCTTGTATAATCCGTGTACGGTCCCTATGGAAACAGCCAGAGCGTCTACGCCGGTGCGCTCTACAAATTCCTTAGCTGCGTCCGGGCTGGTATAGACCTCCACATCGTCGGCAGAGCCTTCATGGGATGCTTCTCCTGCCGCAAGGCTTCCAAGTTCCGCTTCTACGCTGACGCCGCAGGCGTGGGCAATCTCACAGATTTTTTGCGTATTGGCGGCATTTTCCTCAAAGGGAAGGGCAGAGCCGTCATACATCACAGAGGTAAATCCGGCGCGGATTGCCTGATAAATAATATCCATCTTATCGCAATGGTCAAGGTGCAGGCACACGTCCGTCCGGCAGAGCGCGGCGGAAGCGGCTGTGATAGCTTTTACCTCATCGAAAGACATGTTGGACAGATATTTCTTGCCGAAGGATACAATGACCGGCGTATCCATCTGCCCGGCAGCCCGCAGGATGCCTTTTAGGGTTTCGTAGTTATAAAAATTGAATGATCCGATTGCTTTTTTCTGCTCATAAGCAGTCTGAAGCATAGAGTTAAAATTAGTAAGCATTGTATTTCCTCCCATAAGTACATTAGAATCCTTGTATTCCTACCTTTTTAAAATATAATAAAAAGCAAATAAATTCAATGAAAATCTTGTAATATTAAAATCCCATGTTATAATAATAGTAATTATTATTAGTTTTAGCAATCAAGGAGGAAATAGAAATGGAATTAAAGGGAAGTAAGACAGAAGCGAATTTACAGGCGGCATTTGCAGGAGAATCACAGGCCCGCAATAAGTATACATACTATGCATCCAAGGCAAAGAAGGACGGATACGTACAGATCGCCAATATTTTTGAAGAAACAGCGGCCAACGAGAAAGAGCATGCGAAGATCTGGTTTAAGCTGTTGCATGGCGGTGCCGTACCGTCAACTATCGAGAACTTAAAGGACGCGGCAGAGGGCGAGAATTATGAGTGGACCGATATGTACGCTGCATTTGCCAAGGATGCGAAAGAGGAAGGCTTCGACGAGATCGCAAGCCTGTTTGAGCAGGTGGGAGCCATCGAAAAAGAACATGAGGAACGATACCGGAAACTGTTGGCAAATATCGAGGATGGACTTGTGTTCTCCAGAGAAGGGGACTGCATTTGGCAGTGCTCCAACTGCGGACATATCGTAGTCGGAAAGAAGGCTCCGGAGGTGTGCCCGGTATGCGCGCATCCGCAGGCTTATTTCCAGATTAAGGCAGAGAATTATTAATTCTAAAAAATAATAGGATATAGAAGGAAATCAGATAAAAGAGATAAGAACTATATGGAAATAGTTATAGAGGCGCGGTTTGCAGAAACCGCGCCTCTATACTTTTACCTCCATAGTTTTGGTGTCTTGGTTTTTTGACAAAGGAGCGGATTCATTATAAAATAAGAAGTAATTTATTGGGAGAACTGCCAGTGGCAGAAAGAGGCGTGAGAAAAGGAGAGGCTTTAGGATGAGAAGGGAATGTACAAACTTGTGGAGAGCGGGAGCCGTAATTTTGCTGGCACTTCTGTGCGCAGCCTGCGGCAGCAAGGAAAAAGCGGCAACCATGCAATTGGCAAAAACAGAAGGGACTGTAAATATTTCGGATGAGGAGGGAGAGGATATCCCTGTGAAAGTCAATATGATGCTATACAGCGGATATTGCTTTGAAACGATGAAAGAGAGCTATGCGTGGATGAATCTGGACAAGGTGAAACTTGCTAAAATGGATGAAACCAGCAGAGCCGAGATTAGGAAAGAAGGAAAGGAACTGGAGCTTTTGGTTCATTCGGGAAATTTGTATTTTAATATTACAGAGCCGCTTGGCGCAGATGAGAGTATGGATATCCGCAATTCTTCTATGACGGTAGGGATTCGCGGTACTTGCGGCTGGGTTGAGGTGACAGACGAAAAACATATGAAGGTTTTTATTTTGGAAGGAAAGGTGGAGTGCGGGATCGAAGAAGCTTCCGGAAATGTAACGAAAGAGAAGGTTTCGTCGTGGGAAATGGCGGAAATGTCGCTCACAGACGATGGAAAGGCAGAAATTACGGTACAGAGCTTCGCAAGACCGGATATTCCGAAGTTCGTGTGGACAGAGCTGGACGAAGGACTGAAAGATCAGCTCCCAAAAGAAACAGCGGAAATGGAAGAACCTGAGGCGGAAGCAGAAGAAACAGAAGAGCCTAAAGAACCGGAGACAATTGATTATGCTTCCTACCTTGGCAGCTACACCTGCAGCGCAAACGGCGCAAGTATGGAAATCCGTGAAAATGGAGATCTCTATGGGGTTTCTCTTGAAAGACCCGCCGCAGGGGAAAAGATTGTGGTTGAACTCACAGTAGGGACAAGGGAAAGCGGTTTCTATACGATTATTCAAGGGCAGGAATGGAGCTTGACGCCAGAGGAAGGACAGCTTATTCTGGAAGGCGATATAGAAGGATTCGACGGCGTTTATCACAAAAACTGAGAGGCAGATAGGGAGAATAAAAGCAATGGCAAGAAACGGGAATGGTAAATTTAGGCTGCTGTACTTGCAGAAGATTTTTCTAGAGCGGACGGATGAAGAACACGGCATCACGATGCCGGAGATTGTAAAGGCGCTGAAAGAATATGGGGTTTCCGCGGAGCGCAAAAGCCTTTACGGGGATATTCAGGCGCTTCAGGAGTACGGTATGGATATTGTAGGGGAGCAGAAAGGCAGATCATATAGCTATTATATAGCAAGCCGGGAATTTGAACAGCCGGAGCTAAAGCTTCTGGTAGACGCCGTACAGTCTTCTAAGTTTGTCACGGAGCGCAAATCCAACGAGTTGATCCGTAAGCTGGAGAGTCTTTGCAGCAAGCATGAAGCAAAGAAGCTGCAGCGGCAGGTCTATGTATCCGGCAGGATTAAGACTATGAACGAAAGTATCTATTATAATGTGGACGAGATTCAAAATGCGATCGGCAATAACGAGAAAATCAGGTTTCAGTATTTTCAGTGGAATGTAAAAAAGGAAATGGAACTGCGCCGGGGCGGAGAATATTATCTTATCAGCCCATGGGCCGTATCATGGGATAATGAGAATTATTACATGATCGGCTATGACAGCGATGCTGATACGATAAAATATTACCGGGTAGATAAGATGCTGAAGCTGTCGGCGGCCGGAGAAAAGCGGGAAGGGCAGGAGGCATTTGAAAAAATGGATCTGGCTGCGCTGTCGAAGAAGACCTTCAGCATGTTTGCCGGAATAGAGCAGTATGTGAAGCTGGAATTTGTAAATGAGATGGCGGGAATTGCAATCGACCGGTTCGGAAGAGATGTTTCTGTGTTAAAGAAGGACGAAGACCATTTTATCGTAAATGTAAATGTAGCGGTCAGCAGGCAGTTCTTAGCATGGATTGTTTCGCTGGGAGACGGCGTGAGGGTACTAGGACCGGATACGGTAGTCCGCCAGATGCGGGAAGAAGCAGAAAGATTGGCGGCAGTTTATGGAGGGACGATATGATAGGAACGATTGTAAATACCTGTACCATCGCGGCGGGTACCGTTGTGGGCAGTATTGTGAAAAAAGGAATCAAACCCCAGTATCAGGAGTCGCTGTTTCATGCTATGGGATTTGCGGCGACAATGCTTGGAATCAATGCGGTGGTTAATCATATGCCGGACAGTAACTATCCAGTGCTTTTTATTGTGAGTCTGGCTGTTGGAAGCCTGATAGGGGCGGTGATCGATCTGGACGCCAAATTCCAGAGCCTTGTGGGGAAATATGCGTCGACAGGATTGGGGCAGGGGCTTTCTGGTGCGGTACTTCTTTACTGTATCGGAACCCTGTCAATACTAGGCCCGGTGATGAGCGCGGTATACGGGGACCACACTTATCTTTTTACCAATGCGACGCTGGATCTGGTTACCTCTATGGTATTTGCTTCCACTTATGGAATTGGGATGATATTTGCGGCGCCGATTCTGTTTGCATGGCAGGGAAGCATTTACCTTCTGGCGTATTATGGGGCGGGGGCGTTTTTTACCGATGAATTGATGTGTGAGCTGTCGATTGTGGGCGGCGTGCTGATTGCGGGATCCGGTCTTGGAATCCTGAAAATCAAAGCCTGCAAGACGATGAATATGCTTCCGTCGCTTCTGGTTCCCATCGTATTTTTTGTGATCAAGGGGCTGATTTCTCCTTAAAATTTCGACTTTACTTTAGTGTGCTACTATGCTACAATACTACTTGGCTATCAGAGTAAAATAGAAAATGATATATGGATGGAGGAGAAGGTATGAAGAAGAAATTAATTGCATTGATGTTGTGCATGGCTATGGTATTTTCCATGACTGCCTGCGGTGGAAGTGATTCTGAGAGCAAGCAGGATTCAGGAGACGGTACAGAGGCGGCGGATGACTCGGAGAGTGATGTGGATTACATAAAGGGCAAAGGCACGCTGGTGATAGGAATTACAGAATTTGAGCCGATGGATTACAAGGATGAGTCTGGAGAATGGATCGGATTTGACGCGGATATGGCTAAGCTGGTTGCCAAAGAGCTTGGGGTTGAGGCAGAATTTGTAGTGATCGACTGGGACAGCAAGATCATGGAGCTGGATTCTAAGAATATCGACGTTGTCTGGAACGGAATGACCCTGACTCCGGAGGTTACCTCTGCAATGGAATGTACAAAGGCTTACTGCAATAATGCGCAGGTAGTGGTAGTGCCGGAGGACAAAAAAGGCGCGGATTTAGCGGATCTTACCTTTGCGGTTGAGGCTGGTTCTGCCGGCGAGGCTGCCGCAAATGATAAGCAGTTTAACATGAATTCAGTTGCGTCTCAGGCGGATGCGCTGATGGAGGTGAAATCGGGAACCTCTGACGCCGCGATTATTGACCTTTTGATGGCGGGCGCTATGATCGGGGAAGGAACCAGTTATACAGACCTGATCTACACGGAAGAGCTGACCACAGAGGAGTACGGCGTAGGCTGCCGGAAAGGTTCCGATCTGGCCGAGTTTATCAACGGGGTTTTTGAAAAGACCTACGGAGACGGACGCATGATGGAAACTGCAGAAGCTTATGGCGTTCAGGAGGCTGTTGTAGAGCAGTAAGATACGGAGAACGAGGAATGTTTGGAACAGTAACATTAGAATTGATGAAGGGTCTTTGGACCACATTTCAGATCTTTATTCTGACGCTTATATTTTCGCTGCCGCTGGGACTGATCCTTGGGATTGGAAGCACCAGCAGATGGAAGCTTCTGCGGTATGTGATACAGATTGTTGTCTGGATTATCCGGGGAACGCCTTTGATGCTGCAGTTGATTATTATCTTCTATGGACCGGGTCTGTGGCTTGGCCATAATATCTGGAGCGGCAATGAGGCGGGGCGGATTACCGCTACAGTCGTTGCCTTTGTGATCAATTATGCCTGCTATTTCTCGGTAATTTTCCGCGGAGGCATAGAAGGCGTACCTGTGGGACAGAGGGAAGCGGGGCAGGTGCTTGGCATGACCAAGAGCCAGATATTTTTTAAGATTACGCTGCTTCAGATGGTAAAGCGCGTGGTGCCGCCTATGTCTAATGAGATTATCACATTGGTCAAGGATACATCTCTGGCGAGAATCATTGCGGCGTACGAGCTGACCTTCGCGGGATTTTCCTTTATGAAATCAGCGGGTATCACATGGCCTCTGTTTTATACCGGCGTGTTCTATCTGGCGTTTATCGGGATATTGACGCTGCTGTTTAATTATATCGAGAAGAAACTGGATTATTTTAGATAAGAGGTGCGGATGGAATGGCGATTTTAGAAGTGAAGAATATTGGAAAACATTTTGGAAGCACCGAGGTTCTGAAGGATGTGAGCTTTTCTCTGGAGGAGGGCAATGCACTGGCGATTATCGGTTCCTCCGGTTCAGGGAAGACGACGCTTTTACGCTGCCTGAACTTTCTGGAAAAGCCCAGCCATGGCAAGATTCTGGTGAAAGGCGACGCGGTCTTTGACGCGTCCCGGCCGGTTAAGATGACGGAGCAGGAGCTTCGCAGGAAGCGTCTGCATTTTGGGATGGTGTTTCAGGCGTTTCATCTGTTTCCCCAGTATACGGCGCTGGAAAATGTTACGCTGGCTGAGAGGCTTCTTGCCCAAGAGCGGGAGGACTACAAGGGAAATAAAAAGCAGATTCTGGAAGAAATTACAGAGCACGGCAATGCGCTGCTGGCTCAGATGGGTCTTGCAGACCGTGCGTCCCACTATCCTCATCAGTTATCCGGCGGTCAGCAGCAGCGGGTGGCGATTGCAAGGGCGCTGGCGCTTAAGCCGGATATCCTGTGCTTTGACGAGCCTACGTCGGCGCTTGACCCGGAGCTTACCGGCGAGGTGCTTAAGGTAATCCGGGGCCTTGCGGACCAGAGGACGACGATGATCATTGTGACCCATGAGATGGCTTTTGCGAGGGATGTGGCCGATCAGATCATATTTATGGATGAGGGATATATCGTAGAGCAGGGAGATGCAAAACAGGTAATCGACCATCCGAAGGAGGAGCGGACAAGGCAATTCCTCTCCCGGTATTCAGAAAAGTAATAGAAAATACGTTCCTGTATAGTAAAATAAAGAATGTGTCTTGGGGCACCTTCCTTGCGGAAGGTGCTCCAAAGATTTTTATCTGTCAAATATTCTGTTATCGGCAAATATCTGTCAAGACATTTCCAATATGCATTGTAATTATTCCGATGTTGTGATATGCTGAATTTATATAAGTAACCCTCAAATCAGGAGGTATGAAAGATGGAGTATTTAACAGTTACACAGGCGGCGGAAAAATGGGGTATCTCTACCCGGCGTGTTCGTTTGCTTTGTGCCAACGGTGAAATTGAAGGAGTTATCCGCAAAGGAAAATTATATATGATACCTGCAGAAACAGAAAAACCGTTGGATAAACGAAAACTGCCTAACAAAAGAAAACGCGGCAGATTTGCAGATATACTAATTGAAATTGATATTAAAAAAGTTAAACTTGACGATATACGTCCGCTTACTGCAGGCGAAACACAGCGTCTGCGTGACGAATTTATGGTTGATTTCACCTATAATTCAAACGCCATCGAAGGCAACACGCTTACTTTGAAAGAGACCGCTATGGTGCTTGAAGGAATGACGATAGACCGCAAGCCTTTGAAAGATCATCTTGAAGCTGTCGGACACCGTGACGCATTCCTATATATCGAAGATATTGCACAAAAGAAGACAAGATTGAGAGATACGGAAATCAAGATGATTCATTCGTTGGTACTGATGAATAGACCTGAAGATAAAGGGGTTTACCGCCGTATTCCTGTCACAATTGCAGGTGCATATACCGAACCGGTACAACCATTTCTCATTGAGCCGAAATTGACGGAGTTACTTGCCGAAAATGAAGAGCGTAAAAAGACAATGCATCCGATTGAACGCATTGCCCGTTTTCATCTCGAATTTGAAGGAATACACCCTTTTATAGACGGTAACGGCAGAACAGGCCGATTGATTTTAAATCTTGAGCTTATCCGTAACGGCTATCCCGCAATCAATGTGAAGTTTACTGACCGCAAACGCTATTATGATGCTTTTGATGCATTTTATCGTGACAGCAAAGCAGACGACATGGTGATGCTTGTTGCAGAGTATGTAAACGAACGCCTTGACCGATATTTAGAAATTGTAAAATAGTAAAAGAGTAAAAGAGGAAGACAATCATTTTGACTGATTACAAAAGCCTAAGGAAGACAACTTCCTTACGAAGTGTCTCCCTTGGCACATTTTTTATTTGTTTTATCGGTAGCCCTGTGCGGCGGAGGTAATATGGCCGCCGTTATTGGTCAGGTTTCCGTAAGAGCCGCCGTCATCGACCATCTGTCCTCCGTTCAGGACGATAGCGTCAACATTGCCGGCCATCAGAGAGAGGGCGCCGCCATTTTGGGTGATGGTTCCCTCCACATAGCCCACGCTTAAGAAGGAACTGTTATTTGTGATTCCTTGTTGGGCAATAATCCGGGAATTTTGAGCCGGTTCAGGGCCTTCTTCCATGCCTCCCTTGCCGATATCGCCGTTGAAGACAATACTGTTGTTGGTGAATGAGCCGTCTGTCTGAAGTACGCCGTCTTCCAATATGCAGAGCGTACCGTCGTTAGTCAGGTCTGAACGTAGCTCCAGAGTTCCGTCGACATTTACCTGAGCATCCTCATTGATCGTCAACGTGACGCCTTCCTCAAAGATCACTGTGCCGTAAATGGTGAGGAAGTTGTCAATGACCATAGTATTGTCCCCTTCGCCCGCCTGAATGCTGATTACGCTGTCTTCCTCATTGAGCGCGGCTCTCATAAGCTCGTCCAAATCCTCGGTTGAGAGCGGCAGTGTGTAAGTGTCGTGTTCCGGTATCAGGCTAAGAAGAGCATCATCCAGCTCAGGCAGCACATATTCCGGGATATCTTTCTTTGAAAATGACTTCACTTTAAGGGCATTAGAATTGTCTTCCCATGCAATCTGCGCCATCTGTCCGCCAGAGACCTGAACGCTTTCTTTGGAATCCTCCAGTTCACAGGTAACGGTTCCTTCAATGATACAGACGGCGGGGGAACCAAAGCCGAAGTCCACCCATCCGCAGGTGCCGCGGATGCCGACCACCATGGTTCCGACCTGAATATCCATAGCCTCGTCATCCTCTAAGGGTTCGGTAATGTTAAAAAACAGGCTTCCCTGTTCGGCAGTCAGCTTCAGGTGCCGTTCTTCTTTATTGATCAGGGCGCGGCTATCCATATCCAGCTTGGCAAGCTTCGCGTCGTCCAGATTGATCCATGCAAAGCTGTCAGACTGGGTTTCGGTAAGGTAGCCGTCATACAGGGGAAGCTTCTCCTTAAGCTCTAATCCCTTCTGGTCTGAATCTGTGACAGTTACGGAGCCTTCTGTTTTCTCCAGACGCATGGTTGTTGCTTCGGCTTCTGTTGTTTTTTCAGTTTTGTCTGATTTCTCTTCTGTACTGTTATTCTTTCCGCCGCAGCCGGCAAGGAAAAGAGCTGCCAGCAGAAGAATCAGTGCAGAGCGCTTGAATTGTTTCATTGATAAAATCCTCCTTTCATTCCTCATAACTTTTCGGAATCTTCAGCCCTGATTTTTTGCGGCAAAGCCGATTGATTATATTTTATTTCAATTGATTGGAGGCGATTTTTTGTTACCTACTAATCCTGGCGGACATGCTGTCTATCAGGATACTTTTGTATCCGACTTCCTGAAATTTTACCCGGATCCCTTCGTGCTTCCCAAAAGCGCCTGAGATTATATCGTGCAGTTCTGGTACCTCGATCTTTCAAAGACTGTCTGGTGCCGTATGCTTAAGAAGACTCCCCTTTATGCCATCCTCTTTTCCTGCACGATATTTAGTTGTCAATTTTCAGTTGGAAACTTATTCGTTGAGATTCCGAGAAGTTATCCTCTTAGAGCCGCAATCCGAATTGTAAAGTCTTTTAAGAAAGAGATGAAGGATGCTCCTTGATGTGTTATAATGCTTGTGTTGTCTAACCTACACCCGGCAACGGGAGGAGGTGTTTGCATGGAGCTATTCTTCACATTTCTTGTGACTGTTGCAGCAGGTGTGGTTTGCCACCTCATCAGCAAATGGCTAGACAGGCACGACAAAGGCAACAAATAGTCTAGTGGGTGCTTTGCCACTATAAAAAGAAAAGAAGAATCCCTCGACTGTACGCCATTACGGTCGGGGGATTCGTTCTTTGCCTACATGGATTTCTCCACATTTCTTTGCCTAATGGCATTATAGCATATGCAGATTTTAATTGCAAGATACATTTCTTTTGACAGATACATTTCTTTTGACAAGGGCATTCTTTTATCTGCGTCCCGAAATTTATGCAAAATCTAGAATTTTCAGTGGAATAAAGAAGTTTTTTCTTTCATATTATGAATTGAATGCTTCTTTGGACAGGCTTAAAATAGAGGAAGGTGATGAAATATGGAACAGAAACAAAAAACAAGAGAATACCTTTTTGACAATTACAAGGTGCTTTTGATCGTGCTGGTAGTGATCGGTCATTTTATAGAACCCTGTTACGATCAGAACCCATTTCTGTATGAGCTGAAGTGGGGAATTGTGGCATTCCATATGCCGGCGTTTATTTTTGTATCCGGCTATTTTTCAAAGAAAGAACCTTCGGTAAAGAAGCTGGTCGGAAGTTTGATCATTCCTTATTTTGTGTATGAGGTGATCTATTATCTGGTGTATACTTTGCTGCTTGATAAGGATACGGAGCTGTATTTTACAAGGCCGAAATTTACCCTGTGGTATCTGCTGGCGCTGTTTGTGTGGCGCCTTGCGGCGCCTGCAGTAAAGAGGATGCCGTATTACCTGCCGGTATCCCTGATCGGAGGACTGCTGATTGGACTGGCTGATATCGGGAATTTCTTGTCGATTCCAAGAATTGTATTCTTTTTCCCATTCTTTCTTGCGGGAACGGAATTTGACAGCGCATGGCTTGAGAAATACAGAAATATCAGAGGCTATGCGGGAACTCTTACGATTTTGGGATTGTTTGCGGTGTACTTATTTACGGACCGGTATCACAGAGGACTGCCGGTGAAGATATTTTACGGACGGTATTCGTATGAAACCCTTGGAATGGGGGCGGCGGAGGGGATCTTAGTTCGGATAGTCTGTTATGGGATTTCCTTTCTCCTGATCTATCTGTTTATGCTGGTGCTCCCTTCGGAGAAGAAATCTTACTCTTATCTGGGAGAGCGGACGATGGCGATTTATATTTTCCACGGAATTATCTATAGCTGTGTAAAGCACGAGTCGGACATTCTGCACTCCATTAGGAGCTACAGGGAGAGTATTTTGCTGATTCTATGCTGCGTGGCGCTGGTGTGGGTGGTGTCAAGGAAGCCCTTTGTACGGTTTACCAACCGGATTGCGCATCTGATTTAGGGAGGGAAAGATGGAGAAGAAATATGTGAAAGAGTTATTTCAGTTTATTGAGGATAGTCCGACAGCCTTTCATGCGGTGGATACGATGAAGAAACTATTGGAGAGGAACGGCTATCAGGGGCTTTTGGAGAGCGAGAGGTGGAAATTAGCGGGCGGAGGAAAATACTATGTTACCCGTAACGGCTCTTCTTTGATTGCATTTCGCATTCCGTCGGCGGATTTTAAGGGATTTCAGATCATGGCGGGTCATAGCGATTCCCCCTGCCTGAAGATAAAAGAGAATCCGGAGATGAGGGCAGAACAGGCGTATATAAAGCTGGATGTGGAGAAGTACGGCGGTATGCTCTGCGGGTCTTGGTTTGACCGGCCGTTGTCGGCGGCGGGCAGGCTGATGGTTCACAGTGATAACAAGATTAGGATGAAGCTGGTAAATGTGAACAGAGATCTGCTGATGATTCCAAGCCTTGCAATCCATATGAACAGGGAGGCCAACGACGGGTATAAATACAATGTACAGAAGGATATGCTGCCCTTGTATAAAATGTGTGACGGCGGAGAACAGGAAAGCTTTATGGAAATGATCGCAGGCGCGGCGGGTGTCAAAGAAGAGGATGTACTGGGAAGCGACCTCTATGTGTATAATCGGATGCAAGGGAGCGTATGGGGAGCTGGAGAAGAGTTTATTTCTGCAGGAAGACTGGATGATCTGGAATGTGTATATTCTTCCCTGACTGGATTTTTGGATGCAAAGGACGGGGATAGTATTCCGGTTCATTGCGTTTATGATAATGAAGAGGTGGGGAGCAGTACCAGACAAGGGGCTGCGTCTACATTTCTTGCAGATACGCTGTATCGTATCTGTGAATCCTTATGTATGAGCGGAACGGATTACCGCAGGAGGCTGGCTTCAAGCTTGATGGTGTCGGCGGACAACGCACATGCGGTACATCCAAATTATCCGGACAAATCCTGCCCGTCGAACCGTCCTGTTATCAACCGGGGCATCGTGATTAAATTCAGCGGTAATCAGAGATATACCTCTGACGCGGTGTCTGCGGCGCTGTTTCGGAGAATCTGCGAGATGGCGGGAGTGCCGGTTCAGGAATTTACGAACCGCTCGGATATGTTAGGCGGTTCTACGCTGGGGAACATTTCCGGCACGCAGGTTGCGGTGAATTGTGTTGACGTTGGGCTTGCCCAGCTTGCAATGCATTCCAGTTATGAGACGGCAGGCGTGAAGGATTTGGAATATCTCATCCGCGCTGCGAAGACCTTTTATGAATCGTCGGTCGAGGAGACGGGATTTGGCGAATATAGGATTTGCAAGGGAAAGAAGCGGTAAAAACAAGGCAGGGAGCATGAGGAACCTGCCTTAAAATAAGGCGGTGGTATTAAATCTGCTTATTTCGACATAACAATTCCTAATATTAGTATTGCACATTGATAAAAAATAAACTATAATGGTTGTGTAACTTTTATGTTTTGGGGTTTACTCTTCTTTATCGGGGAAAGAAAGAGCAATCGTCATTAGCATCATTTTGAAGAGAAAAGGAGAGAGTTATGATTAATGCTATTATTTTAGGAACGATTATTCTATATCTCTGTTTGCTGATTGGAGTCGGCGTTTACA
Source organism: uncultured Dorea sp. (assembly GCA_910589275.1). Taxonomy (GTDB): domain Bacteria; phylum Bacillota; class Clostridia; order Lachnospirales; family Lachnospiraceae; genus Claveliimonas. Next base: position 14,707 of record CAJUTH010000032.1, read on the forward strand.
ACGGGAAAAAGAATAGTAATACCGAAGATTTTTATCTTGGCGGAAGAAGAATGGGTCCGCTTGTAGTTGCTATGAGCGCTGAGGCAAGCGATATGTCAAGCTGGCTTCTGATGGGACTTCCGGGAGTTGCCTATGCGACCGGTCTGGCAGATCCGTTTTGGACGGCGGCGGGATTGGCGCTTGGTACATATTTTAACTGGCTGTTAGTATCAAGGCGGCTGAGAAGGTATTCATACAAGGTGGATGCGATTACGGTACCGTCTTTCTTTGCAAAGCGTTTCCATGATAAGAAGAATATTATTACCGCCCTTGCGGCGCTTGTCATCGTTATATTCTTTATACCTTATACGGCGTCCGGTTTTGCTGCCTGCGGCAAACTGTTCCATTCCTTATTCGGGATACCGTATATGACAGGCGTGTTGGTTTTTGCGGTGGTTATTGTGGTTTATACTATTATCGGAGGTTTCAGTACGGTTGCTACCAATGACTTTATCCAGAGTGTGGTTATGTCCATTGCATTAATTTCTATTACGATATATGGCGTGACTCATGCGGGAGGTTTTGGAGCTGTAATTGATAATGCCAAAGCGCTTCCGGGATATTTGAATCTGAATCAAAGCTTTGACGCTGCTATGGGGGCTGCGGTAGAGTATCCGGCTTTAAAGAGTGCGTCCATGCTTGCATGGGGCTTTGGATATTTTGGTATGCCTCATATTTTGGTAAGATTCATGTCTATTGAAGACGAAAAGAAGCTGAAGCTATCTAGACGTATCGGTTCGATCTGGGTAGTGATCGCTATGACGGTAGCTGTATTTATCGGTATCGTGGGATTGGCAATGTCCAGCGTAGGCGCAATGGAGAATCTGGAGGACAGTGAGACGGTTATCGTTGTGATTTCAAGAATGCTCAGCCAGCATGGCGCGCTTCCGGCAATCCTTGGCGGCGTGATCTTAGCGGGAATCCTTGCGGCGACGATGTCAACGGCAGACAGCCAGCTTCTGGTTGCGGCTTCCGGTGTTTCTGAAAATATCATTCAGGATTTTATGGGCGTGAAGCTTACTGAGAAGAAGAGTCTGAGTATTGCACGTATTACGATCCTTATTATTTCTGTAATTGGCGTAATCCTTGCGAGGGACCCGAACTCCAGCGTATTTGGCATTGTGTCCTTTGCATGGGCGGGTTTTGGAGGCTCCTTCGGAGCTGCCATGATCTGCGCGCTGTTCTGGAAACGTACGACGCTGCAGGGTGCGCTGGCAGGAATGATTGCCGGCGGCGTAACAGTATTTGTATGGAAATATGCAGTTGCTCCTATGGGTGGTTTGTTTAATATTTATGAACTGCTTCCGGCATTCTTCGTATCTCTGGCATTTGTAATTGTAGTAAGTCTGCTGACGAAGGCTCCGGGACAGGAGATTATTGATGAATTTGAATATGCGAGAGCAAAGTCAGAGTAAGGCATAAATGTGCTTCTGATTTAAGGAGAAAAAGAGCCGGGGCAGGGATGCTCCGGCTTTTCGATTGTGTTAAATGGCTTCCCATCTCCCGGAAGCGCCGCAAGGCAGGATGAGCCCGGTCTTAGATACCGGAAGCCCGATTTCTTGTGATTCAACGCTGCCGTGGAACATTTTGAGTTCTGTGGCGATCATATAGGTAAGCACCGCCGGAGCCAGCCCGGTGGTATAGGAATTTACAAGGAAGAACAGCGGTTTGTCAGAGAGAAGGCGGACGCATAGTTTAATAAAAGAATGAATGGAATCTTCAATCTTCCATATCTCACCTTTTGGGCCTCTTCCGTAGGAAGGAGGATCCATGATAATAGCGTCGTAATGGTTTCCCCGGCGGATTTCCCTTTCTGCAAATTTTACACAGTCGTCTACCAGCCACCGGATAGGCGCGTCCTTTAAACCGGAGGACATGGCGTTTTCTTTGGCCCATCCAACCATACCTTTGGAGGCGTCTACATGGGTTACGGCCGCCCCGGCGGCAGCGGCGGCAAGAGTAGCGCCGCCGGTATAGGCGAATAGATTCAGTACTTTGACCGGCCGCCCGGCAGTTTTTATTTTCTCGGAAAACCAGTCCCAGTTCGCGGCCTGTTCCGGAAAAAGCCCCGTGTGTTTAAAGTTAAAAGGCTTCAGATTGAAGGTTAGTTCCCTGTACTGAATGGACCATTGCTTAGGAAGATCGAAAAATTCCCATTCGCCCCCGCCTTTTTTACTGCGGTGATAGTGGCCGTTGACCTGACGCCAGTTTCTGTCTTTTCTTGGGGTATCCCAGATGACCTGAGGGTCTGGCCGTATCAAAAGATAATCTCCCCAGCGTTCTAACTTTTCACCCTTGCTGCAATCAATGACTTCGTAGTCGGTCCATTTATCTGCAATCCACATGATTCATCCTCTTTCTTGTATCTGTGTTAACGTGTGCGTACATTGTAACATGTGGGGATGCAAAAGACAAGGCAGAGGATATTGGCAGAGGATATTGGCTGCTATGAACGGCCTTCTAGGCCGTGAATAGTAAGATATAGATAAAATTTATAAAGGTGTTTATATATAGACAACCTCTATTTGAACAAATATATAGAGGAGAATATAATAAAAATAACTAGAAAAATATTTATTTTTTTCGCTTATGATGATAGAATATGTCTATAAGTGTGAGCGGAAATACTAAGAAAGGTGGAAAAAACATGATTACAGTCAACGCAATAGGAGATAATTGTCCGATCCCAGTAATTAAGACTAAGAAGGCGATGCAGGCATTGACAGGGCCGGAGACGATTGAGGTTCTGGTAGACAATGAGATTGCAGTACAGAATGTGACAAAGATGGCATCGTCTAGCGGCGGGAAGGTAACGTCAAAGAAGCTGGCAGAAAAAGAGTATAAGATTACGATTGCCATGGAAGGCGCGCCGGCAGCCGCCAAAGAGGAGGACGTGGCATGCATTCCAGATATGAGGGATAACACGGTTGTGGTAGTATCCTCCGATCGTATGGGTGTTGGCAATGATGAGCTTGGAAAGGTATTAATCAAAGGCTTTATCTTTGCGGTTGCTCAGCTTGATAGGCTGCCGAAGACCATGCTGTTCTATAACGGCGGCGCAACCATAACATGTGAAGGCTCAGATTCGCTGAATGATCTGAAATCATTGGAGGCGCAGGGCGTTGAAATTCTCACCTGCGGGACATGCCTTGATTATTACGGGCTGAAAGAGAAGCTTGCAGTAGGGTCTGTGACGAATATGTACAGTATAGTAGAGAAAATGGCGGGAGCAGGTAAAATACTGAAGCCATAAAGGTTTTTAAAAGGAGATTTTGCGATGAAGAAAGACGTAAAGCTGACAAGCCTCAGTAAGACGGCGGGGTGAGCGGCCAAAATAGGTCCTAAGACCCTTGCTCAGGTTCTGAGTAAGCTGCCCAAATTTCAAGACGACAGGCTGCTGGTTGGTATTGAGACTTCCGATGACGCGGCTATTTACAAGGTAACCGATGACATTGCTATGATTCAGACGGTGGATTTCTTTACGCCTATTGTTGATGATCCATATATGTTCGGACAGATTGCGGCGGCCAATTCCCTAAGCGACGTATGGGCCATGGGAGGGGAACCGGCGGTGGCGCTGAATATTGTGGGTTTTCCAAACTGCCTTGATCCAGCCATTCTGGGAGACATACTGACAGGAGGAGCCGATAAGGTGAAGGAGGCGGGCGCAGTTCTTGTGGGAGGTCATTCCGTTCAGGATGACGAGCCGAAATATGGATTGTGCGTGTCCGGTTTTGTACATCCTGACAAGATTTTCAAGAACTTTGGCTGCAGAGCGGGGGATGTGCTTGTCCTTACGAAGCAGATTGGAAGCGGAATTGTGAATACGGCGATTAAAGCAGACTTTGCGCCGCCTTCTGCTATTTGGGAGGCGCAGACAGTGATGGCGTCTCTGAACAAGAAGGCGAAGCAGGTTGTAGAGAAGTATGATGTGTCAGCCTGCACGGACATTACTGGTTTTGGGCTGCTCGGACATTGTGCAGAGATGGCGTCAGCCAGCGAAGTAACTTTTGAGATCTGTGTAAGGGATATCGCATATCTTGCAGACGCGATAGATTTTGCAAAGATGGGTCTGGTTCCGGCAGGAGCCTATAAGAACCGCAGATATTCTATTGACCGGGTTGAATGCGGAAACGTTGAGGAACATTATCTGGATCTGCTGTATGATCCCCAGACTTCAGGAGGGCTTCTGTTTAGTGTGAGACCGGAGAGCCTTTCTGAAATGTTAGCGGATTTTGCAAAGGCAGATATGGACACTGCATTATCGGTAATCGGCCGAGTGTCGGAAAAGAGCGATAAGCTGATAAGGCTATACTAAAATCTAGGTGTGCAGCATGGCGCGCCGTAATGAAAGGCGGGAACATATGAATAAAAATATGTTATATCGAAGTATTCCGAAGGTTGATATTCTGCTTCAAGACGAATTAATTAAGGAAATGACCGAGCGGTACGGCAGAGAGTCAGTTATGGCGTCTATTCATGTGGAGCTTGCAAGGCTGCGGAAATTTATTGCTGACAGTGAGAGTGAGGCGGAGGCCGAAGAACAGATTCAGCTTTTGGTTTCTGGCATTGTCCGGACGGTGGAGGCAGCGCATACTCCAAATATGAAAAAAGTGATTAATGGAACCGGTACGATACTCCATACGAATCTGGGACGTGCCCCCATCAGCAGAGCGCATATGGAGAAGGCTTTTCGTATTGTGACGGGATATTCTAATCTGGAGTATAATCTGGAAAAAGGCAGACGGGGAGAGAGGTACTCGCATTTTGAGGAGCTATTGTGTAAGATTACCGGCGCTGAGGCGGCAATGGCGGTAAACAATAATGCGTCTTCCGTGCTGTTAATTCTCAGCTCTCTGGCAAAAGGGGGAGAAGTGATCGTATCCCGGGGCGAACTGATAGAGATCGGCGGGAAATTTCGGATTCCGGATGTAATGGAACAAAGCGGCGCGGCTCTGGTAGAAGTGGGTACAACGAACAAGACGCATTTCAGCGATTATGAGGAGCACATTACGGAAGAAACGAAAGCGCTGCTGAAGGTTCATACCAGTAATTACCGGATTGTAGGATTTACTGAGTCGGTAACAATTGATGAATTGGTTCCGCTGGCAAGAGAGAGGGAAATTCCGGTAATTGAGGATCTTGGAAGCGGAGTATTGATTGATTTGTCAAAGTATGGCTTGAGCTATGAGCCTACCGTTCAGGAATCAATTGCGAAGGGTGCGGATGTGGTATGCTTTAGCGGAGATAAATTATTTGGAGGACCGCAGGCAGGCATCATCGTTGGCCGGAAGAAGTATATTGACAAAATGAAGAAAAACCAGCTTACAAGGGCTCTGCGGATTGATAAGTTTACGGCGGCGGCGCTGGAATTGGTGCTTCAGGAATATTTATCCGAGGAAAAGGCGATACGGAATATACCGGTACTCCGCATGATTACTGAGCCGTTAGATGAGGCGGCTAGAAGGGCAAGGAGTCTTGCAAGGATGGTTCGCGCGGCGGGGATAGAAGGAAGGGTTGAGGTGGTGTCCTGTGAATCCCAGATTGGCGGCGGCTCCCTTCCTTTAGAAAGGATTCCCAGCATGGCGGTGGCGATCCGGCCTGAGGGTATCAGTGTAGCGGAAATGGAAGAGAGGATGCGGCGTCTTCCGGTTCCGATTATTCCAAGAACGGTGAATGATACGGTGATGCTGGATGTGAGAACCATTGAGACCGAGGATTTTAAGCTGGTAGCGGCCGGTATTCAAAATTTGACGGGGTTGGAGAAATAAGAATGAAGAATATAATTATCGGAACAGCAGGGCATATTGACCATGGAAAGACGACATTGATCAAAGCGCTGACCGGACGCAATACTGACCGGTGGGAGGAAGAGCAGAAACGGGGAATTACCATTGATCTTGGCTTTACTTGGTTCGACCTTCCGGGAGGAGACCGGGCCGGAATTATCGATGTTCCGGGTCATGAGAGATTTATCAATAATATGGCTGCGGGCGTCGTAGGAATGGATATGGTGCTGCTGGTGATTGCGGCGGATGAAGGGATTATGCCGCAGACCAGAGAGCATATGGATATTTTGGGTCTTCTGGGAGTTAAAAAAAGTATTATTGTTCTTAATAAATGCGACCTTGTAGACGAGGACTGGCTGGAATTGGTAGAAGAGGAGATAAGGGAGGAACTGGAGGGAACTTTTTTGGAAGGCTCTCCGGTAGCAAAGATTTCTGCTGTCAGCGGGCAGGGGATTGACGAGCTTGTTTCTCTGATAGAACATATGATGAGGGATGAGGTGGAGGAAAAGGATATCACTACGATTCCGAGACTTCCTGTTGACCGGGCATTTTCGTTGTCTGGATTCGGCACGATTATTACAGGAACGCTTCTTTCCGGTTCTATTTCAAGGGACGATGTCTTGGCTGTGTACCCTATTGGAAAAACCAGTAAGATTCGCAGTATTCAGGTACACGGCGAGGTTAAGGACAGATGCTATGCGGGACAGCGGGTGGCGGTCAACCTGTCAAATATCAAGAAAAGAGAGATATTCAGGGGATGTGTACTGGCGCCGCCTAAGAGCATGAAGAACACAGATCTTCTGGATGTGAAGCTGAATATACTGGAATCTTCCATGAGAGTACTGACAAACCATACCAGGTTGCATCTGTTTACCGGAACCAGTGAAATCCTCTGCCGGGCGGTACTGCTTGACAAAGAGGAGATTGGTCCGGGTGAAAACGGATATGTGCAGCTCAGACTGGAAGAGGAGATTGCCCTTCGCAGAGGAGACAAATTCGTGGTGCGTTTTTACTCGCCCATGGAGACCATAGGCGGAGGTGTGGTGCTGGAGCCGAATCCATCCATTCACCGGAGATTTCAGGAAGCTGTGATTGAGGATTTGAGAAGGAAGGAATCCGGGACGTCTGCAGATGTGATTGAAATGCACATCAGGGAGCATGGCGACGGTCTGGTAACGCAGGCGGAGCTAGCAAGGCTGACTGCGCTGTCTTTGGAGGAAACGGCGGAAGCTTTAGAGGAATTGGAAACCTTAAGAACCATTCAGCTATTTACTACCCGTAAGGATATTTATGCGTGGCATTCCGGTTCAGAGCGTCTGGCACGACAGTCTATTTTAGACGCTCTTGCCGATTATGAAAGAAAGTATCCGTATCGTTATGGCATGAAGAAGGCGGAAGTGCAGGTGACATTTTTAAAGAAGATGAAGCCGGTGGTGTTTGACCAGTATGTGGATTATCTGGAAACGGAAGGGGCTATAAAAAGGTTTCGTGAATATTTGTGTACGCCGGATTATAAAGTCTGCAAGGACGCCGTTTATGATAAGGTGGCAGAGCAGCTTTTGGATACAGTAAGAGGGGCAAAGTATGATTTTGTCCGATATTCGGATATGTCTTTTGATGGAGTGCCAGGCTCGGAGGCGGATGATATACTGAATATTCTCTTGGAGGAGCGCCGTATTGTGAAGGTGTCGGAAGACTTGTATACTTTGACTGAATATATGGAACAGGCTAAGAAGATGATACAGAAAGAATTTGAAAAAAGAGATGTGATTACAACGGCAGAGGTACGGGATTTATTCCAGACCAGCCGCAAAAGCGCGAAGCCTATTATTGAATATATGGATAGCATTAAGGTAACAAAGAGAGCGGGAGCGGAGAGTGAAAGGATAGCGTACTAATGAATTTGAAGCAGTTAGAAGCATTTGTAGAGGTGGCAGAGGGAGGGAGCTTTTCTAGAGCAGCCAAGAATCTATATTTGACACAGCCGACAATCAGCGCGCATGTGGCCGCATTGGAAAAAGAACTGGAAGTGCGGTTGTTTGTTAGGAATACGAAAGAGGTTAGTCTCTCGGCGGAGGGCCAGACTCTTTATAAATATGCCAGTCAGATGATTGATCTGGAAAAGCGTATTGAAGAGGAATTTGGAGAGAGAAGGAAACTTGGCAGACAGTGTATTACCATTGCGGCATCTACGATTCCGTCCCAGTATCTTTTGCCGAGGATTATGACCAGATTTAATGAGAAATATCCGGGGGAACAGATTAAGCTGTTGGAAGCGGACAGCGCCCGTGTGGTGAATCAGGTGGTCGAACATATGGTTGATATCGGATTTACCGGGACAGTTCTAGAAAAGAAGCACTGCAAATATATCCCATTTTACAGAGACGAGCTGGTGATTATCACGCCGAATACAGAGGAATACCGGGAGAGGAGAAAGGCTCCGGAGGATATCTCATGGCTTTTGAAGGAGCCTGTCATTATGAGAGAGGAAGGCTCCGGAACCAGAAAAGAAGCAGAGAAACAGCTTCGCGCTGTGGGAGTGCGACCAGAACAGATGAATGTGATTGCCAATATTGAGAATCAGGAAACGATCAAAGAATCTGTATGCCGCGGAATGGGGGTTTCCATTCTTTCTAAGCTTGCCGCTATCGATAAGATTGAAGACAGCAGCGTGCTGGAATTTGGGATTCCTGGTGCAGACAGAGGACGTAACATCAATGTGGTGTATAATAAAAATAACCAGCTTTCGGTTTCGGCAGAACGGTTTTTGAAAGTAGTACAGGAAGTTTATCCGAAAAACGGCGCTGGGAGCGATAATAAATAATATAAGCAGAGGATAATATTATGATATATATGGATAATGCTGCTACCACAATGCGTAAGCCTGAAACAGTGATTCAGGCGGTGGCGGCGGCCCTTGGCTCTATGGGAAATGCGGGACGGGGCGCCCATGGCGCTTCCCTTAGCGCTTCTAGGACGATTTATGAAACCAGAGAGCTTTTGTGCAGGTTCTTTGGGGGCGTAAATCCCAGACAGGTGGTATTTACCAGCAATTCCACGGAAAGCTTAAATATTGCAATTAAAGGGCTGTTAGAACCGGGAGATCATGTGATAACAACGATGATGGAGCATAATTCTGTGCTGCGGCCCCTGTATGAATTGTGCGGAAAAGGAGTGGAGCTTTCTATTGTAAAATGTGATAAAAACGGGGTGTTGGATCTGGCTGATCTGGAAAGCGCAGTAAATTCAAAGACAAAAGCGATCGTATGTACCAATGGTTCCAATCTCACAGGAAATTATGTGGATATAAAGAAAATAGGAAGAATTGCAAAGAAGCATGGACTGCTGTTTATAGTGGATGCATCTCAGACAGCGGGAGTATTTCCGATTGATGTTCAGGAAATGCAGATTGACGTACTTTGTTTTACGGGTCATAAGAGCCTCCTTGGACCGCAGGGAACCGGCGGAATGTATGTGAGGGAAGGTTTGGAAGTGCGGCCTTTAAAAAGCGGAGGGAGCGGAGTACAGACTTATAGTAAGAGCCATCCTTCCGATATGCCTACAGCATTGGAGGCGGGGACGCTGAACGGGCACGGGATTGCGGGTCTCCATGCAGCGCTGGAATATCTGAATAAAGAAGGGATTGATAAGATCCGTGCACGCGAACAGGAGTTGATGCGCCGGTTTTATGAGGGGATAAAAGAGATTCCGGGCGTGAAGATATACGGTGATTTCAGTTCCGGCGAGAGATGCCCGATTGTGGCGCTCAATATCGGTGATTATGATTCTTCGGAGGTAAGCGACGCGCTCTTGACGGAGTATGATATTTCCACAAGGCCGGGAGCTCATTGCGCGCCTTTGATGCATGAAGCTTTGGGAACTGTGGAACAGGGAGCGGTACGGTTCAGCTTTTCCCATTATAATACGGAGGAGGAGATAGACACGGCAATTCGTGCGATCCGGGAATTATCGGCGGAAGAACAGTAACCGGAAAAGGGAATGAAACAAGGAGAAGGCAGGATATGAGAAAAAAAGAATTAAGGCTTGTGATTACCTTTCATACCACAACAGACGCCATGGCTATGGAAAAGGCATGTAAGCAGGCGGAGGCTCCGGGGCGCTTGATTCCGGTACCGAGGGAGATTTCTGCGGGCTGCGGACTTGCATGGTGCGCGGGGCTTAGCGACCGGGATGCTGTGAGGAAAGTAATGGACAGTATCGGAGTGCAGGAACAGGATATGCATGAGGTGATGGTCTGAAAATAAAAGAAAAAGTGTGTTTTGGTTTCAGGCGGCGGCAAAAATATCCAATTTCCGCCGCCTGCAGACCGAAATCCGGCCTGCAGACGGAGGACTGTCAAAGCCCGTTTATAAAGCCGTCCAGTACGTGGGGCAGAAGTTTTCCGCTGTATTCTGATAAAGAATACTTTCCCTTGAACAAAGACCAGTCATATAGCAGCGCTCTTTCAAACATGGCGTAGATGTCCATCAATTCTTCTGCCGTAAAAGTATCCATAAATTCGCCGCTGTCCAGTCCGTCCTGCATGATTTCAGTCAACCATGAAAAATAGAACCGCTTATGGTCGGAGAGGGAGCGTTTGTCTTTGGTAACGAGCTGCGCAGAGTACAGATAAGCGATCAGACTGTAGTCAATACTTGTCTCAATCATATAAAACAGCTCGTGGTTTAAGAAGATCAGCTTGTCGTAGGCTGACAGCTTTGGATCGATAATCCCGGCCAGTTCTTCGTATTTTTCATCAAATAGCTGCGACAATGTATTCAGGAGCCCTTCTTTACTCTTGAAATAATGGTAAAAGGTTCCTTTAGACGTTTTAGAAGCATTGATGATATCCTCTACGGTAGTCTCGTCATATCCATTTTTGTAAAAAAGATTCCATGCAGCTTTGATAATGCGGCTTTTGGTTGATTGACGTTTTCTTGGCATAGTATTCATTCCCTTCGTTCGTTGCTACAGCGAGTTTCGGGGGATAGCATGGCCGCTTGACGTGCTGCGGATTGTATGCTAATGACGATTGCTATACTGTAACAGAAGATATTTAAAAAAGGCAGGCTCAAATAGAACCCGCCTTTGTTTTCCGTATAGTAGTATATCACAGATTAGCCAATTAAGAAACCATATTTTAAAGAATCATCCGGATCAATCAGGTATGTGCCAACGCCGGTAAGGTAAGCAGAGCCTGTGATCATAGGAATAACAGCATCGAAATCGCCGATCTTAGTTTCCTCTTTGATAACCCCCTTGAAAGTTGTTCCGATAAAGCTTTCGTAAATGAATTCTTCGCCTACTCCAAGTTCTCCCCAGCCGTGAAGAGTTGCAAGCTTAGCGCTTGTGCCGGTTCCGCAAGGAGAGCGGTCTGCCTGTGCGTCGCCGAATACAACTACGTTTCTCATGGTAGCCTTGTCCGGGTTCGGAGTCGGGCCGTAGAACTCAACCAAGTCAACCTCTGTAATATCCAGTGTCGGGTGCTGGATCTCAACCTGCTCATTGATCAGGTCGCGCATCTTCATTCCAAGTTCTGTGTAAGCGGGAACGGTCTTAGCATTGATCTCGCCGATGTCAAGCTTGGTGGTGTCAACCAGTGCAAAAAAGCTTCCGCCAAAAGAAATGGTGTAAGGAATCTCTTTGCCGTCAACGTTAACAGTCAGGTTGTCCTTATAAATAAATGCGGGTACATTCGTAAGGGTAACGCCTGTTACTTTGCCGTTCTTGACGGTAGCAGTAGTGCGGATGATTCCGGCGGGAGCTTCCAGAACTACGGTATTCTCGCCTTCGTGTGATTCAACAAGTCCTGCTTCGATTGCAACGGTAACGCCGCCGATGGTACAGTGGCCGCACATATTCAGGTATCCGCCGGTATCCATGAAAATGATACCAAGGTCAGCCTCGTCGCTGATTGGTTTGCAGAAGAAAGCGCCGAACATATCATGATGTCCTCTTGGCTCCAGCATAAGAGCGGTGCGGACATGGTCATAATTCTCCTCTAACCATTTCTTCTTTTCAATCATTGTGTTTCCTTCTGGTTCCGGAAATCCGCCGATTACCATACGGCAGAACTCTCCAACTGTGTGAGCGTCGACTACCTGAAGCTTCTGTTCAAAGCGGTCAAAATTCACGTTTGCTTTCAATTCCATAGCAATGTCCTCCTTATTTGATGATAATTTATAGATATCTCCTATAAATACAAAGATAAAAATGATAAGAAATATTAATGTAATCTATATTGCGCGGTTCATAAATTCTGCAAAATACGACAATCCGTTAACAAATAGACTGCATTCTAGAACGCGGTCTAGGATATGTTCTAGTACCGGGTTCATTTTCTTATATTCATTATGCGTTAAAAACCTTGGAAAGTCAATGATTTTTTGATATTATAAAAACAAAGAAAAAGGTGTTGAAAAATAAAGGATTATGTGCTATTGTTAAGGAACGTTAGGAAAATTATGGGGGTAGTTGGGTAACTGGTGTGCCTCCTGGTCTTCAAAACCAGTGTGGGGCGTTAGGAGCGTCCTGGGTGGGTTCGATTCCCACATGCCTCCGCCAAAAAGAAAAAGACAAAATTGATAAAAAATCGACATGATTTGTCTATAGAAATTTTCTATAAATAAGTAGACGGAATAGCGAGTAATATTTCGTTTTTTACTTAGAATAAAAGTATGAAGAAAAGGAGATGTATGTGTCATGGGAAATGTACAGATTTTACTGCGTCAGCATGTAGGTGCGCCGTGTGCTCCCTGTGTTGAGGTTGGGGCAGAAGTAAAAAAGGGTACGCTCATTGCTTCGCCGACAGGCTTAGGCGCGAATATTTTCGCCAGCGTGTATGGGAAAGTGACCGAGATCACAGACGACCGGATTATCATCGAGCCCGCAGCGGAGCAGCCGGATGAATTTGTGCCGATCGACGTACCGGAAGGCGCTTCCAAGCTTGACATGGTAAAAGCAGCCGGCGTTGTCGGCCTTGGAGGAGCAGGATTCCCGACAGGGATTAAGCTTGGAATTAATTTGGCTGAGCAGGAGATGGGAGAGCTTGATGCGGAGATTAATCCGGAGCTTCCGAAAGACTTTAAGCTTGATTGTGAGAGAGGTTATATCCTTATTAATGCGGCTGAATGTGAGCCGGGACTTGCCCACAATATCAAGCAGATCGAGGATGAGTGTGACAAGGTGATCCGCGGAATCAAGTATTCCATGGAGATTACCAATGCAGATAAGGCGATTATTGCCATCAAGAAGAAGAATCAGGGTGCGATTAAGACTTTACAGAAGGCGCTGGAGAGCGAACCGGCGATCAAGATGCATCTGATGCCGGATATTTACCCGATGGGAGAGGAGCGTGCGGTCGTAAGAGAGTGCCTTGGCGTGAATCTTACTACGACGCAGCTTCCGTCCGCAGCGAAGTCTGTTGTAATCAATCTGGAGACGGCCTGCAAGATTGCAGAGGCCATTGACGAGAAGAAGCCATGCATCAGCAAGAACTTAACGGTCCGCGGAAGGATCAAAGGCGGTAACGAGGCTCATGTATTTATGGACGTTCCGGTTGGAACAAGCGTTGGCGACCTGATCGAGAGAGCGGGCGGCATTGAGGAGCCATTCGGAGAGATTATCATGGGCGGAGCCTTTACCGGTAAGGCAACGGAATTGGATGCGCCGATCACGAAGACCACAGGCGGTATCATTGTTACGGTTGAGTTCCCGGATCTGCACGGTGCGAATACAGGTATTCTTGTATGTGCCTGCGGCGGCAACGAGGAGCGTATGCGTGATATTGTAGCGAAGATGAACGGCAAGGTTGTATCTGTATGCAAGTGCAAACAGGCGATCGAGAACAAGCCGGGCGCGCCGCTGAAGTGCCTGAGGCCTGGCAACTGTCCGGGACAGGTTAAGAACAACATGCAGTTCAAGAAGGATAAGTGTGAGTACATCATTATCGGTAACTGCTCTGACTGTTCGAATACCGTTATGGCATCCGGACCGAAGATGGGACTTAAGGTATTCCATCAGACCGACCATGCTATGAGGGCTGTCGGACATGCTCTGTACAGAACGCTGAAGGTATCGAAGCAGGTAAGTCAGGATATTGATTTTTAAGTTTTATGAGGATTCTATTTTAAGGTATTACTGCTGCGGATAAAAAGCCGAAAGGATACCCCCGATTTTCCCGGAGGCTTAAGGGTTTAGGGAGCCCGGTTTATTCAGCGGCTGTATATATACTTTCCGACGTCTACACTTATGGAACGATTAATGTTCCATAAGTTACAAGGGATATCGGAGCAAACCATATAAGGAGGGAAATAATATGTCAATCACAGCTGAAACAGCTAAAGCACATGCTCATGATCCAGCGGTACTTTGTTGTAGGGCCGAAGCAGGCATTACAATCGAGCCGGCCAATCTGGAAGATCCGGCGATCTTTGATGATTTGGTAGATTCAGGATTATTGAACCTTGACGGCTGCTTAACGATCGAGGAGGTTCTGGGAGCAAAACTTACAAAAACTTGTGATTCTCTTGCTCCGCTGACTGCTGATGTTCTGGACGGCGTAAAAGCACCAAGCACACCTGCAGCAGAGGAAGCACCGGCAGAGGCAGAGGAGGCGCCAGCAGCAGCGGCGGCACCTGTAGCAGCACCGGCAGCAGGCGGAATTCTTAAGATCCACATTGGAGAAGGCAAGGACATTGATCTTCAGATCCCTGTTGGCGCTCTTGGCGGAGGCGCAGCAGCAGTAGAGGTTCCGGCAGCGGCAGCACCGGCAGCACCGGCAGCAGCGGGCGCGGCAGCACCGGAAGCAGAGGCTGAAGAGAAGGTTGTAAGATCTTTAACAAGAAAACATTTCAACATCACAGAGGTTAAGAGAGGACCGGAGACAAAGATCGAGGGAACTGTTCTTACGATCCGTGAAGGAATCGAAGCAGATGTTATCGCTGATCAGGAACTGGTTAAGGATTTCCATCTGGAGATCATTACTCCTGATAAGTACCATACCTATTCTGAGACGATCATGGACGTACAGCCGATCGCTACAAAGGAAGGCGACAGCGAGATCGGCGAGGGTGTTACAAGAGTGCTTGACGGCGTTGTTATGATGCTGACAGGTGTTGATGAAGGCGGAGTTCAGATCGGTGAGTTCGGTTCATCCGAAGGCTACCTTGACGAGAACATTATGTGGGGCCGTCCGGGATGCCCGGATAAAGGCGAGATCTTTATCAAAGGTAACATCGTAGTTCAGGAGAAGACGAACATGGAGCGCCGCGGGCCTATGGCTGCACATACGGCATTTGACATCATTACACAGGAGATCCGTGAAGTGATGAAGAAGCTTGACGACAGCCTTGTAACTGAGATTCAGGAGCTGAAGCAGGTTCGCCGTCCTCACAAGAAGAAAGTCGTTATCGTTAAGGAGATCATGGGACAGGGAGCTATGCATGATAACTTCATCCTTCCTGTAGAGCCTGTCGGCGTACTTGGCGCAAGAGCAAACGTAGACCTTGGAAACGTTCCGGTATGTGTATCTCCGCTTGAGGTGCTTGACGGATGTATCCACGCTCTGACCTGTATCGGACCAGCTTCTAAAGAGATGTCCAGACATTACTGGAGAGAGCCTCTTGTATTGGAAGCTCTTCACGATGAAGAAGTTGACCTTTGCGGTGTTGTATTTGTTGGTTCTCCGCAGATTAATGCTGAGAAGTTCTATGTATCCAGACGTGTAGGCCATACCGTAGAGATGATGGATGCAGACGGCGCTTTCGTTACAACAGAAGGCTTCGGAAACAACCACATCGATTTCGCAAGCCATATCGAGCAGATCGGTATGAGAGGAATCCCGGTAGTAGGTATGTCTTACTGTGCAGTACAGGGAGCGCTGGTTGTTGGTAACAAGTACATGCAGTACATGGTTGATAACAACAAGTCTGAGTCCGGTATCGAGAACGAGGTACTTGGATGCAACACCCTTTGTCCGGAAGATGCAGTCCGCGCACTTGCTATGTTAAAGACTGCTATGGCTGGCGAAGAGGTTAAGGCTGCAGAGAAGAAATGGAATCCGAACGTAAAATCTACAAACGTTGAGTTAATCGAGGGCGCTTATGGCAAGAAGCTTGAGCTTGTTGAGAATGAGCAGTCACTCCCGATGAGCCAGAAGCGTAAGGAGAAATACGACTAATTCAAGGACTTGAAGGATGAATAATGAACGTTTGAAATATGGCGGAAAAGTCATTTATATGGAGGGTGTCGTTGTAGATGTTGACGACTGCAGTATCAGCGTTGACTTAAAGGGACGCCTCGGGTTCTTTAAAGCGCCGAAGAGGATGTTCATCTGCGATACTGAGCCGAAAGTCGGTCAGGAATTCGGGTGGAATATGAGTTTTCCGGAACAGCTTGGCCCGGAGGTAAATGACAAATACGTCAGCAATATTGAAAAAGAACGGCGCAAACAAGAAGAAATGCGCAAACGTTTGGATAATAAGGAGGACTAAAAATGAGTTTAACGGTTGTTAAAGGTTTACAATCAGAAATATTCGTTCCTATTACTCCACCGTCAGTATGGACCCCTGTTACAAAAGAGCTGAAGGATATGTCTATCGCTCTTGCTACAGCAGCAGGCGTTCACAAGAAAGATCAGGAGAGATTTAATCTTGCCGGTGACTTCACATGGAGAAAGATAGAGAACACGACACCATCTGATGATCTGATGGTATCACATGGCGGATATGATAACAGTGATGTTAACAAAGACATCAACTGCATGTTCCCAATTGACAGAATTCATGAGTTAGCAAAAGAAGGATTTATCAGAGCATGTGCTCCTGTTCATGCAGGATTCATGGGCGGCGGCGGAAACCAGGAGAAGTTCAAAGGCGAGACTGGTCCTGCTATCGCACAGATGTTCAAAGAAGAGGATGTTGACGCAGTTGTCCTCACCGCTGGATGAGGTACCTGCCACCGCTCTGCAGTATTGGTGCAGAGAGCGATTGAAGAAGCTGGAATCCCTACAATTATTATTGCAGCTCTTCCACCGGTTGTTCGTCAGACCGGAACTCCTCGTGCAGTTGCTCCGTTGGTACCTATGGGTGCTAATGCAGGTGGACCGCACAACGTTGAACAGCAGACACAGATCGTTAAGGCAACGCTTGAGCAGTTGGTAGAGATCCAGACACCTGGAAAGATTGTTCCGCTGCCGTTCGAGTATGTAGCTAAGATCTAATACGCTTTCTCAAAATTAAGAAGGCTTTGTACAGAGGGCAGATGTCAGGCATCTGCCCTTTTTTGAAAATTACAGGTAAATAAGTATACTGTTCATAGGGAGTCCGGCCTGCCCGGAGAGCTTAGCCACAGGAAGCAGGGGGGACTCTCTGTGAACAAACGTAGAAAAGAGTTGGAGGTGTGGGCATTGGCTGATGAAGTGAAAGATCTGAGACGTCTTGTTATTAAGGCTTTCCATATGAGCGAGGTAGAGTGGGGAGAGCACAATGATATTACGGTAGAAGGACATATGACGGTTAGCAAAGAGATGATTGACGGGCTGGTGGCTGAGGAAGAGCATCTGGAGAAAATTGATATTCAGATTATCAAGCCAGGCGACCATGACAGATGGACGAATACGATTATGGATATTATTCCGATTTCCACCAAGGTGCTTGGCAGGATTGGAGATGGGATTACACATACAATTACCGGCGTGTATGTCATGCTGACAGGTGTGGATGTGAATGGCAAACAATGCCATGAATTCGGTTCCTCCGAGGGGAATCTGAAGGAGCAATTGTACCTGAACCGGGCAGGCACACCGGGGGATGAGGATTACATTATTTCCTTTGACGTGACGCTGGCGGCGGGCATGGGGCAGGAGCGGCCCGGACCGACGGCGGCTCACCGGGCCTGCGATAAGTTTATCCAGAGCTACAGGGATAAGTTAAAGAAGTTTAAAGGAGAGAAGTGCACGGAACGCCACGAGTATCATGATATTGTAAGGCCGGGAAAGAAACGCGTGCTGATCATCAAGCAGGTAGCCGGACAGGGGGCAATGTATGATACCCATTTCTTTGCAGACGAGCCGTCGGGAGTGGAAGGCGGACGTTCGATCATTGACATGGGGAATATGCCGATCATGGTAACACCGAACGAATACAGGGACGGAATCATCCGTTCTATGCAGTAAAGGAGGAGAAAAGAGTATGGGAATCGGACCATCGACAAAAGAAACATCGTTACATCATTTCAGGGATCCTTTGCTGGAAGTAGTGGCGGAGGATACAGACCTTGACCTTATGGGAATCCTTCTGGTGGGCACGCCGGACGGCAATAAGGAAAAGATGCTGGTCGGTACAAGAGCCGCAGTCTGGGCGGAAGCTATGCGTGCGGACGGCGTGATTATTTCTTCCGACGGATGGGGCAACAGTGACGTGGATTATACCAATACCTGCGAGCAGATCGGTATCCGGGGCATTCCGGTGACGGGCTTAAATTTCAGCGGGACGGTTGCGAAATTCGTAGTGGAGAATGACTATCTGGACGGAATCGTGGATATTAATAAGAGCGCGGACGGAACCGAGACGAACGTAGTTGGAGAGAATAATATGGTGCGTCTGGACTGCCTGAAAGCGAAGGCCCTGCTGAAATTAAAGATGCGGCAGAAGGATCAGCAGGAAGGCCGGTAGATCATAATAGGCGTACAGTAACGGAGAAGTATATGATAGACGGACATATTCACTACATTGAGTATATGGGAATGGATAGGCTTAATCAGGTAATTGAGGATTTTGGCTATGAAGGAATTGCGCTTCAGTGCATTCCTTCGTTTCATGGCAAAAGGGTGGAAGAGGACGCCTTTCGTTTTCAGAAGCAGAGCAGGATTCCGGTTTATGTATTCGGCGGACTGGACAGAACGATATACGGCATGGACGAAGAGGAATTAGGGAAGGCGCTGGTGAAGGATGCCGTGCGGCTGATGGATATGGGGTGTACCGGGATTAAGATGTTAGAGGGGAAACCTAATATCAGAAAGAAGTATCCGGTACCGGATTTTGACGGAGCTGTCTGGGATGCGTTCTGGGATTATCTGGAAGGAGAACAGATACCGGTTTGCATGCATGTGAATGATCCGGAGGAATTCTGGGATGAGCGCAGAGTATCGGATTTTGCAAAGCAGGCGGGATGGTTCTATGATGAGAGCTATGTGAATAATGAGGATCAATACAGACAGATAGATGCCATGCTGCGCAGTCATCCGAAGCTGAGAATACTGTTTCCTCATTTCTTCTTCTTTTCAGAGCAGCTAAAAAGGCTGGGAGGGATGCTTGATACTTATCCGAATGTCTATATAGACATTACGCCTGGAAGCGAATTGTATTATAATTTGTCTGAACGTCAGGAGGAGGCCCGTGAATTTTTTGAAAAATATCAGAACCGCATCTGTTTTGGAACGGATATCGGCTCCAGAGTTCTGGTAGCAGAGGAGGAAACGGTATTGTCTTTCGAGGAATGCGCTTCGCGGTTCCGCTTGATTACAGAGTTTCTGGAAACAAAGGGAGATTATCCGTTGAGGCCGGATGGCTGCTATATAACGGCAGAAAACAGAGCGATGCACGGACTGGGATTGTCAGAGGAAATCTTGGAAAAGATATATCGGAAGAATTTTTTGAATTTTATTAAGAAATAATGATATTGTAAAGTTAAAGCTGCGGGGAAGTTTGCTTCTCCGCAGCTTTATGTTCTGTTTATTGTTGGAATTAGGCTTTTTGGACAGCCTTGTTAAAGGAAGCGATTTTCGGGGTCGCCTCCTTTTCTATTTGTCGAACATTGGAGCTATCGGCCCATGGCTGATCTCGGGATGGTGCTCAAGCATCCATTGCCGGAAACTGTCAGCATCGCCTTCTGTGAAGCATCCTTTGTCGAGCATAACGCCCTCAACGCCTTCGGCGGTTGACAGCTTGAAATAAGACTTGGCCTCCTCTAGCTTCTGGATATCTTTCCACTCCACTTTATTATTTACTTTTCCGTTGATATAGAGGGAGATATTCTTCTCGCCGACAATGACCTTGCAGGTCCAGTTCTTGCCGCCGAAGTAATTTGCCCGGGTGACCCGGAAGGTCTTGTCCGCGTGCATCCATCTAAAAAATATTCCTCGATATACGGCAACAAACGTCAGGAAAGCTCCGACTGTCTGCCATCTTGCAGGAGCGTCTACACGTCTAAAGTATATCCAGCCAAATACTCCCGCGACAAATATAAAGCAATAAACATAAAAAATAGGTAACTTCCAAAATTTAGGAGTTGCCCATTTATCATAACGTTTCCGATCCATTACGTATTCGTTTATGAACATCTTACCTTCTCCGGTTTCTATCATAACATTTTGGTCATACCTTATTGAACGTTAGTAGTTCAATAAGTATACAATATTAAATAGCAATTTGTAAAAATACATAAATGGCGGCCCTTGCGGACAGCCATTTATGTATTTGAATATACTGCAATAATTAATTGATCTCGTTTTAATTAAGCGATTCCAGCCTTCTTATCTTTGTTAGCAGCGTTGAACAGAGTATATGATGTCCACAGAAGAACTACACATACTAAGTTGATCAGCCAGAACATCGGCAGGCTTGTAACGAGCTTCCATGCAATAAATACACCGATACATCCACCAATCGCATTACCGATTGTGTGCGGTACGTCGTATCTGTGAGTCTTGATGAACTCGATAGAACAAGCTGGCATCAGAACTGCACAGGATCCCATGAATACAGGGAAACATGCGCCGGCATCAACGCCGAGCAGAAGACAGGTAGCCATACATGGTGCATACAGACCGAATCCGATATCCATCAAAGCGCCCCATAAAATATTAAGTCCAGCAGCTACGATCAGCTTCCAGCCACTTAAACCGGTAGCGGTACCCACAACACCGAAAGGTCCGAATCCCAAGTTTTTGCAAAGCATGATCAATGCAAGAGGAATCATAACAGTACCAAGAGCGTATCTGATCTTGTTCCGAGGCCATTTTGTTACGATGGTTGCAAAACCGAAAGAACCAATAGCTGCACAGATGTACATGATCCATAAGAACATAGGATCACACTCTACGGATGCTGTAAAGATAAATGCCTCAAAGATAACGGGGAAAGTATCTCCAACATTCAGAGTACCAGGAATATCGATATCATCGATCTGGTTGAAAAGTTTGTACATGAAAGTGGATGGAGCGTAGGATCCGCATCCAAGTGTGTCAAGGAAGTTAGCGATAATACCTACTGTAAAACCGGATGCCCACTGTTTGCCGGTTGCATTCTTAAGGCCATCCATGCGATTCTTAGCAACGTCAACAATAAGCCCAAGCCCAGTTCCCGCTACCAGTACACCAAATAAAATTTGCAGTGCTAATAACATAAATCATCCCTCCAGATTATAAAAATATTAAGTTGTAGCAGCAGATAATTAAATACTATCCACGAAACATGGACACCCCGATTTGCCCATTTCGTTAAAACAATACTTATCTGCTTCTTTATTCTATCAATTATTTTGTTAAAAGTCAATCAAATATAGCATAAATAGACAATTTGTTTAAGGAAAAAGTAGGATTCTTTTTTCATTGTATACAAAAGCATTTCTTATAATTTTGTTTATAAATAAACATGTTTGATAGATTATTCTGGACGTTTATTTTTTTTGAATCGAAATAACAGGGTTTTCCGTGCGTCGTGAAAGAACATGACAGCGCAAATAACCATTATGGCGCAGGCAAGATAGGTCAAAAGCGCAAGCGACAGAGCGGTTACAAGGGAACTTGCAGCCAGTACGCCTAACACTCCGGCAAGAGCCATTGGGATTACTGCCCTGCGGCAATAGTTTCCCTCTCTGATAAAGGTGATACCGGCGGAGGGCATTAAAAAGGCGCAGGAACCCATCATCACAGGAAAAGCGGCGTCTGCGCTCATGCCGAGGAGAAGGACAAGGGCCATACAGGGGGCATACAGGCCCACGCCCGCAGGCATCAGGGCACCGAGAATAAAATTGCCGGCGACGGCTGCGGCTAACATGCCGCCGTTTAGCCCTCTGGCCGTACCGATGATGCCGAAGGGACCGGCAGCATTGATTCGACAGAGCATGACGGCTGCAGCAGCCAGTAAAGCAGCGCCCATGGTAAGCCGGATTTTTGTGACATTTAGTCTCGTGATCAGTCTGGCACTTAAGGAGGCGCCGATTACGGAGGATGCGATCATTAGAATAAGAGTGGGAATGTCCATTTCAATTCTGCGGATATAGACGGTTGCTTCCACGACTGTCGGAATAGCAAAAGCTGTATTCAGAGTGCCTGGAATCAGGCTGTCAGGAATGGATTTGGTGAATTTCCATGAAGCTGTGGCAATGCCGAAGCTGCCAATCCCTAGTGTGTCAAAAGAATTGGAGACGGCGCTAATGATGATATTGGGTGTTATTTTGCTTTTTTCTAGGGACTTGCGGTGTGAGAAAATATCCTTTAACAACAGGATGATAAAAATGGCGGTGCAGCACCACAGAGCGGTAAGTAACATGGATACTGGATTCATAGTGTGCCTCATAAAAGAAGTATTTTCTTATTTTTATGTGGAGGCGGGGATAGTTAGTATTGTTTCGCCGAATATTTCAATGTTTAAATTAAACAGATATTACCGCATATCAATTTTTTCAGAAGTCGGACGGAATATTTTCATAAACTGCTTTTCTAAGGGGCCTAAAAGAAGCATGGCAATGACGGTACCTTCCCGGATGGTGAAGGAAAGGCCGAAAATAAACGACAGGGCGACGGATATGGCGATGCAGATCACATCAATGCCTACCCGGAGATAGGCGTAGTCAACGGCGTATTTTCCGCTTATGATATTACAGGTAGTCTCGACGGAGATGTTTACCAGATTCAGGGATGTAAGAAAGCCCAGAAAGAAAGCTACGCCGACTACGGAAATGACGCATAATGAAAAGCGTACGCCGTAACTGTGTACGTCAAAGACCAGAACATTATAATAGAAGAAATTTACCAGTACGCCGAACAGTACGGCAAATGGAATCTGCAGCAGCTTAACAGCTTGAAATTCCCTTTTAAGCAGCAGAAACTGCAGAAAGACGCAGCTCACGTTCATAATCATGCTGAAGTTGGCAACCTTTAATCCGGTGAGTTGGGAGATATTTACACTGAGCGCATCCCAGCAGGCGTAGGTGCCGATTGCTGCTTTTAGCATCAAAGCGGTAAAAAAGGCGGCGCACAGCGTTAAGAGAAAAACTAATAGTAAACGGAATCCGATTTTTTTCATAGGTAGATATCTCCGGAAAATGAATCTGCGTTAGACAGTAACTTTCTGTCTCTATTATATAGGCGGAGCAGGCGGGAAGCAAGAAGGATTTTGCGTAACTATTCTGCTTTACCCGATCAGCCGTCAAGCAGGAAGCTCTTGGCATATTTAAGGAAAATCTTCGAAGCGGGGGACAAATCTTCCTGTGAGGAATAGGCAAGCCCCAGCTTGCGGTATACCCTTGGCGTAATAGGCCGGATTTCGAAGTCTCCAATCCGTCCTCTGAGGAGAAGGCCAGGGAGAATGGTCAGTCCGAGCTCATGCTCTACCATGGAGATGGAGCTGAATTCATTTACTGTTATATACCGAATGTCAGGCTTTACATGATACTCCTTAAGAATCCGGTGTACGTCGTTGCCGGGGGTGTATTCTGTAATCACAAAGGGGAGTCCTTGAAAAGCCTCGATGGGAATTGCGTCGTATTCTGTCAGCGGATGGTTTTTCGGGATTACTGCATACAGGTCGTCATCCATCACCGGGAGGAACTGATAGTTGTGTCCTTTTTGGTAACTGATAAAGCCGATATCGACCCGCCGGTCCTGAATCCAGTCGGCTAGTTCTCCTTCAGCGCCTTCATATACCCGGAAGATGATTTCCGGGTGAGCCTGTTTAAATTCCCGGATGATCTTGGGGATCCAGTGGATGGAGCAGCTTAAGTAGGTTCCGATCTTGATAGTCCCTTTTTGGGCGCCGTTTAAAAAGGCGATTTCCTGCGTTAGGATCTCATTGGCCTGGAGCAGTTCGCGGATAGACGGGATCAAGGACTTAGCCTCATTTGTCAGTGTCACTCCGTGATTGTCCTTTATAAATAGGGAAAAACCAACCTCTTTTTCCAGTGCTTTCATCATTTGTGTAATACCCGACTGTGTATAGCCGAGTTCTTCCCCTACCCGTGTAAAGCTGCCGTAATCGTCAACGGCAAGCATTACTCTCCATTTCTTGATATCCATTTTTGTCTCCTATGCATAAAAATTCATAAAATCTTAATATTATTAGAAATATAGTAGCGAAAAAGAATAGAAAATACAAGATTGTATTCAAAAAAATGCAAAAAAATGATAGATGGTTACTGTTCGCGGGTCAGGAATGTGCTGAACTGCACATTCCGTGAGAACAGACTTACGGTGTTCACAGAGTGATGTTTTCCCTAAAAGAGAAATGTATCCTAATATAAAATAAACCTGTGCCGCACCTGATGGCCCGGACAGGTTTATCCACATGTTTTCGATGTCTATAAGAAACTTACACAGGCTGTTTCCCATATTGTTCTAAATAGGCGGCGGCTGTCTCGAAAGACAGGCCGATCTTCTCCTGCAGCCTTTTTAGAATAGCTGCATCATCTAAGCCAAATTCCTGTCCCATTGTAATAATTTCTTCGGCTTTTCCTTCGGTTCTTCCTTTCCGGATCAATCTTTCAGATTCTGTCTCAATTACCGTTCCTCCCATAATATTCACCAGCCTTTCTTCATATTTGTTTCCATTTGTTATGTGTGTTATGATTGTATTTACGAAGCCCATAAGATCTATAAGTTCATAATCTAATAATTCACCTTTTTTATGAAGCAGGAGCATCTCATTCCTAAAATATTCCAGATCCCTTACTGCATGATCTATATTTTCTATATTATTATCAGAGATGGCTTTTTCATACCTTGTAATATAAAAGGGGATATAGGGAAATAATCGCTTTTCGATGATGTATTCCTTTGTAAATTCTTCTAGAATTACATTGGCAGACTCGTAATTTACTCGACTATAAATGCATATTCGGCAATCCTGATTGCCATAGAACCATCGTCATAGCTCTGGGATTCCAGAAGATAGATTTCATTTTCAATCTTGATTACAAAATCTGAAATCTGTTCCTCTATATCTTTGCTTCCGTCTGCAGTCTCGCTTTCTGCCAAATATCCTTCGGAGGGCAATGTTTCTAACTTTGCATCCATGGGATAATTCTTCCCAAATATATCGTTGATTACAGAGATAAATAATCGTTTGTGCCTGCTCTTTAATGTTTATATACGTTGTCGTAATCAGGGGTCTTTTTCTGCATATTAATGTATCCTTTCGCAGATATCTTCTTTAGCAAAAACTAAAAGATCTATTTTTATTATAACGTTAATTCTCTGATATGACAACAAAAATAGCAGCTTACAGCTTCGCTGTTACGGATGCTTGTTTACTATTCACGGCCCGGGAGGCCGCTCATAGCAACAATTCGGGGCGATAATCAAAATTTTGTTGCGCAAAAATCGCCTCTCACACCTGAATCACATTCTCACGGAATGCGCAATTTAGCGCATTCCTGACCCATGAACAGTAACGATGCTTGACATTATGGAATGAATGAAAGTACAATGAGGGAAACGGTTTAGAGGAGATTTATTGTATGGACAGGTTAAAAGACAAGGTTGCTATTGTCACAGGCTCTACTAGTGGGATCGGTTTGGGTATCGCCCGCGCGTATGCGGCGGAAGGCGCTAAGGTTGTGGTTTCCGGTTATCAGGTAAATAAGAGAAGGCGCGGGCTTGTGGTCAGCGAAGTCAGCAAAAAAGGCGGGGAAGCTTTTTTCTGCCCGATTGATCTCGACGATCCATCCAGTATAGAGAACCTAATTGGAGATACGGTGGAGAAATATGGGAAGATTGACATTTTGGTCAACAACGCGGCAAACGTGCTTCTGGCTGACGGCCGGGTGGACGAGCTGACGCTGGAAATGTGGGATGCCATTTTTCAGAGTGATCTAAGGGGAACCTTCTATGTTATTAAATGCGCTCTGCCCCATATGCTGAAAAATGCTGACGGAGGTTCTATTATCAATATCGGTTCTATGGCCACCGGCGGCGGGGATCTTGGCTCTACGGCATACGCCTGTGCGAAGGCCGGGGTGGATATGCTTACCCAGTCGGTAGCTCTGCAGTACGGTAAACAGAATATCCGCTGCAACTGTGTGCGGCCGGGCATGATCATCACCCGCCAGAATGAACGATATATTGAGCAGGAGTCCAAAAATATTTTTCTAGACAATATTATGGTCAATCGGTTAGGCAGGCCGGGGGATATTGCCAATGCCTGCGTCTATTTGGGGTCTGATGAGAGCGCGTATGTTACCGGACAGATCATATCTGTGGACGGCGGTTTGAATGCGCATATTCCTACGGTAGCCCAGTTCCGCGCCAGAGAATCCCGCACATGGTAATTAAGCCGGATTATATTTAGTACATTTTAGAATCAGAAGACAGCAATGAGTTCAGCCACGCTCTTTAGACAAGCCGCAGACCGCCTGCTGCGATGGCTGAACTGTTAGAAAAAATAAAAAAAATGAAAAAAACCCTTGAAAAGAGAAGAAAATTCTTATATACTGAAAAAGCTGTGACATGATAGCTGTGAAGCGCGAGGTTGCTGTCAGCAGGGCTGGCAGGTTTTCCGTGGAGCGAATGTCAAGTTAGGAAACTGGCGACAAGTCACTG
>CAJUTH010000033.1 GCA_910589275.1 uncultured Dorea sp.
TGACGATAGAAACAAACTCAAAACACAAAAGATCCCACAGCCAATCCAAATTTTCATCTTGTTCGTTTTCATAGTACTCCTCCTATTATTGTTGTGATATATTTATCTCTTCATATGACAAATATATCACTTTATTCTTTCTCTGTCAACACCCGGCGTACATCTAAGTTTCTTAAGCGCAAGGACCGAATGAACCGGCTGCAAAAAGAATAACGGCCATAAATCCCATGATTATAGGATTTGTGGCCGCTTTATTACTTTCAAAATATCAAAAGATTATACCTTTCACCTATTGAATTGTCAATAATATACCTTATATTCGAATCTCCGTCTGTTTCTTCTTTTTTTTGAGCAGTTTTAAACCATAATGCGTGATAAAAATGCAAAGCTCCATCAAGGCTATGTAGTCCAGATAAAATAACATCTTTGGTTCCGAATAATCCAGAAAAACAAATTCACTCTTTAAAAACAAAAAAATAAGGAAATCCCTTTTTATGAAAGCGTACGCCCCATATACCGCTATCAGCAGACTCCCGGTCAAATAAAGATACCTGTTTTGTTTCCCGTTCTTTTTCTCCAGCTTATTCCAAACCATGCCCCAGTGCACCCCAAGGTGCAGGCTCATCAAAAGAAATCCCCAATAGGAACCTAAAAGATGAAGCTTCCTTGCCGCAGCCATACCGCCCCTCACAGGAAGAAATGCAAACACATACCTTGACATAGTAATTCCGCTGTACATCAGAATCACCATCGCTGCAAGCAATAGGATATTTACAACCAGCATCAGGAGGCGCACCGTCGTATATTTTCCGCGGAGCAGGCTCTGATACCAGCTCCGGTTCAGAATCTGATGGGAGATAAATAGTATGAACATCCCTGCCCCTGCCCATTCATGTGCCATTTCACCCCAGAAATGATAACCCATCAGGAAGAAAAACGTCAGCGTCATCAAAATATCTACCGTCCATCTTATCTTTCTTTTCATCTCGCTGCCCCGTTACTCTGCCGCCCTATTGATACAACTTATCGCATTAAGGCTGCGAGGATACCCGATATACGGAAGGCACTGAGATACCACCCGGATCAGGAAATCCTTATCATTTCCAAGATTCATATTCCCCTTCGCGTGGGCGGTAAGCTGCGGCTCACATCCGCCCTGCGCCGCCAGAAAGCAGAACGTGATCATCTCTCGCTGCTTTAAATCGAGGCCGCCCCTTGTGTAATAATCCCCAAAGCAGTTCGCAGCAAGCCATCGGTTGATATGCCCGGCCTTCCATGCTTCCTTCATATGCTCCCCAAAGATCTCCGCCTGCGCCTGCGCTCCTTTTTCCAGACGATTTTCCAGTGTCGCTGCCGCCTGATTCGCAAGAGGCAGTTCAATCCCCTCTGCCATTAAAACCTTATTGGTCGCTTCTAAAAATGGCATCACTCTTCCAAGCCCCAGATAATCCACCGCCTGATATACCATTTCTTTTGCCATAACAGGCGTGACTCCCTGTTCCAGCGCCTCCGAAAGCTTCTCCTTATAAACCTCTAGTCCCTGACAGCCTAGGAGTGTTGCGAGAATCGCTAGATACCGCACTTCGCCGGGCAATTCCTGCCCTGGTTCATTTACCACCTCTTCCAGAGTAAAATATTCCATGCGTTCCATAAATTCCGGATCTGTTTCATAATAATTCATTGCCTGTTCCTCCTTTAAATTCTCTTTTACCCTTTCTGTCCGGCTCCTCGCCACGGGGACTGTGCCGGTTTCCATATTTACTGTGTTTAAATTCCCAGATTCTCCAGCCATTCTTCCACTGCGCTGTCCGGGTCGGACGACGCCGAATCACTGATATGAAGCCCGTTAAGCACCTTTGCCCCAGGTTCCAACTCTTTGATACTGTTTACCGTATTCGACAAACCGCTCCCTCCGCTAGTGCAGAACGGTGCAATCGTCTTACCGGAAAGGTCATAGCTGTCAAAAAATGTGTACAGGATCATGGGCATATCACTCCACCAATTGGGGTAACCCACATAAATAATGTCGTACTGCTCAAAATTTTCAATGATGTCTGCAATTTCGGGCCTTGCCCCGTCCTGTTTTTCCTTCGTTGCAATATCTAGAAGCTCATCATAGTCATCCACATAAGGCTCTGCCGGCACGATCTTAAAAATATCTGCTCCTGTCTGGGCAGCAATGGAATTTGCCACATTCTCTGTATTGCCTGACCATGAAAAATATACCGCCAGCGCCTTCTTCCCTTCTTCGTCCGATTGGTATTCTTCCCCGCTCTCCGGTTCTGCCGCCTCAGTCTCAGGTTCTTTCGCGTCTTCCGTCTCCTGCCCGGACGTATCCGCCTGTGACGGCTCCTTTTCTGGCTCTTTGCCAGTGCCGCCACAGGCTGTAAGCATTCCTAATAATGTACAAAGTAAAAGCATAGAACTCCATTTTTTCATATTCAGCATTCCTCCCAAAATTTCAAATCACTTTTCCGTTCGGTTACTCCTTATTTGGATACCTGCTCTGTCTCATATCCCTTCCCGGAATATTTATATTGTATATTCCCTCTCATCCAATGTCTAATACCCATATTGAATTTTAAGCTATGCCTGAAACGCATATCTTATTGGACATTAGCAGTTCATTTTTATTCAGAAAAAGTGTCAATCTTCAAATATTCTTTTACATGAGCAACAAACCGCATCATTATAGGTGAAAGTTTCAGGTTCTTTTTCCATACCAAAACACATCCGCTTGTCAGTTCCGGCTCAAGCGGTTTTAAGCACAGCATATCATGATTACAGGAAAAGTCCATTGTCATCGCAACTCCAACACCGTTTTCTACCATATCCATCTGATTATTATGCGAAAGGTTACAAGTACAGACGACACGGATATCTTCTGCTGCCTGTCCAAACCAATTATCCAATTCATTCCTCACAGACGGACGTTTTGCCATGATCAAAGACTGTCCCAGCAAATCTTCTGAAGCAATCCTGTCTTTTCCTGCCAGCGCAGAGTCTTTACGCATCAGCACACACCATTTTTCTTCGATAGGCATCCGCACATAATGATACCTGCTGATTTCTACAGGTTCCAGCAATAGTCCCATATCCAGAATACCATTTTCCAGCCGTTCCTTTACATCATCCGCAATGGCCGTATAAATATAAAAACTTACATCAGGATATTTCTTCCGAAAGGATGCCATCATTTCAGAAAGCGGTTTCATATTCCTTGTTTCGCCGCAGCCGATTGCAATTTCCCCCGATATAACTTCCCCACCATGTTTCAGCTCTTTTTCTGTTTTCATTGCTAAATCTACAATTTCCTGCGCCCGGCGGCGAAGGAGCAGGCCTTCTTCTGTCAGCAGAATATTATGCCTGCCCCTGTGAAATAATTGAACGCCCAGTTCTTTTTCCATCTGCATAAGCTGCCTTGACAAGGTTGGTTGAGTAATATTAAGAAATGCAGCGGCACGAGTAATATTTTCTTCCCTTGCAACAGTAAGAAAATATTGCAAAACCCGAAGTTCCATCAATGTATACCTCCATAGTACTTTCTTCGGTTCATCATAACAAATATTGATGCTTCCCTCAAGTAATATCCTCTTATAGAAGGGTAATCTCACTGATAATATTTCTCTTTACCAGCCTCCATGCCGGGAACATAACGGCGCCCACTGCCGCCGCCATGTTAAGTACCATAATTCCAAAGAAAACTTGATTCGGGACCCCGGCCTGAACGTGTAAAAACTGCAGTACATGGGCCATATAGTAATCCATCATCCTGCGGAGAATGCGGGTATAGACCAGAAAGATCACCGCATCTGTCAGCGCTCCATACAGGATTCCGGTCTGCAGGATCATCTTATAAAACCCAGCGTCCGTAATCCCCATAGCCCGGATAATCCCATACTCTCTTCTTCTCGCAAAAATAGTATGGCTCATACTGTTCACGATATGAAACAGGCTGATTACAAACAGGATCGCCGCGATACTAGAAAAGAAGAGCTGCTGCTGCCCCAGATAGTTCTTTTGTGTCCGGATTGCAGCGCTATAATCTGTCAATACGGCCTTTGGAACGTCGTGAATAGCCTGTAACAACTGACTGCTTACCTTTTCTGCCTCTGCATTTTGAGCCGGCGATACATTGATAAATCCATATCCGGTAATGCCAAAATTCTCTTCCATCTGAGAATTTGTCATGATGACGCATGGCATCTGAATCGTGCTCCAGACTCCGGTATTTAAAAAACCTTCTTCCCTAGCCAGAGAACGGCTTACAATCGCCGCGATTTCAAATTCTTGTTCCACGTAATACTCATCGCTGTTTTGGAATTTTAATACGTCCTCCGTATACCCTTCCATCCTTGGAACTCGCAGGACTACCGTATCTCCCGGCTTTTTTCCATAAAAATAATAATTCCCCTGTCCGTCCCTGTTTGCCACCGCGACTATCTGATTGCCATCCCTTATTTTTGCTGGGTCAATCCTGCCCTCTAGGACAAAATCCCCAAGCTGTTCTAGCAGTTCCTCCTCATAGCCGTACACATCATACTTAATCCGGTATGCCCCATCCGCCTGCGGGATACAGATTCCGCCAAACCTCTCAAATTCTGGAGCTTTATTCATATCCTGAAAATAGGTTCCGCAATTATTATCTTCGTCTTCTATATGGGATAACTCACCTATTGTATATCTGGTTGCATACACGCCTGACGTTTCCGGCATATTTTTCACCGCATCCGCCGTTCCTTCCGGAATCGTATCCTTAAGTGAACGGGATTTCAGGGAAATTCGGTATTCCGAGCCAAGTCCATCGTCGGATTTCAAGGAAAGCTCTGCATGAACTTTCAAATTTTCTGTCATATACATCGTACATAAGAAAATACATCCTCCAATTGACAGAGACAACAGGATTCCTGCCGCTTTCCATTTGTTGGCAAACATAAATTTACGGACGACGACTCCCGCCATGTTTACCGGACGGCGGGCATAGATTCTCCTTGTTCTGGAAAAGGAAATATCTCCGCTCAAGGTCTTTTTAAGCGGCTGTTTTCCCAGAGCGCGAATCACTAGAAACGCTGCCAGCGCCAGTGCGAACAGTAAAAAAACGAAGCCAAACAGCATTGCACCCCATGAAAGATAAAACTGCGCTGCAGCCGTACCCTCCGCCAGCGTCTGTTCTGCCACAGACAATCCTTTTTCCGTCGCTTCTATGCCTTTTCCTCCAAATACTCCGTTAAATTTTCGGTATACCATACTCAAAATGCCATTCCCCAAAAAACACCCCAGCGGATATCCTATGAGAAACAACATCCAAAGCTCTAGAACCAGCGTCCATCCAAGCTGTCTCCCGCTGATTCCAAGTGTCTGCAGCATTCCATACTCAGAAACCCGTTTTGCCGCAGAGATATGGAACACACTGTACACCACAAATATGCTGAACAGGCACAGAAGCAGTATCATCCCATGATAGGCCAGATTGTAATCGCTCTGTAATTTCAGGACAATATAAGTAAGATTCCCTTCCTCGTCTGTCAGGCCAAATTTTACAATATCATAGATACTATCCGGCGCTTCCCCTCCGAGATACCGGATCACCTCATCATTTCCGGTTACGGCTTCAAAGGGAAACTGATATGTCTTCAAAAATGCATCCATCTGCCGGTACAGCTTTTCATCTTCATCAAATCTAAGATATAAAAATGTCTGGCTTCCCCGGCCGGCGAAAGCGTCGCTTACGAAGACTTCCATCTCGTCGGCGCTTGCCGCCCACTTGCTTTTCAAAACACCTGTCACAACGTAATCCCGTTCTCCGATACGGATGGTATCCCCTAAATTACCGGAAAATCCAAGATTCTGAAGTACAAATCTATCCGCTGCGATTTCATTTTCCTTATCTGGAAAAGCCCCCTCAATAAGCTCTCTGTGCGCCATCTGACGGTAAGCTTCATCGGTATGGATAAAATAAATAAGAAATTCTTCCCGCGCCACATCCCGGATTTCCAGCTTTCCCCACTGTTTTAGACGGTATCCTCCGCCCTGTCCGCCGCTTTGGAGCTCCCGAATTTTTTCCTCGTCTGCCGCTACATAATAATGCCAGTTCCCATAAATAGCTTTGCTGTTTGCCAAGTCGTTTTTCTGACTGCTGAATATAAGGGAACTGATTCCCGAAAGAAGAGAGGCTGTAAGCAGGATACTGGCAAAGATAGCAAGCGTCTGGCTCTTGTAATACCGCATATAACTCCACGCCAGTTTTAACATACGCCATCACCGCCTTTTCCCGGAAATCTTCCTTTTCCCGTGACAATGCGTCCATCCTCAATATGAATCACTCTGTCGCAGGTCTGGGCAATAGCCTCGTTATGGGTGACCATGAGGATCGTCTGCTTATACCTTCTGCAGCTTGTCTTTAGCAAGCCCACCACATCAACGGTTGTAGCCGAATCCAAATTGCCGGTAGGTTCATCGCAAAGCAAAATCTGGGGTTTATTTACAAGCGCCCTTGCAATCGCCGCCCTCTGCTGTTGACCGCCGGATAATTCATGGGGGTATTTCTTTCGCTTTTCCCAAATACCCAGCTCCCTCAGCAGTTCTTCCATATACCTTCGGTTCAGATGTTTTCCCCGGTCAAAGGTTGCCGGCAGAGCCACATTGTCATACACGTTCAAAACCGGCATCAGGCTGTAATTCTGAAATACAAAGCCGATATTCCTTCTGCGGAAAATGGTAAGCTCTTTCCTTGACAAGGCGCCAATTTCCCTGTTTTTTATGAAAATCTTCCCTTTAGTCGGATTATCTAAGCCTCCGATCAGATTGAGCAGCGTGGATTTGCCGGAACCAGAGGTTCCTACAATAGCTGTAAATTCTCCTTCCTCCACCTGAAGGCTGATATCGCGCAATGCCTTTACCTGATTTTCCTTTTCTCCATATATTTTTTCCACGTGCTGCAGTTTTAATATACACATCCGTCATCGCTCCTTTTCCTGATACGTTTTACAGTAGTATAACTTCCGTATCTTGCAATTCCTTTACAAACGGATGATCAGTTCTTACAGTTTTGTAAGAACACAGAGAAACGGCTGCCTTCCCCATACTCGGAAGCCGCCGTGATATACCCCTTTTCTTTTTCTAAAATCAAATTGGACAAATACAGACCAATGCCGGAACCTTCTATGTTCTCCGCCTCCGGACTTCTATAAAACCGCCGGAATATATCCGTCAGCTCCTCCTGTCTGATACCCTTGCCATTATCTGCAATTTGAATTTCCGTATACAATTCATAGGGCCGCACATGGATAGAAACAAAGCCTCCATTTTCCGTATACTTGATCGCATTTTCTAATATATTTACAAATACCTCCGCCGTCCATTTCCGATTATGGTACAGCTCTCTGTCCTCAAAAGGCTCCAAGAAAAGCTGTATCTCTTTTTTCTCCAGCTTTTCATAAACCGTATCCACCGCGTCAAGGATTGTCTGTCTGATTCCTTCGTTCCTTGCTTCAAATCCTTCGATATTCTGCTCCAGCTTCACCATCTTAGACAAGGACTCAATGATCCAGCTCAGCTTGTCGGCCTGTTTGCACATTTTATGGGCAAATTCAGCCCGCTGCTTTGGCGCAAGCTCCTCTTTTCCCAAAATCTCCGCATAGAGCGAAAGGTTCGCAAGAGGTGTCTTCAACTGGTGGGACATATTAGATACCAAGCTTTTCACCTGTTCTTTTTCCTTCTCGGCGCTTTGAGCATGGCCGTTCAGCACGGTCTGAATCTGCATAATCTTGCTAACCAGGGCAGAATATTCTCCCTCTCTCACGTCAGAATATCCATCCGATATGATCGTCTCCCGGCTTAACACGCTGTCAAGCAGACGGTCAATTCTGCGGTAGGTCTTTCTCTTTTGATACATGCCGCAGCCTGCAGCCAGACATAAAAATACAACTAAAATAATTATGCTCCGCATGTTTTTATTCCTTACATTCGTCCTTCCATATATATCCAATTCCGTGTACGGTCTTAATCCATACCGGATTGGAGGCATCGTCTTCTATTTTGGTACGAAGCCGGCTGATATTGACAGACACCGTATTATTATCTACATACCTTCCGTCGCTGTCCCATATTTTCTCTAAGATCTGTTCTTTAGAAAGAATATGGTTCTTATTCTCGGCTAGATACAAGAGCAGACGGTATTCTAATTTGCTGAGCAGAATTTCCTTGCCCCTTTTGTATACCCGCCCGGTACTCTGATCTATGGTGAGTGCGCCGCAAGTAAGCTTTGCCGCCCCGCCCCTTTCCTTCAGAAGCCTTTTTGCCCTTGCTTTCAGCACTCCAAGGGAAAAGGGCTTTGATACGTAATCATTAACCCCTAATTCCAGCGCCCTGATCTCATCCATCTCCGTGTCGCGGGCAGTCAGCATAATGATCGGCACGTCGCTGTAGCTTCTCACTTCCCTGCAAAGCTCAAAGCCGGTTCCATCCGGCAGATTACAATCTAGAAGAACCATATCATAGCCCCCGCCTGCAATCTCCCTCAGGCCGTCCTTTTTTGTTTCCACCTCTGTCACTACATATCCGTCACCAGAAAGAGAGAAGGCTAACCCTTCTCTCAAATCCGTATCATCCTCTATGATTAATATACAATACTTATCCATCCTATAATTCCTTCTCTCAGACAGTTTCACTTCCATGCCAGGCCAGACATTACAAGTTATTGTGCCGGTTTCTGAGGAACATCCGGAAAAATCTGCGGATATTTCTCAATATTCCGATTTCTGCACTCATACATAATGTCTTCAGCCTGCCGGAGAATCTCTTCCAGCGTCAATTTATTCACTTTTCCGTCAACCTCTACAATGCCATAACTGAAACTGCACTGATATTGTCTTGTAACTTCCTCCTGAAATTCCCGAAGAATCTCAGCAAGCTTTCGATTAATCAGCTCTGCCATATTACCAGAGAGAACAACACAGAACTCATCTCCTCCAATTCTTGCGAACGTGTCTCCGCCTCGGAAATTCTTTCTGATTGTCTCAATAAAATTCTGGATATAGGCATCTCCCTCCCGGCGGCCAAACATGTCGGCTACATACTCTAAGCCATCCAACTGCAGATAGCAGAGCGTTGCATCCAATTCGTCGCGGATGACAATGCCCATATATTCTTCAAAGAATGTACGATTCTTAATTCCTGTCAGGGGATCAAAATATGCTTTGCTGGTCAGGTTGCGCACATTGCGCTTTTCCTCGGTAATATCAACCACCACATGCACATAGGAAGACCTCTCCTTCCATTCCATCTGGAATGAAGTAACCCGGTAAAAGGTATCCACTTCCCCTTGCATCTCCCATACCTGATATTGAGCACTGCTCTTCCAGTTTAAAAGTTCAGTCTGAAAAGAAAGACGCCGCTTACAGGTCTGGCAGAATGCATCGTCTACCGACCCGATCTGTTTCCTTTTATTACAGTACAAGATTTCCTTCGTGTCCTTGTCCACGACGAGCAGCCATTCCTTGCGCTTACTCAATATCTCTACTAAAAGTTCATTGTATCCCTCGATTAGCTCCGCCCGATGCTTCGCTTTTTTAGCTTCTTCCTTTAACTGCTCCTCCCGCTCCCGAAGCTGCTTTGTCATCTCGTTAAAAGCATCAGAAAACTCTCCCAGAAACGCTACGCGCTGGGAATAATCCCCTTTTGCCACTTGTTTAGCCTGCCATGTGAGATGATTCAGGTTCGCGTGAAGATTTTTGAGATTCTCGCACAGGAAATTATACTCTGTTGGAAATTCTATCGATAGATTTCCCTTAGAAAGCTCTGCTGAATACGCAACTAATTCATTCACCGCATTTTGCATATACTGAAGTCCCCGCCCCAAATCCCGGTATGGTTCACTTAATTCGCTTACGTCAAAATGCTCAATCCATGAATCATAAAGAATCCCCCTCATATATTCAAATAAACGCTCACAATTTTGTTTCGTATCCACTTCTGTAATAATCCTCCTGTTTATTCATTAATATCCGCCTGAAACCGACATACCCTGTCCCCGGTTGCCCAGCAGTTTACTTCTATTGCAGTGTAAGGCTTTCCCGTATAAGAAGTCAAGATCCCGGCTAAAAATCCTTCATCATAATTACAGACTGTTTCTCCTAGAAGAGGAAGTCCCGAACAGTCCGCATCCTCGGAAACTGTAAGGATCATTTTTCCCGTATCCTCTTCCAGCTTCTCAATCCGCAGCACTCCCATCTTAAATTGTTCCAGACGCTTCTGAAGCAGCGATGTAAATTCGGATATTTCTAACGAAGAATCCAGATACTTCTCCGCAAAATACACACCTGCCCGGTAGCCCGCGTTCCGGAAAATACGGATCTGCTCTTCCTTTCCAAACTGTTCCTTCAGCTCTTCCCGAATGGAATATTCCAGCAGCCTGTAAACAGCGACCGGCAGTTCGGAGCCGAGATTCTCCCTGCCGTTTTCCTGCGCCATCATATAATCCGCCAGCTTCAGCTCTTTTCTATCTTTCAAAAAAATATTGTCTTCCATAGTATTTTCCTCCCCTTCCTGTCGTCCGCTCTATAATTCGTATGCAAAATGATAAATCCCATGAAGATTCCCTGTTGTAAAAAGCGGAAGCTCATGGGATTTTACCTGTTTATAATTTATCAGCATTCTCCGTCATATAGCGATATTCTGCAACAGAACGGTCAAAGCCTTGGATATGGCGTATCAGCCAATCTACCACATTGACCTCTACCTGTTTTACAAAGGCTTCCGACGGCCCTTCTTCCTCATCTAACATGGCGTAGAGCTCTTTTACTGTATTGCGCAGCTCCTCATGCTTCTTTCTGTGTTCGCCAAGCCCTGGATACTGGAGCTCCACCTGAAGCTTCTCTTCCTCTCCAAAATGAAATTCCACATACTCATCCAAATAATCCAGCATTTTAATGGCGTCTACCCGTCCCACATTTTCCTCCAGCTTATCCAGAAACTGGTTGGTTCTATCAATCAGCTCTCTGTGCTGTGTGTCGATCATCTCATTTCCCGTAATCAAATTATCATCAAATTCTATTCTCATTCATTTGCCTCCTATTATTTTTCTATACAAACCGGACATCCAGCATATTCTGTCCGGTATCGTACCTCTTCCCTTACAGCGGATTAAAATCTGAAGCTGGATGCTTGCACCATGGACAGATAAAGTCCTCCGGCAGCGTATCTCCTTCGTAGATATACCCGCATACGCTGCAGATAAATCCCTTCTTTTTCTCTGCATCCTTCGGCGCTGTCTTCACATGCTTCTGATAGAAGCTATACGTAATCGAATCGGCATCCGACAACACCTCGCCGCCTGTCACGTCCGCCAAAAATAATGTGTGGGTTCCCAGATCTGTTGCAGAAACCACCTTTGCCGACAGATATGCGTTCGTCTCATCCGCAATATAGACCACGCCGTTTTCCGCCCGGGAATATTTCATCCCTTCCAGCTTGTCGATCTGGGCTCCGCTCTGGAATCCCCAGTGCTTATAGGTATCAAATTTCGATTCCTCCGTAAGCATGGAAACATTAAATACCCCTGTGCGCTGAATCATATCATGAGTATAGTTCTTCTTATTCACCGCAATCGTAATACGGTTCGGTTCTGTTGTAACCTGAACGGCAGTATTGATAATACAGCCGTTATCCTTTTCCCCTTCTCTGGCCGTCAGGACAAATAGTCCATAGGTCAGCTTAAACATTGCTTTCTTATCCATCGTTCTGCCCTCCTGCCTGTCTTAACAGTCTTCAGTTCCCTATTGATCAGACGCCGGCCGCAAATGGATTTCTCCATCCGTAACCAGCGCCTGCTATGAGTGTTTTACTTTACAAGCAGCGACTTCCCTGTCATCTCCTTCGGCTGTTCCATTCCCATCAGCTCTAACAGCGTAGGAACGATATCCGCCAGGCATCCGCCCTCTCTTAGCTTATAAGCCGGATCTGCATTTACCAAGATAAATGGAACCGGATTCGTAGTATGGGCGGTAAAAGGCTCCCCGGTCTCCTCGTCAATCAACTGCTCCGCATTGCCGTGGTCTGCGCAGATAAACATCTGCCCGTTCACTTCTTTGACTGCATCCACCGCTTTTCCTACGCATTCGTCCACTGCCTCGATCGCCTTGATGGCAGCGGCTTCCACGCCGGTATGCCCTACCATATCCGGGTTGGCAAAGTTAATGATCACCACGTCGTACTTCCCGGACTTAATGGCCTCCACCAGCTTACCGCACACTTCATAAGCGCTCATCTCCGGCTTCAAGTCGTAGGTCGCTACCTTCGGGGACTTCACAAGGATACGGTCCTCTCCCTCGTTGGGTTCCTCCACGCCGCCGTTAAAGAAGAAGGTAACATGAGCATACTTCTCCGTCTCCGCGATACGGGCCTGCTTTAACCCATTTGCAGCAAGGTATTCTCCAAAGGTATTGGTAATCTCCTCTTTTACAAATGCGACCTGCTTATTCGGAATCGTAACGTCATATTCCGTGAAGCATACATACGTCGTCTTTACCCTTCCGCCCCGGTCAAAGCCGGTAAAGTCATCCATGCAGAATGTCCGGGTAATCTCTCTTGCACGATCCGGACGGAAGTTGAAGAAAATAATCGAATCATTCTCTTTGATCGTCGCCACCGGAGCGCCGTCCTTCTCCACTACGGTAGGAAGCACAAACTCATCGGTCACATCCTTGTCATAGGAATTCTGAATCCCTTCCGGTCCGCTTACAGCCTTTTCTCCTTCACCATAAACCAGCGCCCGGTAAGCCTTCTCTACACGCTCCCAGCGGTTATCCCTGTCCATTGCGTAATAACGGCCCATAACCGTTGCAACTTCGCCTACGCCGATTTCTTTCATCTTTGCCTCTAATTCTTCTACGTACTCCTTGCCGGACGCCGGAGGCGTATCACGTCCGTCTAAGAAGCAATGTACGTATACCTTCTTAATTCCCTGCCTCTTTGCCAGCTCCAGAAGCCCGTAAATATGCGTATTATGGCTGTGGACGCCGCCGTCCGATACCAGGCCGTACATGTGCAGGGCGGAATCATGCTTCTTCACATTCTCACAGGCGGCCAAAAGCGCCTTATTCTCAAAGAAATCCCCATCCTGAATTGCTTTCGTAATCTTTGTAAGATCCTGATATACAATGCGTCCTGCGCCCATATTCAGATGCCCCACCTCAGAATTTCCCATCTGTCCGTCAGGAAGACCTACTGCAAGTCCGCTGGCATTTCCTTTTACGAAAGGGCACTCCTTCATCAGCTTGTCCATAACAGGCCGCTTTGCCTGCGCCACCGCATTGCCCTTCGTCTCGTCGTTCAGGCCGTAGCCGTCTAAGATCATAAGTACTGTTGGTTTCTTGCTCATTGTCATATCTCCTTATATACGCTTTTACACAGCGTTTTTTCACGTTTCTATTATACTCCAAAATGCCGGAATTGCAAACTGAAAAAAGGCCGTACGGCTGTTATCCTGCCAGCCATACAGCCAATCTTTCTAATTTACCCTTATTATTTATAATTTACGATCTTACCGAAATCCGGCTTCAGCGCTGCGCCGCCTACCAGACCGCCGTCGATATCTGCCTGTGCAAATAACTCCGGAGCGGTAGCCGCATTTACAGAACCGCCGTACTGGATACGGATTGCCTCTGCCGTCGCATCGTCGTAAACCTCTGCGATACATGCACGGATGCCTGCGCATACTTCCTGCGCCTGTTCAGTGGTAGCCGTCTTGCCTGTTCCGATTGCCCAGATCGGCTCGTAAGCGATTACCATCGTCTTCGCCTGATCAGCCGTTACATTCTGAAGTCCAACCTTCACCTGCTGGCGGATGAAATCCATGGTTACGCCCTGCTCTCTCTGCTCAAGGGACTCGCCGCAGCACATAATCGGAGTAATGCCGTGCTCAAGAGCCTTGAGTACCTTCTTATTTACCGTCTCATTGGTCTCAGCAAAATACTCTCTTCTCTCAGAATGTCCGAGAACAACGTATTTTACGCCCGCGTCTACCAGCATAGCCGGAGAAATCTCGCCTGTATAAGCGCCCTTCTCCTCGAAATACATATTCTCGGCGCCAACTGCGATATTCGTGCCCTTTACTGCCTCTGCAACCGGGATGATATCAATCGCCGGAACGCAGAATACCACGTCCACATCCTCGCTGGCTACTAATGGTTTCAGCTCCTCAACTAAGGCAACCGCCTCGCTGGGAGTTTTATTCATTTTCCAGTTACCTGCAACAATCTTTCTTCTTGCCATCTTTCTATTCTCCTTTTCTATCTCCATCTCATTCGGGTATGTCCGCCTCTTTAGGCTCGTGAAATACCTCGTCAAGCTTTCGGGTATGTCCGCCTCTCTAAATTCGTGTAACACCTTATTAAGTTCGGCGGACTAAGTAAACGCTAGGCTCGATAATACCTCGCCAAGCTTTTTACTTATCATTTGCGGCTGCTACGCCCGGAAGTTCTTTTCCTTCTAAGAATTCGAGGGAAGCGCCGCCGCCTGTTGAAATGTGCGTCATCTTATCGCCGAAACCAAGCTGGTTTACTGCCGCTGCGGAATCGCCGCCGCCGATGATGGTTACTGCGTCCGTATCTGCAAGCGCCTTTGCAACCGCTTCGGTTCCCGCTGCAAAGTTCGGCATCTCAAAGCATCCCATTGGTCCGTTCCATACAACTGTCTTAGCGTCCTTAACCGCCTCAGAGAAAATCTTGGCTGTCTCCGGCCCGATATCAAGCCCCTGCCAACCGTCCGGAATCTCGCCGGATTTTACTACCTTGGAATTTGCATCGTTGGAGAAATCGTCTGCGATCACGGTATCTACAGGCAGAAGTAATTTTACGCCTTTTTCCTTTGCCTTCTTCAGCATATCCAGCGCATACTCGCAGTAATCTGCCTCTAAGAGGGAATTGCCGACGCTGCCGCCCTCTGCCTTGCTGAAGGTATAAGACATACCGCCTCCGATGATCAGGGTATCTACCTTATCAAGAAGGTTCTCGATAACGGAAATCTTGCTGGATACCTTTGCGCCGCCAAGGATCGCTACGAACGGACGCTCCGGATTATTTACGGCGTTGCCAAGGAAATCAATCTCCTTCTGCATCAGGTAGCCTACTGCCGCTGTGTCAACGTACTCTGTCACGCCCACATTAGAGCAGTGCGCCCGGTGCGCCGTACCAAAAGCGTCGTTTACAAATACATCGCACAGAGAAGCCAGATCTTTGGAGAAGGCTTCGCCGTTCTTGGTCTCTTCGATTCTGTAACGGGTATTCTCCAGAAGGATCACGTCGCCGTCCGCCATTGCGTCTACGGCAGCCTTCACGCTGTCGTCTACCACAACATTGCTTGGCACAAACTTCACTTCTTTATCAAGCAGCTCGGACAGCCTCTTAGCTACCGGCGCAAGAGAAAGCTCAGGCTTTGGCTCTCCCTTTGGCTTGCCTAAATGCGAGCAGAGAATTACTTTCCCGCCGTCTGCAATCAATTTCTTGATCGTAGGAAGAGCAGCCACCAGACGGTTCTCGTCTGTAATCTTTCCCTCAATCAAAGGTACGTTAAAATCACATCTGCAAAGGACTCTTTTGCCCTTAACGCTAATATCTTCTACCGATTTTTTATTCAGCATATATCTGTCTCCTTATTTAAATATTAAAAAGGATCCGGTCCTCTCAGACCGGACCCTTCCTGAGTCTCTTATTCTCTCAATGCTGCAATCGTTACTGTTCACTCCGTTCACAGCAGCTCTAAGTGGTATCCTATGGGATACGCCATTGGCAACATTTCTCTCCTCTTACGCTAATTCAGAGAAGTATTTGATTGTTCTTACCATCTGGCTTGTGTAAGAATTCTCATTGTCATACCATGAAACAACCTGAACCTCTGTAGTATTGTCGTCGATTGGCAATACCATTGTCTGGGTAGCGTCAAATAATGAGCCGAATCTCATACCGATTACATCGCTGGAAACGATCTCGTCTGTGTTGTATCCGAAAGACTCTGTAGCCGCTGCCTTCATAGCTGCGTTAACTTCATCAACAGTTACAGCCTTGTCAACAACTGCTGTAAGGATTGTGGTAGATCCTGTAGGAGTCGGAACACGCTGTGCTGCGCCGATGAGCTTGCCGTTCAGTTCTGGGATAACAAGGCCGATAGCCTTAGCAGCGCCTGTGCTGTTTGGAACGATATTGATCGCTGCTGCACGGGATCTTCTTAAGTCACCCTTTCTCTGCGGTCCGTCAAGAGTCATCTGATCGCCTGTGTAAGCGTGGATTGTCTGCATAATACCGGACTTAATCGGTGCAAGGTCGTTCAATGCCTTAGCCATAGGTGCCAGACAGTTTGTTGTACAAGAAGCTGCAGAGATGACGGTATCTTCCGGCTTCAGTGATGTATGGTTAACATTGTAAACGATTGTAGGAAGGTCGCTTCCTGCCGGTGCAGAAATAACAACTTTTCTAGCTCCTGCCTTAACGTGAGCGGATGCTTTCTCTTTTGATGTGTAGAAGCCTGTACACTCCAAAACTACGTCTACACCGATCTCACCCCATGGAAGCTCCTCTGCGTTAGCCTTTGCATAGATCTTAATCTCTTTTCCATCAACAACGATAGAATCCTCTGTAGCTTCAACTTTGTCTGCCAGAGCGTATTTGCCCTGTGAAGAATCATACTTTAACAGGTGAGCAAGCATCTTTGGAGATGTCAGGTCATTGATTGCAACTACCTCATATCCCTCTGCTCCAAACATCTGTCTGAATGCGAGACGTCCAATACGTCCGAATCCATTAATCGCTACTTTTACTGCCATGATTAATTCCTCCTAAATGATTATTAACTGCTTTTCACAGCCACGTATTTTATGATTCTTTAGCGCTTCTTTGTTAAAGAATCATCAACCGAGTATTATTTTACTAAATCTTGTACAAAAATTCAAGCCTCTTTTGTATTTTTATGGCAGGAAAGGCTAATTTTGTTATGATGCACAACCTATACGCTTCCCTTTCGGCAGTATGTATAGGCTGCTAAGAAAATGAACAGCGGGATCTCCACCGCCCGGATCAAAAGGAGCATGTCTACGTTCCACACTGAGGCCTGCCCCACATGCAGGAAATGATAGTCGATCAGCGAGTACAGCAGGCAGTTGGACATCCCGATCCCGCCGGAGGGCAGAAAACACCCCAGCCATGTCCCGGCCGCGCCCGGAAGAGCCGCTTCTGCCACCACCGGAAGAATCACAAAAAACAGGCCCGCCGCCAAAGCGCTTACGTTATTTTTCATCCTTGCGGACAAAAATAGGGTAAAGCTGATGCCGGACAGAAGGATCAGAAAGCTCCCCGCCAGATTCGCCCACTGAAGCTGCCCCACATCGTAAGCCGGAAGGCTGGTGGCTGAGTACAGGATCTGTATGGAGGTCTTCGTCCCCTCCCAGCCAAACAGGCTGTTGGTAATCAGGATAAACAGCACGCCGCACAGCACAAACGCCGTTCCGGTGATCAAAAGGGCAGACAGGATCTTTGTGGCGGCCAGCCTAAGCCTCCCATGTCTGGTACAGCGCAGGATATCGTCCGCTCCGGTCTGATACTCTGCCGAAAATACCGGGGCCGCGATGACCACACAGAAGATCGTAACGGCAAAGATCAGAAGCACTTGGTAATCCATAGAATTTGAGTTTGCACCGTAGTAATAGGTATAGGGACGCTCCACCTTTTCAAATTTCTCCAGCGCCAGTTTCTCTGCAGAAGGGTAATCCTTCTGCTCCATTTCCATGATTGAGGACAACCTCTCTGTCATCTTTTCGTAATACTGTTCTGCATCTTCCGGCCGGATTTCCAGCGTCTGGGGCGCAATCCCGGTTCCCGGATCGGCGCATACCTCCCGGATTCCATGCATATATGGCTCTGACAGAGCCAGTTCCTCATAGTATAGCTTCGATGGAATATTTTCTCCGTACTCCGAATCATATACCGGATAGATTTCCAGACGCTTCTCTACGGCCTCTCTTAGCTTCTCTGCCGTCACCTCTCCGTATATGGTGT
Organism: uncultured Dorea sp.; assembly: GCA_910589275.1. Lineage (GTDB taxonomy): Bacteria > Bacillota > Clostridia > Lachnospirales > Lachnospiraceae > Claveliimonas. The sequence continues at coordinate 18,045 of CAJUTH010000033.1, forward strand.
CATTGTACTGCCGGTAATGCCTGACTGCACGGAGTCCTTCAAGCACCGTTTCCTTCCCATCCTCCTCTATAACAGCCCCTTCATAAGTCACCGGTATATATGCCATAAACGCCGTCAGCGCCAAACTTGCGCTAAGCAATAGCCATGTCATCCTTGTTCTCAATACACGTTTGATTTCCAATAGAAAAAGTCTCATCTTGCCACCCCGCTTTCCTGAGGAAACAGCCACAGATAAAGATCCTCCAGCCGCGGCTTTACTCTCCTAGAACCCTCCGTTATTTTTTCTTCCGCCAGATACCGAAGCGCCACGGTTCCGTCCGGTTCATTTCTTAAGCTCACCACCTGGGCTTCCCGCTCCCATCTTGCGGCTTCCCCAGCAGGAACCCGGCAGGACCATACCTTTCCAGACACATGTTTTACCAGTTCCTCCGTCGTTCCGGTCTGAATAATCTTCCCGCTTTTCATAACCGCATTCTGGGTAGCAATGTATTCCACATCCGAAACAATATGGGTAGATATTACCACAATCCGGTCATGGGCAAATTCCGATAACAGGTTCCGAAACCGCACCCGTTCCCCCGGATCCAGCCCGCTGGTCGGCTCATCCAAAATCAATATCTCCGGGTCGTTTAGGAGCGCCTGCGCAATGCCCACGCGCCGCTTCATCCCGCCGGATAATTTCACGATCCGTTTCCGCCTCACATCCCCAAGGGAAAGCTGCTCTAACAGCTCCCCTATCTTTTTCTTTGTTTGTATTTTGGGCAGGCCTTTCAAAGCGGCCACGTATTCCAGATAATCCTTAACGGTAAATTCCGGATAAAAGCCAAATTCCTGCGGCAGATAGCCGAAAATATCCCGGTAAGTTTCTTTCAGCGATGTAATAGGAATCCCATCGTATACGATCTTACCGGAAGTCGGGCTCATGATCCCGGCAATCATTTTCATCAGCGTAGTCTTCCCCGCCCCATTGGCGCCAAGAAGCCCCCACACCCCCGGCGTAATCTCAAGAGACACATCATCCACCGCCAGCTTATCCTTATATTGCTTTGTAATGTGTTCGATTCTAAGTTCCATCATCCGTTTCCTCCTATTAGGCATATGTGATTTCTTCCCGCTGCTTCCCGATCAGGACGCCTTGGCAAAGATAGTATCCAAATAAAATCATGCTACCCGGAACAAGCCATGTCTGCAGCTCCCCATTAAAAAACTGCGGCTGAAACCGAAGCAGAACCGTCAGCAGTACAATCAGCAGGAGTCCGTATATCAGAAAATACCGGCATGCCCGCCCGGCCTTAGCGGTTCTGAGCAGATACAGCATACCATTGCCGCACAGCCCCAAGAAAAATAACATGTAGGCCGCGCCGCTTCCAAACCCAAAGGCCAGATACGCAGCCGTTACGACTGAAATCCCTGCGATCACCGCCAGCTCTCCCACAAATAATATCAGTATTCTGGATAAAATCAGCCCTTTAAGGGAAAAATAGGAAGCCGCTTCTATTTCTATCATCCGGTAATAGCTGGACCGGTAAATAAATACAATCCAGAACATCGAAATGCCTACCGTCAGACAGCTTAGAGAAAATGCTACTTTTACCGGCGTAATCACATGCAGTTTTGCATACTGTATGATAAGAAAGATTGGCGCGGCTGCAATCATCATCTCGAACACCCACATTTTCCAGCCCGCAACCCTAAGCTGTAACAGCAGCAGCTCCATAAATCCGGTTCTTTTTCTGGGAACCTGCGTATTCCACTGCATTCTGGCAAGAAGGACCATCCTGTCTACCGCCTGTTCTGATACCGGCTCTTCTTCTATAAGCGCTCTTCTAATCCTATTTCCCATATCCTTTTCCATCTGAACTCCCTCCTTTCATCTGTACGCTGACACGCCTGTATTTGGTAAACTTACGCATATCAGCGTTCCATCTGAGCTTTTATTTCCTTCAGCGCGGCCTTAAGCTTCGACTGTACCGTACGCATAGGCATTCCCATAATATCGGCAATCTCCCTGAGTTTTAGATCCTGTCCGAACCGCAGTATTACAATTTTCTGCGTGGACGGCTCTAATTTTCTGACCAGCTCCCTAATGTAAATTTGTTCTGCCGCCTCTTGAAACCCCGGCTCTGCATACATGATTTCCGTATTCATCTCCTCTAACGGCACATAATCCTGCCCTTTGCTCCTGTACAGGTCAATGCAGGTATTACCCGCAATCTTATACAGAAAACTCCGAAGCTTCCCGGAAAATCCACATCTGCCAAAATATTTTATTGCTTTTAGAAAAGTCTCCTGAGCCGCGTCTTCCGCCAGATATACATCCGGTGCATGCCACTTACAATACCTCAGTATTTCCGGATAATACATACGCACCAGCTCGTCCATGGCAGAAGCATCTAAAGCCCGCAGTCTTTTTAACAGTATCTCTTCGCGCATTAAGATCTTCTCCTTATAAGGGCGTCCCCTTATGTATTATAACGGCTGAGGTATAGGAAAAGGATTAACAAACATAAAAAAAGTCTGCGCTTTTTTGCACAAACTTTTTTGATCAGTCATTTTTCATTATGAAAGCTTGATAAATTCCGGTTTTCTTTTCCTGAACTCCGTGTAATACCGAAAGCCATTTTCCTTTAAAAGTCCGTCAACCAGATGGAAATCATACGCTATATGCTCCGGAATATGCCCGTCTGCTCCTACGGTTATGATTTCTCCGCCAAGTTCCCGGTATCGCTTCAATATCTTTTCGTGAGGATGGGCAAATCCTATTCCATATTTTAATCCAGATGTATTCAGCTCAATTCCTTTTCCGTCGGAAATAATCTGTTTCAATATCTCATCAATCACATCCATATAGTCGTCGCAGAAATAGCTTTTTACACCTTGATTGCTGTAACGCACCATATAATCCATGTGCCCAAGAACATCATAAGATTTAATCTTTTGTACATCCTCAAGTATTTCCTCAAAATGGATCCGGTATGCCTCCCTGTCTGTATGGTCTTTATAAATCTTCTTTGTGGCAGCGTCATGTCCCCGCACGGAATGAGCCGAACCAATCACAAAATCCAGCGGATATTTCTCTGTAAAGCCTTTGTAAAACTCTCCCAAATGAGGCTGAAGCCCGATCTCTGCACCAATTCTAATATCAATCCTATCTTTGTACCGTTCCCTTAAAAGGGGCATTTCTTTAAAATAACGCTCTTCGTCAAAAACATCCTCCTGCCCCCAGTCAAAATTGTCTTTATCATAGTGGTCCGTAAAACAAATGACCTCAAGACCCTTTGCAATCGCCGCTTCAACCATGTCCTCCGGCCTTGCCTCAGAGTCGCTGGAAAAATAAGAATGCATATGAACATCCGCTCTCATGATCTGTTCCCTCCCATAATCGTTCCGCCGCCAAGCACGTATTCCCCGTCATAAAGGACAACTGCCTGCCCCGGAGCCGCTCCCAAAACGGGCTCCTCAAAGGTGCAGCACATCTCATCCGCTCCGGTCTTTTCGGCTATGCACCATGCGCCTTTATGATTATACCGGATTTTTGCCCACACACGCTTCGGTTCCGCGAGATCCTCCTCCGACATGAAATTTAACCTATCTGCCTTCACCTGCCGGACCAGAGCCTGGTTACGGCTTCCGACCACAATCTCGTTGGACTCAGGGCGGATCTCTATGACAAACAAAGGATACCCCAGTGCAATTCCCAAACCCTTTCTCTGCCCTACCGTATAATGGATAATTCCTTTATGCCTTCCCACCACGGTTCCGTCCACAGTAACAAAATTCCCTTCCGGGAACCGGATGCTGCGTTCCTTCTCTATAAAAGAGGCATAATCTCCGTCCGGCACAAAACAAATATCCTGGCTGTCCGGTTTATCCGCCACCGGAAGCTTTAGCCGTTCTGCAATCCTGCGTATTTCCGCCTTCTCATACATACCTGCGGGCATTAACGTTTTTGCAAGCTGCTCTTGGGTCAGATTATACAGGGCATAGGTCTGATCTTTCTTTCCCGAAACGCACATCCTTAAGGAATATCTGCCATTTGGAAGCTTTTCAATACGCGCATAATGGCCGGTCGCAATATAATCGGCTCCGATTGACAGGCTTCTCTTAAGAAGCGACTCCCACTTCACATACCGGTTACAGGCAATACAAGGGTTCGGCGTCCTCCCCTTTATGTATTCATCGGCAAAATAATCAATCACCGATTTCTGGAATTCTCTTTTAAAATTCATCACATAGTAAGGAATGTCCAGTTTTGCGGCGACTCTTCTGGCATCCTCCACAGCATCCAAGCCGCAGCATCCGCCGTTCTCCTGCTGAACCTTAAGTTCCTGATCCTGCCAGATCTGCATAGTCACTCCGATCACGTCATAACCCTGCTCCTTTAGAAGATAAGCCGCCACAGAAGAATCCACTCCTCCGGACATTCCTACTATAACCTTTTTTCCACTCATGGACAAACAAAACCTCTTTTAATATTCCTCTTCTTCCTCTTCCTCGCCTTCGTGAATATCGGACTTCGGTTTGGATAATCCCTCAATCTTAATATCATGCTTCTCGGCATAATCCCAAAGCGCTGCATGGATTGCTTCCTCTGCAAGAAGCGAACAGTGTACCTTTACCGGCGGAAGCCCGTCAAGAGCCTCCATCACGGCTTTGTTCGTAACCGCCATCGCCTCCTGAATATTCTTTCCTTTTACCAGCTCTGTAGCCATGCTGCTGGTAGCGACTGCCGCACCGCATCCGAAGGTCTTGAATTTCACATCCCGGATAATCTGATTCTCATCAATATCCAGATAAATCCTCATAATATCTCCGCATTTTGCATTGCCGACAGTGCCTACTCCGCTGGCATCCTCGATCTCTCCCATATTTCTGGGATGCTGAAAATGATCCATTACTTTTTCTGTATACATCGTTTATTTCCTCCAATTTTCTTTTCATTCTTTTATCTGATAAGCCGTTATGCTTTCTTTTCTGATAAAACGTTATGCTTTCTTTTCTGATTTCTGAAAGTCCTCGTACAACGGTGACATTGACCGGAGGTCGGACACGATTTCTTTCAGGCTGTCCACAACATAATCAATATCTTCTTTTGTAATCTCCTCATTCAGCGTAAGACGCAGCGACCCATGGGCAATCTCATGAGGCAGCCCGATTGCCAGAAGAACATGGGAAGGATCAAGCGACCCGGAGGTACATGCGGAACCGCTGGATCCGCAGATTCCTTTCATATCCAGCTTAATCAAAAGGGATTCTCCTTCTATAAAACGGAAACTGAAATTCGCGTTATTCGGAAGCCTCATTTCTTTGTGTCCGTTTAATTTCGTATAGGGAATCTCATTTATCACACGGCTGATCAGATAATCCCTCAGCTCGGTTTCCTTTGCCGTACGCTCCTCCATTGTCCGTACTGCGCGTGATACTGCCGCGCCAAGCCCTACAATCCCCGGAACATTCTCGGTACCCGCCCGGCGCTTTCTCTCCTGTGCCCCGCCGTGTACAAAGGACCGTATCTTCACACCCTTCCGGATATAAAGAAAACCGATTCCCTTCGGTCCATTCAGCTTATGGCCGCTGGCGCTGAGCATGTCTATCTGACACTCGTCCACATTGATCGGGACTTGGCCGAATGCCTGTACCGCGTCGGTGTGGAACAGGATGCCGTGTTCATGGGCAATTTCCCCAATCTCCTTAATCGGCTGGATGGTTCCGATCTCATTATTTGCAAACATCACAGAAATCAGAATCGTCGTCGGGCGAATGGCTGCTTTCAGATCCTCAAGTTTTACTACGCCGTTCTCATCCACATCCAGATAAGTCACTTCAAAGCCCTGCTTTTCAAGATACTCTCCGGTATGAAGAATCGCATGGTGCTCAATCTTCGTCGTAATGATATGCCTTCCCTTATCTTTATATGCATCCGCCGTCGCTTTCAGCGCCCAGTTATCCGACTCAGAACCCCCGGCGGTAAAATAAATCTCATTGGACTTTGCGCCCAGCGCATCCGCTATCGTTTCCCGCTGTTTTGTAATAACATCTTTATTTCCTGAAGCAAAACTATACACGCTGGAAGGATTACCGAATTTTTCAGTAAAATACGGAAGCATTGCCTCCACAACCTCCGGCGCAGTCTTAGTCGTCGCCGCATTATCCAAATAAATAAATTTCTCCATCTTCTGGTCCTCCTAATTATTACAACTCTTCGGCTTTTCCTTACCACACGCCGAAAGCTGCTTACTTTCTTCAACTAACGTATCAAGTTTTATCTCGTCTACCGTCTGATTAATGCTCTCATTGATTCGTTTCCATACATATTTTGTCACACATCCGCCGGATGCGGAGCATTCCTCGCCGGAACCATATCCGGAACAATCTACTGGCTCCAGACTTCCTTCCAGCGCCCGAAGCACATCCCCAACGGAGATCTCTCCCGCATCCTTCGCCAGCACATAACCTCCTCCGGCTCCCCGGATGCTCTTCACAAGCCCCGCCTTTTTTAACAGGGACATTAGCTGCTCCAAATACCGCTCCGACAGGTTCTGTCGCTGGGCAATGCAGCCAATCGACACCGGTTCTTTCTCACTGTATTGCGCTAGATCAATCAATGCACGCAAGCCATATCTTCCTTTGGTCGAAAGCTTCAATTTCCCACCTTCTTTTCAAAATCCCTAGTAATTTACTAGGCTTTTTCTGTTAGTAGAATATCACCGCAATCCGGTTCTGTCAAGATAGTATTTTGAATAAATTATAAAGATATCAATTAATGGAGACCGCATGTCACAGAAAAATATTATAATCAAAGGCGCTTTTATACTTACTGTTACCGGTTTCGCCACAAGAATCATCGGTTTCTTTTACCGTATTTTCTTAAGCAGAAGCTTTGGCGAGGAAGGCGTCGGCCTATACCAGCTAATATTTCCAGTTTACGCCCTTGGCTTTTCTCTTACCTGCGCCGGCATTCAGACCGCAATCTCCAGATGTGTTGCCGGAAAATCTGCAATAGGCAGGCATTCTCAGGCCAAACAGCTTCTATATGCAGGCATTGGGCTATCCTTATGCCTTTCTGTCATTGCAATGATTTTTGTACAGCAGAATGCGGAATTTATTGCTGTTCATCTTTTATGCGAAGAGCGATGTTCCTCCCTATTGGTTGTACTATCCTATGCCTTTCCCTTTGCCTCTCTTCATAGCTGCATCTGCGGATATTATATGGGATTAAAGCAGACAGAAATTCCGGCTCTCTCTCAGTTTTTGGAACAGATTGTACGGGTTGCGGGAGTATACCTATTATTTCTCTTGTTTACCTCCGAAAGAAATCCTCCGGGAATACTTGTGGCGGCAGCCGGACTTACCATCGGAGAGATTGCTTCCGCCAGTTTCTGCGTCTACATGCTGCGATGCAGGCAGAAAATTTTCTGTCCGCCCGCAAAAATTTCTGGTCAGCCCATACATAAGGCTCTCAGGATGCTGCTTGGACTCTCGGTCCCTTTAACTGCCAATCGCATCCTGCTTAATATACTGCAGAGTATTGAAGCTGTCTCTATTCCAATCCAGCTTCGTAACTATGGTATGGATACCAGCCATTCCCTTGGCATGTACGGAGTTTTAACCGGAATGGCTCTGCCCTGCGTCATGTTTCCTTCCGCTATCACCAATTCCATCGCCTCCATGATGCTTCCCGCTATCGCTGAACTTCAGGCTGCAGACAGCAGACAGCAAATGAGCCGGCTGGTTAAGAAAGCCGCCAGCGGATGCTTTCTTTTAGGAAGTCTCTGCTGCGCCGGGCTGCTTATCACAGGCCAATTTATCGGCAGCTTCGTTTTTCACAGCAGCATGGCGGGTAACTTTATCATTACGCTGGCTTGGATCTGCCCATTCCTTTATACAAACAGCAATTTGATCAGCATTATAAACGGACTCGGAAAAACCAGCCAGTCCTTACTGTTCAACACTGTCAGCCTTACTGTCCGGATTCTCAGCGTGTTTTTATGCATTCCTTTTTTCGGTATCAATGGATATCTCTGGGGCCTTCTTGCTTCTCAATTGATTCTGTTCCTTCTTTGTATTTATTATTTAACCAAAAAAAGCCACATCTTATAACCGATGTGACTTGCTCTTGATCATATGCCTTTTACTCCCGCCGATGCCGCTGTCATCCAAATGACAGGAAAATACAAAAGATTAAGAATGCCTCAGCATGCTTGGCGTAATCGTGCCTTTAATTCCTGCCTTCGCGGCGTAACCTTTGAGAATCTTCCAGAACCCCTGCCGGCTCATCTTTTTTCCGGATATGTTCGGAAAGAGCACATCCGACTCTGTTCCTTTCAGAAGCTTATCGCGGCCATTCTTCAAATAAGCCCGCATAGCTTTCTGCGACTGTCTGTCCAGCGGATAGGCATTCTGATTCCCGTCAAAATGACACTGCAGATATCCAAGTTCCATATTGATGTCGCCCACTTTAAGGCTGACAAGTTCCTCTACCATAATTCCGGTAGAATAAAGCAGTTCAATCATAGCCTTGTCCCTGAGAAGCTTCGGTGTTTTTCCTGTAGGAACTGCCAAAACCTTTTTTACATCCTCCTTAGACGCGCTCTTAGGCGCATGCCTTTCAATCTTTGGACTTGCCAAAGTCTCAGACGCATCCTCAGATATAATCCCTTGCTTCTTCAGATATTGAAAGAATCCTTTTATGGACGCTACATTTCTTGAAATGGTAGTATTGGTCAGCCCTTGTTTTTCCATATATAGCATATAGGAATTCAAATTGGTAACCGTAATCTTTTCAATACTCGTAACCTCCTGTGAACCAAGAAATCTCACAAGCTTCATCAAATCGCGACGGTATGCCATCTCTGTGTTTACAGAAATCTTCTTTTCTCTTTTTAAATATTCTACATAATCTAATACTTTATTTTCCATAATCCTATCTCCTACTATAATATAGATTACAAGTACAAATGCGGTAAAAATCAAAACATTTTAAGAATTATTTTTACCAAAACTGGACTCATATAACATTCTAACGCAACTCCTATACAAATAGCAAGAAAAACTGCAATAGTTTTTTGAAAATTCCAATTTATTTTCGGATAATAGTATAGACCCATTAAAAGAACCGCATATCCGGCCCCATAAAATACCGCCTGAGGCAAAAGAGCCGCAAGACACAGAACGATGCCTTTTATCCCCAGCCTCATTGCAGCCGAGGTAAATATCATTCCGCACAAAAAGCCCGTCCATATCAGGAAAGCCACTGCCGCCAGTTTTCGGACACGCTCCATGCCCAGAAGAAGAATACCAGACAGCGGCGCGATTCTTATCTTTATCAAATACCACAGATACGGTCCTCCCGTCAGTTCTGCCTGAACATACTGATTTAGAAAATAATCGTTAAAGATTCCGAGAGACGCGGCATAATCCTTCGAAATCAAATTTGTATACAAAATACCGCCAAGAAAACCGGCCATATAATACAATATCATGACTTTGCCGTAATTTTTTACCACAATGTATTCACCTCGTACTGTCAGGATATTTCATTATATGCCCGGTATTACAGATTATTCTGCCTTTCGATTATATTTCGTATCATATGCCAAAAGAGCAGCTACAGTTTTTGAATCCTCAATCTCACCAGAAAAAATCTTTTCTTTCAATTCTTCTATCGTATATGACTTTACATCAATATATTCGTCCTCATCCAAATGCTGTTTTGACGGGATCAGATTATGTGCTGCAAATATCTCAATCCGTTCGTTACAAAATGCAACGGTGGTCCTGAGGGTTATCATCCACTCTAGATTTTCTGAGCGATAGCCGGTCTCCTCTTCCAATTCCCTGGAGGCACACACAATTCCCTCTTCCTTCGGGTCGTCCAGCTTTCCTGCCGGAATCTCCAGCGTATACCGCTCCAGCGCATTTCGGTATTGGCGTACCATCAAAATCCTGCCCTCATCTGTTACCGGAACAACAGCCGCGGCGCCGTCATGATGAATATAATCCCATTTGGCGGTATTGCCGTTCTCAAACTCCATGGTATCGCAATACAAATCTATTACCGCTCCCCTATGAACCAGTTCCCTTTTAATTCTTCTAACCTCTTCAGCCATTTCTTTCTCCTCCTTCTCTGTTACCATTTTTGAATGATTGAAAAAAGAACCGGATCAAAGACCCGGTTCTTTCACATTTATCTTCTACATGGTAATTATTTTGCGTAATCAGTAACCCTAGACTCACGGATTACATTCACCTTAATCTGTCCCGGATATTCCAGCTCGTATTCAATCTGCTTGGAAATATCTCTTGCCAGTAATACCATATCTGCGTCAGATACCTGCTCTGGAACTACCATAACTCGAATCTCTCTACCTGCCTGAATAGCAAAAGACTTATCAACACCCTTAAACTGATTGCTGATTTCTTCTAATTGTTTTAACCTGTTTGTGTATGTTTCGATCGTTTCCCTTCTTGCACCCGGTCTAGCCGCCGATATCGTATCTGCAGCTTGAACAACGCATGCAATCAAGGTTTCCGGCTCCACATCGCCGTGATGTGATTCAACCGCGTTGATAACAATCGCTGACTCCTTGTATTTTCTACAAAGATCAACGCCAATTTGGATATGCGATCCCTCTACATCGTGGTCAATAGATTTACCAATATCGTGCAGGAGTCCCGCACGTTTAGCAAGACGCACGTCCAGTCCGATCTCGCCGGCCAAAAGACCCGCAAGCTGCGATACCTCAATAGAATGTTTCAGTGCATTCTGTCCGTAACTGGTTCGGAATTTCATACGTCCGAGAAGCTTGATCAATTCCGGATGAACCCCGTGAACGCCAACTTCCAGCGCAGCAGCTTCTCCCTCTTCACGGATAATAGCTTCTACTTCTTTCTGCGCCTTCTCTACCATCTCTTCAATTCTTGCGGGATGGATACGTCCGTCAACAATCAGCTTCTCCAGTGCAATCCTTGCAACCTCCCTGCGGATTGGATCAAATCCGGAAAGGACAACCGCTTCCGGGGTATCGTCAATAATCAATTCTACACCCGTCATCGTCTCCAAGGTACGGATATTCCGCCCTTCCCGTCCTATGATTCTTCCCTTCATCTCGTCGCTTGGAAGCTGCACAACCGAAATAGTGGTTTCGGCCACATGATCTGCAGCGCATCTCTGGATAGCAGTTACGACATATTCCTTTGCCTTCTTGTCCGCCTCTTCCTTTGCCTGCGCTTCTAACTCTTTTATCATTTTTGCAGTATCATGTTTTACATCGTCTTCAACAGTTTTTAACAAATATTCTTTTGCTTGTTCGGAGGTTAGTCCTGAGATTCTTTCAAGTTCCTGTACTCTTTGTTTACTCAGCGCTTCTACTTTCGTCTCACGCTGACGTAATTGCTCTTCCTTTGCTGTATATGCCGCTTCACGTCTTTCGATTGCATCCGACTTCTTATCTAAAGACTCTTCCTTGGATAACACTCTTTTTTCATAACGCTGTAACTCTGCTCTTCGTTCTTTTGTTTCTTTCTCGAGCTCATTCTTTGTCCTGATAGATTCTTCTTTAATTTCCAAGAGAGATTCCTTCTTTTTTGCCTCAGCCGTCTTAACTGCGTCATCAATAATCTCGCGCGCTTTGCTTTCCGCATTTCCAATCTTAGACTCTGCATTCTTCCTCATATTGGAAACCGTCACGAAATGACTGACAATTGCCGCTGCAATAACGAATACTGCGGCCACAGCAATCACAATTCCATTTGGCACAGGAGCACCTCCTTATTTAGTTTTCATTGTACAAATACAACATTTAAATTTTATACTGTTTTAACAAATATGTCAAGCGTTCTACAAATCCTTTAATTGAAATCTTGAAACCAAATCTTTCAGCATATTAGCCTGGCCAGACAATTGCTCGCTGGCAGCGGCGCTTTTTTCTGCTGTAGACAGATTGGATTGTACAACCTCCGAAATCCGGTCAATTCCACGAATAACCTCTTCTGTAGCGGATGCCTGCTCTGCAGAATACTCCGCAATTCCTTCAATCAGCTTATTTACCTCTTCTGCCTGAGCTACAACTGCCATCATAGATGCGGCTGTATCCTCCGCTACGCCGGTTCCCTCTTTTACAGCTTCCACCGTCTGATCAATCAAAACCGTCGTATTCTTCGCCGCTTCTGAAGATTTGCCGGCAAGATTCCGTACCTCGTCAGCTACCACGGCAAATCCTTTTCCTGCCTCGCCTGCCCTTGCCGCCTCCACAGCAGCATTCAAAGCCAGAATATTCGTCTGGAATGCAATATCTTCAATCGTCTTAATAATGCTGTGAATCTCTGTAGACTTATTGCTGATCTTCTGGATAGCCGAATTCATATGCTGCATCTTATCATTGCTTTCCAAAATGCTGTTTCCCACTTCCTTAGAAATCTCGCTGGCCCTTTTTGCCCCCTGGGCAGTCTTTTGTATTCCATTCGACACTTCCGTGATATGGGATGCCAGAAGCTCTACCGCATCATTCTGCTGTGCAGACCCCTGTGAAAGCGTCTGCGCGCCTTCCGAGACATAACCTGCACCCTCCGAAACCTGTCCGGCTGCTACATTAATCTGTCCCATCGTATCATTGAAAGCGCTTGAAATAGCCTCCAGCGACCTCTTTATCTTTGCAAATTCACCCAGATATTCCTGCGTGAGATGGAAATTAAGATTTCCTTCTGCAATCTCCTGAAGCCTTTCTGAAATCTCATCTATATAGACTACATAATCCCTCAGCCGTTCTACCGTCTGACTGAAATTATCCGCCAGCTCTCCCAGCTCATCATTAGAGGAATGGCGGATTGTCTGGTCCAGTTCTCCTTCCGCAATCTTCGCCGCCACCTTATTCAGTTCAGCTACCGGCCTGCCTATAATCCTTCTAACCAGAATAATGATAAGAATCACTGCGATAATTACAGCCAAAACAGACACGGTTCCCATCATCCCGGTTAATGTAACCAGATCGCTGAGCACTTCTCCTTTGGACACATATGCTACTGCCATCCAGTCGCTTCCAGGCACCTGACTTACCTGTATGTATGTATCATCCTCATATAAGGAAAGTCCAAAAGACTTATTCTGAATCTGCTCGTTAGCGTAGGCATACATATCCCCGCTGAATTCACTCATAACCCGTCCGGTCATATCCTTATCTCTGTGTCCGATAATCGTCCCCGTACGGTTATCTACAAGGAAAATACCTCCTGTCTTCTCAAGCTGAATATCCGCTACAATATCAGATATAGAGTCCAAATATACATCTGCGGCGGCAACTCCGCGCGTTTCTCCGTTCGCACCTTTCAATATACCGGATGCTCCTACCACATAAGACTGGCTGTCCTCATCAAAATATACGTCTCCAAGAATAAAGTCCTCTGACGCAATACCGTCCTGATACCATGATTTTTCCAATGCATTAAAATCTGGCCCCGGTACAAACGACGCATGATATAAGGAACCGTCTGTTAACGCCACATACACTCCCGCAGGATATGCATCGTTCTGTTTTACTGTATGCTTGATATAATCCATCATCTCCGGAATATCCATATCTTCATATTCAATTGCATCCCTCTGCATCTCCAGCATAGTCAGTGTTTTGTTCATCCACGCACTGGTCTCCTGAACCGCTTTGTCCGTAGTCTCCCCAAGCAGATTCTCGCTTTTCTCCAACAGTGCATCCGATACCCGGTTATAGACAATCAACAACAGCGCCGCTACCATTATCACAATCGTTGCCATGATTGCCCCTACAAGCTTCTTCGCGATCCCGCGTTTTCCTTTTTTGATTTTCTTCCTTGTTTCATCCTTTGTTTTCATGCTCATATCTCCTCAAATTAATATCTTTAAAACAAAAATGCACTTCCCACATCTTTGCGTTATAATATTCCGACAGCCGCGGCTTATATTCTTCATGTGAAGCCGCACATCCTCCCGGAAGGCTTAATAATACAGGAAACAACATCTCCCATATTATAAAAAGTATGGCATACAAGTATGTATATTCTAAATTATAACCGATGACACCAAAAAAAACAATCACAGAAACTAACATAAACTGGAAAAAAAGTCAGAAAATGTTACGATTCGTCATAAAGCTGTATTGCCCGCCGGATATCTTCATAGTGAAACCCTTTTCTTGCAAGGTATGCGCCTGCTTTCTGCTTCTCCTTCTCCGTAGCGGTTTCCGGATTAAATCTTTTCCTGCGCAGCAATGCGTATATTGCCGCTTCGGCCTCCCCGCCTCCTAAGCATTCCTCAAATACATCCTCAATCAATCCGGAATCTAATCCCTTTCTGGAAAGCAGCGCGTACAATTCCTTCCGGCTCTTGATATGCTTCTTATTCTCCACAAAGCGTCTGGCAAATTCACGGTCATTGATGTATCCAAAGGACTTCACATAATCTATCGCCTGCTCCGCAATATCTTCCGGATATCCGCCCGTAAGGAGCTTATCGCGGAGCTGGTATTCCGTTCGGTCCATATCGGTCAAAAGATGCATTGCCCTAAGCTTAGCTCTTTTTAAAATAATAGTCTGCTTAATTTCCTGGTAGTCTTTTTCTGAAAGTTCTGCGCCTTTCTCCAGATGATAGCGAAATAATTCGCCTTTGTATAATACAAAGGCGAATTCATCATCCAGATATACTCGAAAACGAGTCTTAGTCACAGCTTTGATCTCTGTAACAACCATATCATTCCGCGTCCTTTTCCGTATCCTTTTCAGAGGATTTCGAACTCTTCTTCTCTTCCTTCTCTTCTTTCTCTTTCTTTTCTTCCTTCGCAGCCTCCTGTTTTTCCTCAGGCTCCGGAGATCCTTGATAATGCTGTCTTACCTTTTCTTCAATCTCACTCATCACATCCGGATGTCCAGCCAGATAAAGCTTTGCGTTCTCTCTTCCCTGTCCGATCTTATCCCCGTTATATGCATACCATGCGCCGCTCTTCTTCACCACTTCAATATTTACCGCCAAATCCAGAATATCACCCTCTTTCGATATTCCTTTGCCGAACATAATATCAAACTCAGCCTCCTTAAAAGGCGGCGCAATCTTATTCTTTACAATCTTAACACGAACCCGGTTTCCAACCATCTCGCCGCTCTGCTTAAGCGTCTCAATCTTTCTTACGTCCATCCGCACGGAAGCATAAAACTTCAATGCGCGTCCTCCTGTAGTAGTCTCAGGATTGCCGAACATCACCCCTACCTTTTCTCTAAGCTGGTTAATGAATATCACCACGCAGTTAGACTTGCTGATCACAGGAGTAAGTTTCCTGAGCGCCTGAGACATAAGCCTTGCCTGCAGTCCCACATGAGAATCTCCCATATCCCCCTCAATCTCCTGTCTGGGCACAAGGGCGGCGACGGAGTCCACTACAATAATATCCATCGCGCCGGAACGGACCATTGTTTCAGTAATCTCCAATGCCTGATCGCCGCTGTCCGGCTGGGAAATATAAAGCTCATCTATATCTACGCCGATATTCTTCGCATATACCGGGTCAAGTGCATGCTCCGCATCAATAAACCCTGCAATGCCGCCTCTCTTCTGAACCTCCGCAATCATATGTAATGTAACGGTCGTCTTGCCGCTGGATTCCGGCCCGTAAACCTCTACCACACGTCCTCTCGGCACGCCGCCAAGCCCGAGCGCCAAATCCAGACTCAGCGAGCCGGTCGGTATCGTCTCTACCGCAACCTGAGCCGCCGGATCTCCCAGTTTCATCACAGTTCCTTTTCCAAAATCCTTCTCAAGCTTTGCAATTGCCGCATCCAAAGCCTTCTTCTTATTATCTGCTGCTGTTTCCGCTGTCTCTGCTGTTTTTTTCTTATTACTTGCCATGTTATTTTCTCCTTCTTGCGAACAGGCGTTCGCGCTCATGTACTTATCTTATTATAGTTATTCCCAAATGTCAATACCCTTTTTTATTCTCTTAAACCCCTGTGTAGACATAATACAACAGGCTGTGATTATTGTCAACCACAGCCCGCAAAGAAAAGGAAATTTATGAAATTGTTAGTTATTCCTGAAGAGATGATTTCTTGGTGATTACAACTTTCTCATCATAACATGCAAAGATCTTCTGGATTTCACCTTCACTCTGTTTCTTTGTGAACATACTGATAATCGGTACAATGATCAATCCGCCTACCATCGCCACAACTCCGGAATTAATGGAAGACTTGAATATGTATCCGAGCACCGTGCCCCAGCCAGCTACGTCAATACCGCCAAGGGTTACGATTAACTGCAGCATTGCAATCCCACAGCCCCAGATAAAACATATAACCACAGATATCTTTGTAATGCCTTTCCAGTACAATCCATACATAAACGGCGCCAGAAACGCCCCAGCCAGCGCCCCCCATGAAACTCCCATCATCTGAGCGATAAAGGTCACCTCCGGATGAGCGTCCTTAAAGATTGCGATTACTGCCGATATCAAAATAAAGAATACGATAAAAGTCCGCATAATTGATACCTGTTTCTTATCTGACATTTCCTGCTTTACCGCCGGTTTAATTACATCCAGTGTGAATGTTGAGCTGGATGTAAGTACCAGTGAAGACAGGGTGGACATGGAAGCGGAAAGCACAAGCACGATTACCACTGCGATAACAACCGACGGCAGCGTAGCAAGCATGGTAGGCACAATCGTATCAAACAGCGGCTTTCCAGTCGCCTCATTGATAATCACTTTATCACCGTACAATCTTCCAAAACCGCCCAAGAAATAACATCCTCCTGCTACAATAATCGCAAATACAGTGGAAATCACAGTTCCCTTATGAATATCCTTTTCACTCTTAATTGCATAGAATTTTCCGACCATCTGGGGAAGGCCCCATGTGCCAAGGGAAGTCAGCATAACCACAAATAAAAGCGCAAGAGGGTCCGGTCCAAGGAAAGAAGCATAGGCTCCCTGCCAGCCTGCGTCTCCTGTTACGGCACAAAGAGACTTTGTCGCCTCCAGCAGGCCGCCGTTCTCAGCCAATACGGAACCGATTACCGCACAAATACCAAACAGCATAATAATACCTTGAATAAAATCATTGATCGCCGTAGCCATGTATCCGCCAAAAATTACATAAAAGCCTGTCAATACTGCCATAACGGCAATAACAACCCAATACGGAATGTCAAACACCAAACCGAACAAGCTGGACAATCCATTATAAAGCGACGCCGTATATGGTATCAGGAAAATAAAAACAATAATGGATGCCGCCACTTTAAGCGGAACAGAATCAAACCGTTTTCCAAAAAAATCCGGCATAGTCTTCGCATCTAAATGCTGGGTCATAACCCTGGTTCTTCTTCCCAGCACATTCCACGCCAGAAGAGAACCGATAAAAGCATTGCCAAGCCCTGCCCATGTGGAAGCGAGACCGAAATTCCAGCCAAACTGTCCTGCATATCCCACAAAAATAACCGCCGAAAAATATGACGTGCCAAACGCAAATGCCGTAAGCCACGGGCCTACTCCGCGTCCGCCCAGCACAAATCCATCAACATCTGACGCATGCTTCCTTGAATAAAAACCTACGTAAATCATTACTGCAAAGAAAACTACCAGCATAATTGCACATAACACTTCTTTTGACATTTCTCATTCCTCCAAGTCATCAACTTATGTCTCTTTTTTGCAAAACCTGCTACATTCAGCTTCTGCTGGATACATAGAAGCTTTAAAGCGTTACGCTTTAAACCGTTACGCTTTAAAGCACTAAATTATCTTTGAGTATAATAGCACACCAAAACTTAAATGTCAACAGTAAATTATTGTAAATTATCGTTTTCCTCATATTCTAAAACCCCCGGGATATTTTCCCGAGGGTTCCATCGACTGCAAATAATAGTTATTTGCTTCCTGCCATCTTCTTTTCCTGCTCTTCAATCATCTTCTTAACCATATATCCGCCGACAGAACCGTTCTGTCTGGATGTCAGGTCACCGTTATAACCATCTGTGAGAGGTACTCCAAGCTCGCTTGCTACCTCATATTTGAATTTGTCTAATGCACCCTTTGCTTCCGGTACTGCTGTTCTGTTAGATGAACGACTTGCCATTTTATTTTCCTCCTTTTTGTATCTCTACATTTTTTCTCTGTGTAACTCATGTCTTAAGCTACAACCATAGTATATGAAGGATTCACAATATTACACTGGCAGTTTTTTCGTTCTTTTCCAGATTTTGTATACTTTCATAATGATTTGCGAGCAGCCAGTCTGCCGCCTCCGAAGCTCTCTTTAACACCGGCGCATCCTGAAAGACATCCCCCAGACGAAAATCCATAAGTCCGCTCTGCCGGATACCAAACAAATCGCCGGGTCCTCTCAGCTTCAAGTCTTCGCCCGCGATCTTAAACCCGTCATTGGTCTGGTTCAAAATCTCAAGCCTTTTCTTCGTTTCCTTCGACTTAGAGCCGCTCATAAATATACAGTAAGACTGATGGCATCCCCGCCCTACGCGCCCTCGGAGCTGATGAAGCTGGGCAAGGCCGAAACGCTCAGCATTTTCCACCATCATAACCGTTGCATTGGGGATATTGATTCCAACCTCAATCACCGTCGTAGACACGAGCACCTGTATTTTCCCTGCCACAAATCGGTTCATAATCTCATCTTTTTCACTCTGTTTCATCTTACCATGCAGATGTTCTACCCATATTTCCCCGCCAAGCTCACCTTTCAGCATAGCGGAATAATCAATCACATTCTCTGCCTCCATATGCTCGCTCTCTTCCACCATCGGACAGATAATATAACACTGCCTGCCTTGCAATACTTGTTTTTTAATAAAACTGTATGCCGTCTGGCGGTATCCGGTATCTACAACACAATTTTTAATTGGAAGCCTGTCTGACGGCAGTTCATCTATCACAGAAATGTCTAGATCTCCATATAGAATAATGGCAAGAGTCCGCGGAATCGGCGTGGCGCTCATAACAAGAATATGAGGCGTCTCTCCTTTCTCTGCAAGCAGTTCCCTCTGGCGGACTCCAAACCGATGCTGCTCATCTGTAACCACAAGGGCAAGATTCCGATACTCTGCCTTATCCTGAATTAACGCATGAGTTCCCAGTATAATCTGAGACCTGCCATCGGCAATTCTTGCATAGGCTTCTCTTTTTTCCTTTACGGTCATAGAACCGGTAAGAAGTTCTGTCTGTATGGGAATATCATATGTTTGGAGCAATTCGGTAACCGAATCATAATGCTGCTTTGCCAGAACCTCCGTAGGCGCCATCATTGCCCCTTGATATCCCTGGCAGGCCGCCGTGATCAATGCCAGAACCGCAATAATTGTTTTTCCTGATCCAACGTCTCCTTGAATCAGCCTTGACATGGAATATCCGCTCTGTATATCGTTTTCAATTTCTTTCCACACCCTCCGCTGGGCTTTTGTCAGCTCATAGGGAAGACGCCCGATCAGACGGTCAGTCTCTTCGCAATGGCGGATCCGGAAATTATTTTTCAGCCTCTCCTTTTCTGTCTGAATCTTCCTGAGAGACAGGATAAATTCCAAAAATTCATCAAATACCAGCCTCTCTCTCGCATGGAAAAATACTTCCTTATCCTCAGGAAAATGAATCCCTCTGATCGCATAATTATATTCCGCCAGCCCATATCTAATCCTCAGCTCCTCCGGAAGCTTATCCGCCGAAAGATCCACATGTTCCAGCGCCTGCCTCTGTGCCTTCATCACCATGTTGTTGCTGAGGCCGTTTGTCAGTGGGTATCTTGGCTGAAGGGTTCCAAGCTTTTCTTCATACTTACTGCAGGGATAAAATATTTCCGGCTGCTCGATCACAAGACCATTTCCCCGGCGTTGAATCTGTCCCCTGAGAATAATCCTTCCCCCGGCCGCAAAGGTACTCCTTAAAAAAGGCATCCGGAACCATATTGCCTTTATGGTTCCGGAAATATCCCTGATCTGTACACTTGTAACCGGCATATTGCGGTTTGGGGACACCCCCACCTTTCCATAGATGACGCCCTCAACCGTCTGGATCCGCCCTTCTTCTAGTTCACTGACAGGAACCGGCTTCTCATATACGTCATACCCTCTCGGATAATAACGGAGAAGTTCCCCGACTGTAGATACTCCGATCTTTGCGAATAAGGCTCCCGTCTTTTCCCCAATACCTTTTAATTGTGTAATTCCAGTTCTTTCATTCATAATTTACAGATTTCTTCGTTTCACAAATTATTCTACTGCAAGCACATAATAATAGATGGGCTGTCCGCCAAACTGAGCATCCACATCCATATCAGGATAAAGCGTTTCTACTTCTGCTGCAAAGGCGGCCGCATCTGCCTCATCCACCTCTGCGCCATAGTAGATACTAATCAGCTCCGAATCCTCATCCACCAGAGCCGCCAGCATCTCCTTCGCTGTCTCATGGATATCTGAACCCACCGCAAGGATTCCCGCATCTCCGATGCCCATAATATTACCTTCATGGATCTCCTTATCGTCAATCTTTGTATCCCGGACCGCATAGGTCACCTGCCCGGTCTTTACATTGCCGATGCTCTCTAACATTGCTTCTTCATTAGCCGCCGCATCTGCATCCGGCATAAAACTAATGATAGCCGTTATTCCCTGAGGCACTGTCTTTGTAGGAATCACAATTATCTGTTTATCCTCAACAAGCGCCTTTGCTTGATTCGCCGCAAGAACAATATTCTTGTTATTAGGAAGGATAAATACTGTCTCCGCATGAACATGGTCAATGGCGTTGAGCATATCCTCCGTACTTGGATTCATGGTCTGCCCGCCTTCGATAATATAGTCTGCGCCAAGTTCCCTGAAAATATTATTCAATCCTTCCCCGATGGATACGGTAATAAATCCCATAGGCTTTTTCGGTTCCGCCTTCTTTGCCTCCGCCTGCTGCTTCGCAAGCTTTTCTGCGTCTTTGATCAGCTTCTCCTGATGCTCTTCCCTCATATTGTCAATCTTCATGCGGGAAAGCTGTCCGTAAGTCAGAGCCTTCTGGATGGCAAGGCCCGGATCGTTGGTATGCACATGGATCTTCACAACATCGTCATCCGCAACGCATACAATGGAATCCCCGATCGACTCTAGATAGCCCTTAAATTCATGCTCGTCCTGATCTGTAAATTCCTTTTCGGTCAGAATGATAAATTCCGTACAATATCCGAATTTGATATCGGCAGCCGCTTCCGCCGTTACCTTTGTCACCTTAGCGCCCGCGCCTGCTTCAATCGCAGTATAATCCACTTCTTTTCCAAGAAATGCATCGTATGCGCCTTTGAGCACCTCTACGAGTCCCTGTCCGCCGGAATCTACAACTCCTGCTTCCTTGAGAACCGGCAGAAGCTCCGGCGTCTTCGCTAAAACTTCCTCCGCATGCTGGATGACAGCCGGAATAAATACCTCCAGATCGTCGGTCTCAGCCCGCATCTGCTCCGCCTTATCCGCAATCCCGCTGGCAACCGTAAGGATCGTACCTTCCTTCGGCTTCATAACCGCCTTATAAGCCGTATGCCTTGCCCGTTCACAGGCAGCGGCAAGAATCGGTACATCAATTTCCTTCTCTTCCCTTACCGCCTTGGTAAAGCCTCTTAAGAGCTGCGAAAGGATAACGCCTGAGTTACCTCTTGCACCGCGCAGAGAGCCAGATGAGATCGCCTTGGCAAGCGTCTTCATATCCGGACGCTCTAATGCAGTAACCTCCTTTGCCGCAGACATGATCGTCATTGACATATTCGTTCCGGTATCTCCGTCCGGAACCGGAAATACGTTCAGTTCATTAATATATTCCTTCTTCGCCTCGATATTCTGTGCGCCCGCCAGAAACATTCTGGCAAGCATATCCGCATTAATCGTCTTCGTAGCCACTTTCAAAGGTCCTCCTTAAACTAATCGATCACTCTCACGCCTTCGACATAAATCTTAATCTTATCTACCGGCATTCCAGAAAATTCTTCTACTTTATATTTGACATTGCTGATCAGGTTATCAGTAACGGCCGAAATACTCACGCCATACGATACGATCACATGAAAACTAATTTTGATTCTATTATCCTCTGAAATAGAAACCTGAATCCCATGAGTCAGACTCTCCTTCTTCAGAAGCCGGTAAATGCCGTCCTTCATATTGACAGCCGCCATACCTACAATGCCAAAACATTCTACCGCTACCGTACCCGCATACTTTGCAATCACGTCAGAACTAACTGTAATGATACCGCGCTCAGTACTCATACTTCCCTTCATGTTATATCCTCCAATTCTTTATGAATATTGTTAGCAATGTTCTAAAATTCAAGTTAACATGTGTATTATACTCTTTTTTCCTGATTTTTACAACCGGTTCTTTTGTTTGCAAGCCATATAAAGCAACAGTTCACACAATAACCTATAAACAGCAAAAAAGAACCTGAATTCATAAGAACTCAGGCCTTCATTTCCCATTATTATGCACGCTCAACTTTTCCAGATCTCAAACAAGAAGTACATACATACATTCTCTTTGTAGCTCCGCCCTCAGTCTTAACACGAACTGATTTTATATTTGATTTCCACATCTTGGGTGTCTTTCTATGAGAGTGGCTTACATTGTTTCCAAAGTGAGCACCCTTATCACAAATAGCACATCTAGCCATGACTGCACCTCCTAACACTCCGAAATAGTCTGTTCTCCAGACTCACAACATAGTTAATTGTATCAGAAGAATATACAAAATGCAAGAGATTTTTTCCATTTCTTCAATAAGTCTTTTGAGTCTTTTGAGCTTTCGATCAAGTGCACGTTTTTCCTCTTATACTCACTCCATAAATACTAAATACAATACTGTGCAACTGTGGGACTTTGTTCTTCCAAATAACTTTATCTTTATATTCATCCTTAAATATAGTAAGTCAAAGTTTTTCCTGATCCTTTCTTCAGATTCCATCTCGTGATGTACACTCTTGACTCCGATTATTCTCTTCCTGTTGCCGGGTTGATTGAGGATTTCTGCCCATTAAAACGTGTGACCAATAGATACACAAAACAAAAGACTTAAAAATTATATTCTAAGTCTTTTGTTTACTTATGCCAGAACAAAATGTGTATTTTATCATTGTGCTATTTCAATAGACTGTTTTTCATTAAAAGAACTTCCATAATTTATGTAAACGGTAGATAATGAGTACCTATACAAAACTGGAGCAAACCTGTATGA
>CAJUTH010000034.1 GCA_910589275.1 uncultured Dorea sp.
TACCATGTTTTACCATTTGATAAAAGCTTTATTTCAACTAACTTCGGAAAGATCCTCTTTTTGTTACAGATATTGCACAAAAAACGGGGTTTGGCACAACAAGCTATTTTATTTCTGTTTTTTCAAAAAGACTGTCTATGACACCTTTGAAATACAGGCGGCAAATTTCTACGGAATAGTGTGACGCCGGACTTTGCTTTGTCTCGTGGATTTATTTTTGCGTTTATGTTATGATTTATTATAAGTTCATTTTGATTCGCGGCTTGATTGAAAGACAGCGGGAAAGGCTGCGGCAAAGAAGGACTTAGGAAAGGGTTGGTATAAGCGTGAAAAAAACATGTAAAAATATGGAGATGGGAATGTCCCTGGGTATGTGTGCCGGGGCTGCCTTCGGAGGCGTGCTGGGACAAAGTTTTTTCGGAAATATGACGATAGGCATGTCAATTGGGATTCCTATTGGAATGTGCGCAGGTATGGCGATCGGTTCCATGAAGGACAAGGCGGTGAATGAACAACTGCAGACCCATGCGTATACCATCAAAGATATTCGGTATCAGAAGGATACGAAGGAATATTGGATCACAATAGCAAATAAGGATGGAGCGGAAAGAATCGTAAATACTTCCTCCGGGGAAATGGAGACGGAAGGATTCTGCATCGGCGACGTGGTGTTTTTAGATGAAGACGGAAGAATAGAGCAGGCATTTGATAAAGGAGATTAGAAATCGTTCAAACCTGTTCTATTTACCATTTTTGAAAAAAATTTGTTTTTGGTTAATGAATTGCTTATAATAGATATGAGGTGATAGCTATGAAGCTTATTGAGCGGAGACAGTATTTGGATAAAATGATCCGAATAATCGGAACGCCTGATATTAAGGTGATTACAGGTGTTCGTCGCTGTGGAAAATCGAAATTAATGGAAGCTTTCGAAAGATATGTTAAAACGGAGATTACTGATTCCAACATTATTCATATTAATTTCAACTTCCCCGAATATGACCACTTGCTTGAATACCATTCTTTGTACGATTATATCAATTCAAAGTATAGGGAAGATAAGCAGAATTTTATATTTATTGATGAGGTACAAATGTGTGCGGGCTTTGAAAAGGCCATAAACGGTCTGCATGCAGCAGAAAAGTATGATATTTATATTACCGGTTCCAATGAATTTTTATTAAGCTCAGACCTTGCCACGCTCTTTACAGGAAGAACTTTTGAGATAAAAGTATATCCGTTTTCTTTTGGGGAGTATGTTCAATGGACATCCGTCAAAAGTATAAGATCCGCAATATGCAGCTTATGGAGAGAATTGTTGATGTTTTAATGAACAACATCTCGAATTTGTCTTCGGCAAGGAGCATCACAAACATATTAAGCGCTGCCAGTGAAAAGGTAAATCATGTAACGGTCAGTTCGTATATGCAATACCTTTGTAATGCGTTCGCTTTTTATAAAATCCGCCGTTACGATATCAAAGGAAAAAAATATCTTTCAAGTAATGATAAATATTATTTGAGCGATCATACATTTCGTTATGCGAAGCTTGGAACGAAAAATATGGACTATGGAAGGACTCTCGAAAATATTGTTGCGATTGAACTGCTGCGCAGAGGATATGAAATATATGCAGGAGTATTATACAAAAAAGAAATAGATTTTGTCGCAGTCAAACGTAATGAAAAAATATATATTCAGGTTTCTGATAATTTGAGCGATGAAAAAACATTGAAACGCGAGGTATCGCCGTTATTACAGATCAAGGATGCGTATCCTAAAATGATTTTAGCACGTACCCGCCACGATAGATATCAGTATGAAGGCATTCAGATTATTGATATTGCGGACTGGTTGTTGGAAAAAGAAACGGAGGCACAGTAATGGAACAGGACGTTAATTTAAACATTCCTTATTCAGCGCCGCTGTATATCTGGGATAAAATCGGCGAGGTGTTCGCTTCCATGCCGTATTGGAACGGCGGAGAGGAGGGGCCGCGGTGGACCGGGCCGGATATTGATCTGTGGGCGTCTGCAGAATCTGGCGGGATTCAGATCGCAGGAACTATGCCTGATGAAATATGGGAGAAGTGGTATGCGGCTTTAAAAGAGAAACTGGGGAATGCCTTAGATTATGAAATCGGCGAGCCGGAGGACGGCGCTGCATTTTATCAATTTATTCCGAAAGATATCGCACAGCTTTATAAGGCGCTTAAGAAAGAACAGGTAAAGGGAGAGCTTTTGCTGGAGGACGGATGGCTGATCTGGCGGCTTCCTAGTGGTATACTTCTGAAAATTTATGTCTGGAATCCGATGCGGGAAGGATATATTGAGACATACTATTTAAAAAAGGGCGGGGAGGTACCGCTGACTCACTGGCATCCGGCGGCGGAGGAAGTGTATCCGGACCTGATGGATATCGACGAAGGAAGGACGGTCTGGGTGAAGAAGTCTCTGTTTGGAGAAGAGATTTTGATGATGAGCCGTAAAGAATATGAGGCTGTGAGCGATAAAAAAGGAAGGTACCGCCTTCTTGAATAACAGCCCGCCGCTTACAGGCAGGATAGAGATCAGAAGAAGGGAAGGGAATACGCGATGGATCAGGATCATAAAATGAATCGTATGCAGGAGCTTGTGGAGCTTCTGAACAGGGCGGGGAAGGCCTATTACCAAGACGCGGAAGAAATGATGAGCGATTATCAGTATGACGCGCTTTATGATGAATTAAAGAATCTGGAGCAGGAGATGGGAGTGACGCTTGCCGCAAGCCCTACAGTGAACGTAGGCTACGAGGTGTTAAGCGAGCTGCCCAAGGAGCGGCACGAGAGCGCAATGCTGTCGCTGGATAAGACAAAAGAAGTAGAAGGATTAAGAGAATTTGCCGGGAATCAGAAGGTGGTAGTTTCGTGGAAACTGGACGGGCTGACCATTGTACTTACCTACCGGGACGGCATGCTTGCAAAGGCGGTCACAAGAGGAAACGGCGAGGTAGGCGAGGTCATCACCAATAACGCGAAGGTATTTCAGAATGTCCCCCTGCAGATTCCTTATAAGGGAGAGCTGATCCTTCGGGGGGAGGCTGTGATCGGGTACAAGGATTTTGAAAAAATTAATGCCGAAATTGCGGAGGTGGATGCAAAATATAAGAATCCGCGGAACCTCTGCAGCGGTTCCGTAAGGCAGCTAAACAATGAGGTGACGGCGAAACGGAACGTGCGGTTCTATGCGTTTTCCATCGTCAGGGCGGAGGGCGTGGACTTTCATAATTCAAGAGCCTTCCAGCTTCAGTGGCTGGAGCGGCAGGGATTTGAAGTGGTGGAGTACCATATGGCGGATAAAGAGTCCATCGGAGAGGAAGTTATTAAATTTTCAGAAAAAATAGTGTCAAATGATTTTCCATCGGACGGACTTGTGATAGTATATGATGATATAGAGTACGGTTTGTCTCTGGGGCGGACTTCCAAATTTCCAAGAGATTCTATCGCCTTTAAATGGGCGGACGAGACCAGCAGGACGACGCTGAAAGAAATTGAGTGGAGCCCTTCAAGAACCGGCCTGATCAATCCGGTGGCTATCTTTGAACCGGTGGAGCTTGAGGGAACGACGGTGAGCCGCGCCAGCGTCCATAATATCAGTATTATGGAGGAATTGAAACTGGGGATTGGGGATGAGATTGAGGTCTACAAGGCGAATATGATCATTCCGCAGATTGCCCGTAATCTGACTGAAAGCGGAGTGAAGGACATTCCAAAAGTCTGCCCGGTGTGCGGCGGAGTTACGGAAATCCGCAAGGTCAGCAATGCCAGAGCGCTGTACTGTACAAATCCGGCCTGTCAGGCGAAGCAGTTAAAGTCCTACGCATTGTTTGTCAGCAGGGACGCTCTAAATATAGACGGCCTGTCAGAAGCAACGCTGGAGAAGCTGATCGCCAGAGGATTTATCCATGATTATACAGATTTGTTCCATCTAGACCGTTACAGGGAAGAGATACAGTCCATGGAAGGGTTTGGGGAGAAGTCTTACCAGAAGCTGGTAAATAGTGTGGAAAAGGCGAGGGAAACGACGCTGCCAAGACTCCTTTACGGACTTGGTATTGCCAATATCGGCCTTGCCAATGCGAAGCTGATCTGCAAAGAAACAGGATATGACAGGGAGAAGCTTACCCGCCTTACAGAGGAAGAGTTAAGTGCTATAGACGGCGTGGGAAATGTGATCGCGGGGAGTTATGTGGATTATTTTTCAGATGAGGAGCATAGGGCGGTATATGAGGCGCTTTTAAAGGAGCTGCACATTCCGGAGGAGAAAAGTACCGAAGAAGAGCAGGTTTTTGAAGGAAAGAGCTTTGTAATTACCGGAAATGTCCATCATTTTGCCAATCGGAATGAAGTTAAGGCATTGATTGAAGCGAAAGGCGGTAAGGTAACCGGAAGCGTTTCCTCGAAAACGGATTATCTTATTAACAATAATTCCGAGTCGGCATCGTCGAAAAATAAAAAGGCGAAGGAGCTGGGGATTCCCATTATTTCCGAGGAAGAATTTTTGGGTATGCTGGGCTTACGCGATTGAGACGGCGGACAGTATGATACAGGCTGGTTTTTAACAATATTTTAAAAAGAAACAGGAAGAGGGAAGAGACATGTCAGAAAAAGATCATGTAAATGAGACAGAGGTTGAAAAGGCTGTGGAGGGCGAGGTTGTCGTAGAGGACAAAGAGCAGGAAGATGAATATGAGAAAGTATGCTTTATCTGCCGGAGGCCGGAGAGCATAACCGGAAAGATGATGGATCTTCCCAACAATATCTGTGTATGTCAGGACTGTATGCAGAAGAGTTTTGATATTATGTCCAACGGACAGTTTGATTACAACCAGTTGTTAAACATACCGGGAATGCAGGTTTTCAGTGTCAGCGATATGGAAAAGACTGTGCCTAAGAAGCAGAAACTGAAGAAGAAAAAGGAAAAGGAAGGCCAGAAACCGGCGCTGGATATCAAGGATATTCCGGCACCCCACAAGATTAAGGCGAAGCTGGATGATTTTGTGGTAGGGCAGGAGTATGCAAAGAAGGCGATGTCTGTGGCGGTCTATAATCATTATAAGCGTGTGGCTACCGATACGATGGATGATATTGAGATCGAGAAGTCTAACATGCTGATGCTTGGGCCTACCGGCTGCGGCAAGACCTATCTGGTAAAGACGCTGGCAAGGCTTTTGGACGTGCCCCTTGCGATCACGGATGCAACCTCCCTGACGGAAGCCGGCTATATTGGAGACGACATTGAAAGCGTGGTATCCAAGCTTCTTGCGGCTGCGGATAACGACGTGGAGAAGGCGGAACGAGGGATCATCTTTATTGATGAGATTGATAAGATTGCCAAGAAGAAGAATACGAACCAGAGAGATGTGAGCGGCGAATCGGTACAGCAGGGCATGTTAAAGCTCTTAGAGGGCAGCGAGGTGGAGGTTCCGGTGGGAGCTAACAGCAAGAACGCTATGGTGCCCCTCACCACGGTCAATACGAAAAATATTCTGTTTATCTGCGGCGGAGCGTTTCCGGATCTGGATAAGATTATCAAGGAACGTCTGACAAAACAGGCTGCTATCGGCTTCAACGCAGAATTGAAGGATAAATACGACAGAGATAAAAAGATTCTGGAGAAAGTGACCATAGAGGATTTGCGGAATTTTGGTATGATTCCGGAGTTTCTTGGAAGGCTTCCAATTATATTCACATTGCAGGGGCTGGACGAGGAGATGTTGGTGAAGATCTTAAAGGAGCCCAAGAACGCGATCTTAAAGCAGTACCAGAAGCTGCTTGCATTAGACGAGGTGAAGCTGGAATTTAACGATGATTCCCTTCATGCCATTGCTAAAAAGGCGATTAAGAAGAAAACAGGGGCAAGAGCTCTGCGTGCCATTATCGAGGAATTTATGCTGGATATCATGTATGAGATCCCGAAGGATGACAGCATTGGGCAGGTGACGATCACGAGAGAATACATCGAAGGTACCGGCGGCCCGCTGATTATGCTCCGGGGACAGGAGCCCATAAGGCTTGAAGGATAAGATATAAAGGGATGAAAAGGGATATATTATGAAGGTAGTAATCGCGATTGATTCATTTAAAGGCAGTATGAGTTCGATGGAGGCTGGGAATGCGGCGAAAGCCGGGATCCGAAAGGCTTGCGCGGCCGATATCGTTGTAAAGCCTCTGGCGGACGGCGGCGAAGGAACCACGGAGGCTCTGGTAGAGGGCTTGGGCGGAGAGTTTATTTCCGTGGAGGTCACAGGGCCTTTGGGAGGGAAGACTACGGCCCGGTACGGGATTCTAGGAGATGGAAAGACGGCTGTGATGGAAATGGCGGAGGCTTCTGGGATCATACTGGTGAAGCCGGAGGAACTGGATCCAAAAAGGGCGACGACTTACGGCGTTGGAGAGATGATCATGGACGCGGTAAACCGGGGCTGCAGGGAGTTTATCATCGGCATCGGAGGGAGCGCTACCAGCGAAGGCGGCGTCGGCATGCTTCAGGCGCTGGGATATGAGATTACGGATGCAGAGGGGAAGCCTGTTGAACCGGGGCTTGCAGGATTGGACCAGATAGCGTCCATATCTGCCGGGCATATACCGGAGACTCTGAAAGAGTGCCGGTTCAGTATTGCGTGCGATGTGAAGAATCCTCTTTGCGGAGAGAATGGGGCGGTCTATGTATATGGACCTCAGAAGGGAGTTATGGAGGAGGAGAAACAGGTTTTTGATGAGAAAATGAAGCATTTCGCAGACAAAACCAAAGAGTTTACCGGCGCGGACTGCCGGATGGAGGAAGGGGCCGGAGCCGCAGGAGGGCTGGGATTTGCTTTTTTAAGCTATCTTCCGAACGTGGAGTTGAAACCGGGAATTGATATTGTATTGGATGCCGTAGGGCTTGAGGAAGAAGTGAAGGATGCCGACATTGTGATTACCGGCGAGGGACGGCTGGATTTCCAGACGGCCATGGGTAAGGTCCCGGTGGGGGTTGCCCGCCTTGCGAAGAAGTATGGGGCAAGGGTATTTGCATTTGCCGGAGGCGTCACGAAGGATGCCGGGGAGTGTAACCAGGCGGGCATCGACGCATTTTTTCCCATCGTGAGAGGGGTTACCACATTGGAAGAAGCAATGGATGCGGAAAATGCGATAGAGAATATGATACTGTCTGTGGAACAGGTATTCCGGGCAATATGCAGTTGATAGAAACCAGAGCAGATTGATGCATGAAGATAAGAACACTTCATATACTGAAAAGAAGGTATATGAGGTGTTTTTTATATGGATGCAGAAACTTGCAGGACGCAGATCTTATCGGAAGATTACTGGGATTTTATTATATCGGCAGGAGGGGGAGGAGCAAGGCTCCCGCTGCCCGACAAGGAGCCTTGTTACCAGAATGCCGGGGAAGGCTTTGAAATTGTGTATTTGGAACAGTCTTTGGTTAATCCGATCACCTATCAGAAATATGTCTATAATTCGATTCCCAAGTGCTTTGCGCTGGAGGATATGGATACGCTGAATGCGGCGGGAATCAGCCAGGTTCAGTATTATCCTTCGCTGGAGCTGATGGGGGAAGGGATTATGATAGGTTTTATTGATACAGGTATTGATTATACTCTTGATATTTTCCGTAAGCTGGATGGCACCACAAGGATCGCAGGGATCTGGGATCAGACAATACAGACGGGGAATACGCCGGAGGGGCTGGGCTATGGCAGCGTTTATACAGAGGAGGAGATTAATGCGGCTTTAAAATCAGAGAATCCAGGAGAGCTTGTACCCACGGAGGATACAGAGGGGCATGGCACGTATCTTGCCAGTGTCGCCTGTGGAGGAGGAAATGTGGAGAATCGCTTTTTAGGGGCCGCTCCGGAATCGGTTATCGCCATGGTGAAAATGAAGCCCGCGAAGCGGTATATCCGGGATTTTTATGGGATTTCCCAGAATACAAAATGTTATCAGGAAAATGATATTATGCTGGGAGTAACTTATCTGAAAAATCTGGCGGACAGCTATGGAATGCCGCTGGTGCTGTGCGTGGCTCTTGGCACGAATTTCGGCGGGCATACGGGCTCCAGCGCGCTGGCGGTGATGCTTCAGGTATGTGCCAACACCGCGAACCACATTGTGGTGACAGGCACCGGAAACGAGGCGAACCAGAGGCATCACTATCAGGGGCAGTTTCAGAAAAAGGAAGAGCAGAAGGACGTGGAGATTCAGGTAGGGGAAGGAGTGGAGGGATTTTCCACGGAGCTGTGGACGGATATTCCGAATCTGTTATCCGTTTCCATAATCTCACCTTCCGGGGAAGTTCTGCCAAAGATTTCGGTCCGGCAGGGGACGGCCTTTTCCTTCCGGTTTGTTTTTGAGAGGACAGAGGTATATGTAGATAACCAGATTGTAACAAGATTTAACAACTCTCAGCTTGTTTTTGTCCGGTTTCGGGATCCGGTTCCGGGGATCTGGAAGGTGGTCGTGAGCCCTGTAAGGCTGACAGTGACAGGCGGGATGTTCCATCTCTGGCTTCCCATCAAAGAATTTATGACTGGAGAAGTGATTTTCCTTGAGTCAAATCCAGATACAACGCTTACAGAACCGTCGGCGGCAGACTCGTTGATTACGGTATCTCATTACAATGGAGTGGAGAATAGTATTGATATTAATTCGGGAAGGGGATATACTAGACAAGAGGCGGTTAAACCGGATTTTGCCGCTCCGGGGGTTGATGTGACGGGTGTCCTTCCGGGAGGAAGGTATATCAGCAGAACAGGTTCAAGCGCCGCGGCGGCAGTCACGGCGGGAGCCAGCGCGCTTCTGGCAGAATGGCTGCTGATGCAGAATTCCCGTTTTCTCGGGTATAATACCATGCAGCTAAAGGGTTTATTTATCTTAGGCGCTGAGCGGAGGCCGGATGTAGAGTATCCAAACCGGGAGTGGGGGTACGGAACGCTGAACCTGTATGAAACTCTTAGGACAATCAGAGAGCTATAGCAGACAGAAAGGAGAATGTTTATGTCAGATTTTTTGGAAGATTTGGGAAAGAAGCTGTCGGATGCGGCGGCGGAGATAGGGAAAAAGACGGAGGATACCCTTGGGATCCAGAAGCTCAAGAGCGATATTCGTTCCCTAAACAGGGGAAATGAAAGAGATTATATTGATATTGGCAAGCTGGTTTATGAAAAATACCAAAACGGCGAGGTGGTTGACGGAGATATATCCGTACTCTGCGAAGCCGTGGATAAGCGGGATATACAGATTGGCGAGTTAAAGGCAGAAATTGTCAAGATCAGGGGAGAGGATTAAATGGCGCTCCTGATTTTTGCAGGGATGGCGGCACTGGTATTCGGTTTAGATATGATCTTAAAGCAAGGAATCGAGGAAACGCTTCTACCCGGCGAGGAGAGAAGGCTGGCGGGAGGAAGAGTGCTGCTGCGCAAGGTATACAACAAAGGAGCGATGTTTGGTTTTTTGAGGCGCAGGCCGGATACCCTGAAACGGATATCCGCGGCGCTGGGAGCGGCAGCGCTTCTATATGATGCGTTATTGTTGGCAAAGCCCCGCCATTTTGTGAAAAAAACAGGAATGATGCTGTTTACTGGCGGAGCTTTCAGCAATATATCCGACCGATTCCTGAGAGGAAAGGTCATTGATTACATCGGATTTCAGACCAGATGGCCGAAACTCACGGAGATTACTTATAATCTGGGGGACTTTGCTATATTTGCCGGAACTATGCTGGTGTCGGTCTCCCGTTTTGCATGTTTTATAAGCCGCAAGTTAAAAAGAACTCCTTTACCTGATCAAGAATGATAGACATCAGTCTTGTCCGGGCCTCCACACTTGCCCAAGCAATGTGTGGAGTGATCAGGAGTTTTTTGCTGTCCTTGATCCTGCGCAGAGGATTCGTCTCGCTCATGGGTTCTTCGCATAATACGTCCAGTCCGGCAGCGGCAATGACGCCTTCTTCCAGCGCGTCGGCAAGGTCCGCTTCCACAACGATAGGCCCCCTTCCAAGATTCAGGAAAATGCAGCTTTTCTTCATCTTTCTCAGCATTTTTCTATCAATTAGGTTTTCCGTGTATTCATTGAGCGGCGCATGGACAGAGATAATGTCAGACTCTGCAAGCAGGGTTTCCATATCCACCTGATGATAGCCGTCCTGAGGCGCGCTTCCCGACGGCGAGGTATAGATGACGTCTGCGCCGAAGGCTTCTGCGATTTTTGCTACTCGGCGTCCGATACTGCCAAGTCCGATGATCCCCCATGTCTTACCCTTCAATTCAAAAAAATGTTCTGCGAAATGTGTGAAAACGGTGTCGTTTATATAGCGGCCGTCCTTCACATAGTCGTCATAATAGCGGAGCTTTTCAAACAGATAGAACAGCATGGCAAAGGTATGCTGCGCTACGGATTCCGTGGAATATCCGGCCACATTGCGCCATGCAATCCCGCGCTTTGCAAGATAATCCTTATCCAAATTGTTGGTTCCGGTGGCGGTTACGCAAACCAGCTTTAAGCGGTCCGCCTGCCCGATGGTCTGTTCATTGACCTGTACTTTATTTACAATCAGAACATCCGCGCCTATGACCCGGTCAGGTACGTCAGCAGAGGTGGAAAAGGGGTATTTTACCACGTCTCCCAGTGCGTCAAAGCCGGACAGATCAATATCATCCCCAATTGTTTTTGTGTCAAGAAATACAATTTTCATACATCTTCTCCTTACTATTTTGTTCCGAAGATCCGGTCTCCGGCGTCGCCAAGCCCCGGACAGATATAGGCCGTATCATTCAGTTCCCGGTCAATGTGCCCCACATAGAGCTGTATGTCCGGGTGTGCCGTAAGAAGCCGTTTTACGCCTTCCGGCGCGGCGATGATGGACATGAACTTGATCTGTTTTCCGCCGTGCTGCTTGATAAAGTTTACGGCGGCGACTGCGGAGCCTCCGGTGGCCAGCATCGGGTCCGTGACGATGATCAGCCGTTCGTCAATGGGATCCGGCAGTTTGCAGTAGTATTCGTGTGGTTCATGGGTTTCCTCATCACGGTAGAGGCCGATATGGCCGACCTTAGCCGAAGGCACGAGAGCCAGCATGCCGTTTACCATGCCAAGGCCCGCCCGGAGGATTGGGACAATCGCGAGGGTTCTGCCTTCAATCACCGGCGTCCGGCAGGTTTCGATGGGGGTTTCGACTTCAATATCATGCAGGGGAAGGTCCTTTAATGCCTCGTAGCCCATAAGCATTGCGATTTCTTCCACCAGTTTGCGGAATTCATTGGTTCCGGTATGCTTGTCTCTGAGCCGGGATATTTTGTGCTGGATCAGAGGATGAGTCAGTTCGATGACATGTTCCATAGTAAGCCTCCTTTGGGTGTACAACCAGTTTTCTTTCATTATATTCGGAAAGGGAGGCTTGGTCAATGGTTTGAAAAAATGGTTGATAAATTTGTTCTATAATGATAGAATGTAGAAAATATTTCCACGAGGGAGTAGTCGGCATATCGTATATGCGCATATGTGGTAATATCGACATCATGGCGTACACCGCCCGGTATTACTTTAAGTGATGAGACTCGGGGATGGCTTTTTCAGCCGTCCTCCGGGTCTTTTTTCGGCTGTGTCATGCATTTGCTAAGGCATAGAAATTATACAAAAGGAGTGGAAGGTATGGGACTTGCAGAATTATTTATACTGGCAGTGGGATTATCTATGGATGCGTTTGCTGTTTCAGTGTGTAAGGGGTTGTCGCTTGGAAGAATCCGGCTTAAGTATATGTGCATTGCGGGGATGTGGTTTGGCGGATTTCAGGCGCTGATGCCGCTTGCCGGGTATTTTCTCGGCAGTTTTTTTACAGATATGATTACCAGATATGCCCATTGGATCGCATTTATCCTTCTTTTGTATCTGGGAGGAAGCATGGTAAGGGACGCTATGGAGGGAGAGGCTTGTCAGATAGATAGCTCGATGGATGTGAAGAATATGTTCCTATTGGCGGTCGCAACCAGTATGGATGCTTTGTCAGTGGGAGTAACCTTTGCATTTCTCAAGGTGTCGATTGTGCCGGCAGTTTCATTTATCGGATGCGTGACCTTTGTCTGTTCTGCGGCTGGAGTAAAGATTGGTAGCTTGTTTGGGGTGAAATACAAATCGGGGGCGGAACTGTGCGGAGGAGCGATACTGATCCTTCTGGGATGTAAAATATTACTGGACGGGCTTGGTGTTTTGTAAAATATAGGCTATAATAGGTAGGAGTGGTTGAAAGGGAATATAGGATATGAAAATAATGATTTATAGTATGATAGAATTGGCGGTAGGTTTTGTACTGCTGATAAAAGGGGCGGATTTTTTTGTGGAAGGAAGTTCTTCTGTGGCAAAGCGGCTGAAAGTTCCGTCGATGATCATTGGTTTGACGATAGTAGCTATGGGAACCAGCCTTCCTGAGTGCGCGGTCAGCGTGACGGCTTCTATGAGCGGAAACAACGGACTTGCAGTCAGCAATGTAATAGGATCAAATATTTTTAACCTGATGGTAGTGTGCGGGGCCTGCGCCATGGTGATGCCGCTGAAGGTGCAGATGGATACGCTGAAAAAGGAGTATCCGTTCTCCATGATATGCGCGGTGGTTTTACTATTTTTCGGATATCTGGGGATGAAGATAGGACGAAGGGATGGCGCGGTGCTGCTATTGATCTTTACGGCATACCTGCTGTGGATGGTTCGTTCGGCGATGAAAGCGAGAGCCGGAAGGGCGGAGGAAGAAGAGGAATATGAGGTTATGCCGGTGGCAAAGTGCCTTCTGTTTATCGTCGGGGGAGCTGTTGGGATTAAGTTCGGCGGGGATTTTGTTACTAACGGAGCGACTACGATAGCGGGATATCTGGGATTGAGCCAGAATCTGATCGGCCTTACGATCGTGGCCATGGGAACCAGTCTTCCGGAGCTGGTCACCTCTCTTGTGGCGGCAAGGAAGGACGAAGTCGATATGGCTATCGGCAACGTGCTGGGGTCAAATATTTTTAACATCCTGCTGATTCTGGGAATTGCGTCCGTAATCAGCCCGATCGAATTTGTGATGGAAAATATCATTGATATTGCCTGCCTGATGGCGATGAGCTTTCTGGCGTGGAGATTTACGTGGACTGACCGCAGGCTGGATCGAAGGGAAGGTCTCATCATGCTGGTAACATATGCCGTATATATGGTTTATATCTGTATTCGATAGAGAGGAAAGAGTATGTATTATATAGCGCCTTTGGATTCCCCGCTGGGCAGATTAACCCTTGCCAGCGACGGAAGCAGCCTGATCGGTTTGTGGATTGACGGACAAAAATATGACAGGGATATTTTAAAAGGAGATGAAATAATAGAGAAGGATCTTCCTATATTTTCCAGAACAGAAAGCTGGCTTAAGAGGTATTTTGCCGGAGAGAGGCCGGAGATTTCTGAACTGCCGGTTAAAATGGCTGGCAGCGGTTTCCGTAAAGAAGTCTGGAAGATTCTCTGTCGGATTCCTTATGGAGAGGTGACTACATATGGGGAGATTGCCAAAGAAATGGCAGCCGGCCTGGGCAGAGAAAGTATGTCTGCGCAGGCGGTGGGCGGCGCGGTCAGCCATAATCCTATTTCGATTATCATACCTTGCCACCGGGTGGTGGGGGCAGACGGAAGCCTGACAGGCTATGCGGGAGGGATTGACAAGAAGATTATGCTCTTGGAGCATGAAGGCGTAAGCCTGCCGGAAGGGGTTAAAATAGGCGGTAAATTGGGAGTTTACCATGGCCGCTATCTGGAAAAATCAGTCGGAAGGCTGCAGCGCCCGGTAAATATTACCAATATACAGAAATTTTCTGTCCATGACGGGGACGGTATCCGGACTTCTGTTTTTTTCAAGGGATGTCCCCTGAGGTGTGAATGGTGCCATAACCCAGAGACTCAAAGGTATGAGAGGGAGATGCAGTTTGATTCCGGAAAATGTATAGGCTGCGGTGCCTGTGTAAAAGCGTGCCCTCACGCAGCCCTCAGCATGAAAGACGGCAGGCCGGTATTGGATAAAAAAGCCTGTACTCTATGTGGAAAATGCGCGGATTTTTGTCCGGTCGGCCTGCGTGAAATCGCCGGCCGCGGATATACGGTGAAAGAACTTGTGAAGGAACTTATGAAAGACCAGATGTTTTATGAGGATTCCGGAGGGGGAGTTACGTTTTCCGGAGGGGAAGTTATGACGATGGATATGGATTATGTTCTGGAGGCTGCAAAGGAGCTGAAACGTCAGGGGGTGACGCTTGCCGTCGATACCTGCGGATATGTCTCTTATGAGAGGTTTCAGGCGCTTCTCCCCTACGTGGATACCTTTCTGTATGACATAAAAGTTATGGATCCGAAGCTCCATAAAAAATATATAGGGGTGGATAATAAACTGATATTGGAGAATTTGGTACGGCTTTTTAGGGACGGGGCAAGGATTTACATCCGGATACCGACCATCAGGGAAGTAAATGGCAATGAGGAGAATATGAAAGAGACGATAGCGTTTTTAAAGGAACAGGATATTCATCCGGCCCAGATTAACCTGCTGCCCTATCATGATACGGGAAGCGGTAAATATTCGAAGCTGGATATGGAATATAAAGGAAGAAACCTGCATGCGCCGGACAGGGAAGAGATGGAAAAGCTGGCACAGCTTTTTATCGACGCCGGGTTTGCAAATACAAAAATAGGAGGGTAATGGCATGGCAAAACTGCGCGGTATGAATGAAAGAATTCAGAAGCTCCGGGAGGTTAGTGTAACAACACCGGTTCATATTGACCTTGAGAGGGCAAAGATTGAGACCGATTTTTATAAGGAGAATGATGGAAAGTATTCGATTCCGGTTATGAGGGCAATGGTCTTGAAGGAATATTTTTCGAATAAGACATTGTATCTAGGCGACGGAGAGTTGATTGTAGGGGAGAAAGGAAAGGATCCTCAGGCTTCGCCTACATTCCCGGAACTTTGCTGCCACAGTGTGGAAGACATGGTAGTTATGAGTGAGCGTGAACTGGTGTCTTTTCAAACAACAGAGGCGGACAGAAAGCTTCAGGCGGAGGAGATTATCCCCTATTGGACGGGAAGGAGCATGAGGGAGAAGATTCTTGCGAGAATGACGCCTGAATGGAAGGAATGCTACAGCGCGGGAATGTTTACGGAGTTTATGGAGCAGAGAGGTCCGGGACATACGTGCGGCGGCGAGCAGGTATTTACAACAGGATATCTCGATTATAAAGAGAAGATTAAAAAGACGATGGAGGCGTTGGATTATATTCATGATCCAGAGGCGGTTAATAAATGTGAAGAGTTAAAAGCGATGGATATTTCCTGTGACGCGGTGATTATTTTAGGAGAGCGTTACCGTAAGCTTGCGCTTGAAATGGCTGAGAGAGAGACGGATGCCGCAAGGAGAGCGGAGCTTCTTCAGATCGCGGCAAATCTTGAGGTGGTTCCCACCCATAAGCCTCAGACCTATTGGCAGGCAATCCAGCTATACTGGTTTACACATCTTGCGGTTACAACAGAGCTGAACCCATGGGATGCCTTCAGCCCCGGAAGGCTTGACCAGCATTTGAATCCTTATTATGAGAGAGACGTGGAAGCTGGTATTTTGGATGATGAGAAGGCTAAGGAACTGTTGGAATGTCTGTGGGTGAAGTTTTATAATCAGCCGGCGCCTGTTAAGGTTGGGATTACGCTGAAGGAAAGCGCTACCTATACGGATTTTGCAAATATTAATACAGGCGGAGTAACTCCGGATGGGCGCAACGGTGTGAATAATGTGAGCTATCTGATCTTGGACTGCATGGATGAGATGAAGCTGGTTCAGCCGAATTCCAATGTAACCATCAGTAAGAAAACGCCGGCTAGATTTTTAAAGCGGGCATGTGAAATTTCCAGGGAAGGATGGGGGCAGCCCGCATTTTATAATACAGAGGCTCAGATCATGGAGCTTGTCAATGCCGGCAAGAATCTGGAAGACGCAAGACGCGGAGGTTCTTCCGGATGCGTGGAAACCGGGGCGTGGGGGAGCGAAGCATACATC
The DNA here is from genome assembly GCA_910589275.1 of uncultured Dorea sp. GTDB lineage: Bacteria > Bacillota > Clostridia > Lachnospirales > Lachnospiraceae > Claveliimonas. The sequence goes on from CAJUTH010000034.1 coordinate 16,096, forward strand.
CTCACCGGATATTTAAATATCCCAAAGGTACTTCAACTGACACTATTTAACGGATATGATCAGTATTCCGGCAGGCAGATCGGGTTAAAGCTGGGATATGCGAAGGACTTTAAAACCTATGATGAACTCTGGGAAGCATTCAAGAAACAACTTGAGCACATTGTAAATATTAAGATACGCGGCAATAACGTGATCGAGAAGCTGTATGCGCAGGAGATGCCGGCGCCGTGCCTTTCCGTTGTAACAAACGATTGTATTTCCAATGGAAAGGATTATAATGCAGGCGGGGCAAGGTACAATACCAGCTACATACAGGGCGTAGGCATCGGTACGGTTACAGACTGTCTTTGTGCTGTCAAATATAATGTATATGACAAAAAGAACTTTACGATGGAAGAATTGATTGAGGCGATGGATCATGATTACGATGGGTATGATGTGATTTACCGCATGGTTCATGATAAGACTCCTAAGTATGGCAATGACGACGATTATGCCGATGATATTATGCAGGATGTATTTGAACTATACCGGAGTACGATTACAGGCCGTCCGAACATGAAGGGCGGGAAATACGGCGTAGATATGCTTCCGACCACCTGCCATGTATATTTTGGCGACGTTATTATGGCGACGCCGAATGGAAGAAAGGCTCATAAACCAGTATCCGAGGGGATTTCGCCAGAGAAATCAGCAGATACAAACGGACCGACGGCGGTGATTAAATCCTGTGCGAAGATGGATCATCTTGCAACAGCCGGAACGCTTCTGAACCAGAAGTTTACGCCGGATGTCGTTGCGGGCCAGGAGGGCCTTGATAATATGGCCAGTTTAATCCGTTCTTATTTCTCTATGGATGGGCATCACATTCAATTTAATGTGATTGACAAAAAGACGCTGATAGAAGCGCAAAAGAATCCGGAAGAATATAAGGATCTGATCGTGCGTGTAGCCGGATACAGCGATTTCTTCCGCAATCTGGATAAACCGCTTCAGGATGAGATTATTGAACGTACAGAGCAGTCATTTCAATAAGACAAACTTCTTGAACTACTAATGTTCAAGAAGATATACATAGGAAAAGGAGAGGAATATTTATGGATTCGGATATTTTAAAGAGGGTGCGGGAGCGGTTTGCGGATGATCGGTATGCTACCGAAAACGGCGCCGTTATTGAAGAAGTGGGAGAAGGCTACGCCAGAATCGTGATGGAACTGGATGAACATCATTATAATGCAGTTGGAGGCGTGATGGGCGGAGCGATCTTTACAGTTGCAGATTTCGCTTTTGCGGTAGCTTCGAACTGGCAGGAAAAAACCGTAGTATCACAGACTGCTCAGATTACCTATCTTGGAAAGGTGAAAGGAAAAAGGATGATTGCCGAGGCAAGACAGGTAAAAGACGGAAGGTCTATGTGTTATTATGTGGTGGAGGTAACAGACGAGCTTGGAAGCAAGGTGGCGCATGTCACCTCCAGCGGATTTCATGTAGGCTAGCGCACTGACCAGAGTATAGCCTAAAAATGATAGGTTTCATGATTCATATCATAATATTCCCGTTTGCTTAACCAGCTCAGAAGAAAACGTTCTGCAAGGCAGTCATGGTAGATGGCTGCCTTTGCTTCTTGGGGAGTATACCATGCGGCGTAATCGACTTCCGGGGTTACTCCGCTTAAATCGTCAGAATCTGCCATACAGGCAAAGTTCAGCATCAGAGTATTGCTTTTTTCATAATATTCACTCCGGTTAAAGCAGCAGCTTATTACTTTTAGTCCGATTTCTTCCCGCACTTCCCGTTTTAAGGCATGTTCAGCAAATTCACCTTTATTCACATATCCCGCCACCAGAATATTGCGGTCTTTTCCATACTGTTTAATCAGCAGAAGCTTTTTGGCATCCGGAGTGTAGACGATGGTGCTGATCGCTGTATTAAAGGTTGGGAAGCGGTAGGCTTTGCAAGTTTCACAGTACGGGATTTCTCCTTCGTTATCTAAAGGTTTTTTGATTAGTTTTGTTCCACATTCAGTGCAATATGACATAGCAGTCTCCTCCGTAAATTATTTCACCTGTGAGGCCTCCGATCTGTTCCCGGCGGGCAGATCGGAGCCTCACAAATGGAAATTATTTCTGTTTGTGCATGGATAATATACCACTTTTTTTCTGAAATCGCAAATGCAGTGAGGGATTTCATTGCGGCGGGAGAAAATGCCTGTTATACTTAAACGATGGAACCGCTTATAATAATTATAGGAGTATAAGTATGACAGACTTAGAAGAGTATTATAATAAATTTAATGAAGACAAGCGTTTGAACAGCCGGCATGGACAGGTGGAATATCTGACTTCCATGAAATACATTCATGAATATTTGGACTGGATTGCCAGAAATACTAGAAAGGAGAAATCCCAGATCCGGATTCTGGATATCGGCGCAGGAACAGGCCGTTACAGTATTGCTTTGGCCGAAGAGGGTTATGATGTGTCGGCAGTAGAGCTTGTGAAGCATAATCTGGGAAGGCTTAAGGCTAAATCCGGGCTGGTAAGGGCATATCAGGGGAATGCCCTGAGGCTGAAGCGGTTTCGGGACGAGGAGTTTGACATGGTTCTTTTGTTTGGGCCGCTGTATCATCTTCAGGAGGAAGGTGAGAAGCTTAAGGCGCTTGCCGAGGCGAAGAGAGTGCTGAAAACAGGCGGGATTCTTCTGGCGGCGTATATTATGAATGAATTTAGCGTGATTACCTACGGTTTTAAGGAGAGGCATATCAAAGAATCGGTGGAGTCGGGGATGCTGGATGAGAGCTTTCACTGTACAAAAAAAGCAAATGAGTTATACAGCATGGTCCGTCTTGAGGATATCGGGAAGCTGAATGAGGAAGCCGGGTTAGAAAGGCTTCAGATTGTATCGGCAGACGGCGCGGCGAATTATATCCGGCCCTTTTTAAATGCATTGGATCAAGAAGAATTTGAATATTTTTTGAAATACCATTTTGCGACTTGTGAAAGGCCGGATCTGATGGGGGCAGCGGGCCATACGGTGGACATACTGAGAAAAGGACGGGCGTGAGCTGTAGGAATGATAAATATGTTTTGTGAAATAGAAGGGAGATAGGACTATGGATTTTGATGTAATTATTATTGGGGCGGGACCGGGAGGTATTTTCTCGGCATATGAGCTGGTGAAGCTGAAGCCGGAATTAAGAATTGCAGTATTGGAAGCTGGAAACAGCCTTGAAAAGAGAAAATGCCCTATTGACGGGAAAAAAGTAAAGGCGTGTATACATTGTAAAAGCTGTGGGATTATGAATGGCTTTGGAGGGGCGGGTGCATTTTCCGACGGAAAATATAATATCACAAATCAGTTCGGTGGAACGCTGCATGAGTATATTGGGAAAAAAGAAGCGGTTGAATTGATGGAATACGTAGACGGAATTAATATTTCTCACGGCGGGGCCGGAACGAAGCTGTATTCTACTGCAAACACGGAGATCAAAAAGACGTGCCTCCAGAATGATCTGCATCTTTTGGATGCGTCGGTCCGCCATTTGGGTACGGATATTAATTATATTGTCCTTGGTAATTTATACAAGGAATTAAAGGATAAGGTGGAATTTCATTTTCTTACGCCGGTGGAGAAAGTGGAGGCCTGTGAGGACAGTTATAAAGTTCATACAAAAGATACGGTTTATATTTGCAGGAACTGCGTGATATCCGCAGGCAGGAGCGGAAGCAAATGGATGGAAGGCGTATGCAGGGAGCTTGAGATTCCGGTCAAATCCAACCGTGTTGACATCGGCGTGAGGGTAGAGCTTCCCGCGGAAGTGTTTGCACATTTGACAGATGAATTGTATGAGAGCAAGATAGTGTACCGTACAGCCAAATTCGAGGATTTGGTCAGAACCTTCTGTATGAATCCGCGCGGTGTTGTGGTAAATGAAAATACGAATGGAATTGTCACAGTAAACGGGCACAGCTATGAAGATCCAAAGCAGCATACAGAGAACACGAACTTTGCGCTATTGGTGTCGAAGCATTTTTCAGAGCCCTTTAAGGACAGCAATGGTTATGGCGAGAGTATTGCACGGCTGTCAAATATGCTGGGCGGAGGAGTTATGGTGCAGAGATTTGGCGATTTGATCCGGGGAAGAAGAAGTACGCCGTCGAGAATCGCGGAGAGCTATGTGGTGCCGACGCTGGCGGCAACGCCGGGAGATCTGAGTTTGGTAATGCCAAAGCGTATTATGGATGGGATCATAGAAATGATATATGCACTGGATAAGATCGCGCCGGGGACAGCCAATGATGACACGCTGCTTTACGGTGTAGAGGTTAAGTTCTATAATATGGAAGTAGAAATTGACGGGAATCTGGAAACCAGGCATAAAGGACTTTTTGTAATTGGAGACTGCAGCGGCGTGACCCATTCTCTTTCCCATGCGTCTGCAAGCGGAATCCATGTGGCAAGATATATTGTTGATGTGAACAAATCCCATTAGCGAAGCGAATTTTCAATGGATTTGCAAAGGTTGCTGTGAACGGAGTGAACAGTAACCTGTGAGAAAGCAGAATTATAGAAATTTGAGATAAACTGTGCTATACTGGACATAGATTATTTTATGAAGGAGCGGATACGAATGAAAAAGATTGAAGAATATGTAGTAAGTATTCCAGATTTTCCAGAGGAGGGAATTATTTTCCGTGATGTGACAAGTGTGCTGCAGGATGCAGAGGGACTTCACCTTGCGATTGACGAGATCCAGAAACGTTTGGAGGGAGTTGAATTTGATGTGATTGCGGGTACGGAATCCAGAGGTTTTATCTTTGGAATGCCGGTTGCCTATAATCTGCATAAGCCTTTTGTGCTGGTGCGCAAGAAAGGTAAGCTTCCAAGAGAGACAGTTTCTATGGAGTATGATCTGGAATACGGAAGCGCTGTGATTGAGATGCATAAGGATTCTGTGAAACCGGGGCAGAAAGTCGTCCTGATTGATGATCTGATTGCTACCGGAGGAACGATTGAGGCAGCGGCGAAGCTGGTGGAACAGCTTGGAGGCCAGGTGGTAAAGATTGTATTTCTCATGGAGCTTGCAGGTTTGAAAGGAAGAGATAAGCTTGCGAAGTACGATGTTGACAGCGTGATTTGCTATGAAGGGAAATAGGCAGGCGAGATAGAATAAAGAAATGTAGGATATGAAACACATTATTTGCAACAGCCTTGGCATTGCAAATAATGTGTTTTTCCTTTCGGTATTTTTCTTATTTTTTGCGCGTTGTTCTGCCTAGAAGATAGTCAACAGAAACATGATAATAATCTGCTAATTTGATAAAGACCTCTATGGGGATATTTATTTTCCCCAGTTCATATTTTGAATAGGTGGTCTGCTTGACATTGAGATAGTCAGCCAGTTCCTGCTGGGTCTTATCGTGATCTTCGCGCAGGGATCGAATGTTTTTAAATATCATAAAAATCTCCTTGCTTTCTTACGTACTTTGCAGTAAATGCAAAGTGCTGTGTGAACCGTTTCTTAAAGTTCCTCATACCATGTAACAGTTCAGCCCACGCCCATTAGACAAGCCACAGACTGCCTGCTAAGCAGGCTGTCCGCTGCTGCAGAGCTTCTATCTGAGGCTTAAGGGGCGTTTGGCTCATCGCCTGCATTATGCGCTCATTCATGCAAGCATGATTCGCCCATAATTTTGGCGATGGCTGAACTGTTACCATATTATAGAAAAGTCTTGACAGGACTATTGACAAATAGTCGTATCAAGACTATAATTTGATATAATGCAGTACAAATAGTCGCAATACGACTACACATAACAGGAGGATAAAGGGATGAAGAAGAGGATATTGTCCATATGCGTGTGTCTGGCGCTGTTTATAGGGATGGCACCTGCAGTTTGCCGAGGGTTTGAAGCAAAGGCCGCAGACGATGCATTTGCGCTTACCGTGACTACGGATAATGAAGTGAAGGCGGGGGCAGAGGTTACCTATAATATCAGTGCTACAAATACAACGGAGAAGAAACTGGCGGCAAAGCAATTTACGCATGCTTATTTTAGTCCCGCCGCAGATTATCCGGACGATGATAACACGTTTGGCGTACTCCGGGATGCGGAGGGTAATGAAGTAACAGGGAATCCGATAGAAGGACTTGAATTTGAACCGAATGAGACAAAGAATTTTACCTTAACAGGGACGATACCCTCCGGATGGGGACGAGGATGCCATGTAATAGTTCACATACTGGGCGCTGATGAGGAAGGCAGCCTGACTTATACCGGCGAGGCCAGATACGGGGATACCGATCCGGTCCGTCCGGGGGATGATGCAGCGTTTGTGTGGGAAGCTTACCGGGTAACAGTAACTCCGGATCAGGAAGTAAAACCGGGTGCGCAGGTGGTATTTCAGGTTGAAATCACGAATACGACAGGAGTGTCGCATAAGATATCTTGGCTGCATCCATGGTATTATCAGGAAACGGATAACAGCGAGACTTACCCCGGAGTGGACTTTGGGGAGATGAGCGATGCTGCCGGTAATAAGGTTACAGACGAGAATGCTATTAATATTGTACTTGGAGCGGGAGAGACAAAAAAATATACCGTTGCTGGGACCATTCCTTCTACATGGGGAAATAAGAGCGAGATATTAATTGTGCTTCACGGATATGGCACCGACGGAAAGTGGTATGGTGGTCAGGGCGGATACCCGGATTATTCCATTCCGGAAAATATTGTAGAGGTGATAACCGGAAGCGCCGGCTCTGAGGTTATACCGTCGGATGTATTGTGGGTACGCAGTATTCTTACAGAGGAGGAGCTGTCAAGCGGAGATGATATAGAAGTTGTTCTGAATTCAAATAAGGTGGAAGAAAATTCTGTCAGTCCCGCGCGCAGGGAACAAATTAGAAACGCGGCGGGAAACAGGCAGATTGCACAGATTCTAGATCTTACAATTCAAAAGAATAATAAGACGAAAAATACGGTAGAAACTGTTTCCAAGCTTTTTGCGCCGATTCATATTACGATTCAGATTCCAGAGGAATATAGGAATGTATCTGGGCGTGAATTTTCTATAATCCGCCTGCATGGCGATACAGTAACAGTGCTTGAGGACTTGGATGACGATCCAAATACAATTACAATCAGCACGGACGAGTTCTCTTTGTATGCACTTGCTTATACGGATGGAGCTGGAGCGGCGGGTACCGTTGTGTCTCCGGGAACAGTGCAGGGCAGCGGTAATGCGTCTGCATCCGGGACTTCTGTAGTAGTACGCGCGGCAACGCCGCAGACGGGCGATACGGCAAATATAGCTGTTTATCTGGCGCTTAGTTTTACCGCGGCAGTAACCATCGCAGGTATTTTCATAAAGAGAAGACAAGCCAGCTAAACTATACATATTGAACTACTAATGTTCAATAGGGTATGCTATAATGATTAGGAACTTAAGGGCGGGCGAGAAAGGTTCGCCCTTTTGTTATAGAAAAATTAGGAGGAAGAATATGAAAAAGAGAAGTAAGGTATTGATGGCGCTTTTGTGTGCGGCGGCGGTTTTGACTGCAGGCTGCGGCGGTAAGGCAGACACTAAGGAGGAAAAGGCTGATACAGGCTCTGACACGGAAAAGGAAGAGCAGACAAGCGAGAGCGACGAGTATCTGGCGCTGATACAGGGGGCATATGAACAGTACAAGGCAGAAGGGATCCATGGGGAAAAGAATGAAGTGACAGAGAAAAGGGCAGATGGGAGTTCTGAAACTTCCACATGGATTTATACAATGAACAAAGACCAGCAGCAGTATATGTCAAAGGGTATATGGCCAGACGGCGGAGATTATGTAGCTTATTATACAAAGGAAGGAGAAAATGAGTACTTTTATAACGGGGTCACCACATACTATGACGATTCCGAAGAGGGAGTAAAGACTTATTATAAGGTGCTGTCAACGGATCAGGAGTATGAGAATTATTCTTATTATCTGGATAACGAGAAAGAGAAGCCCTATGAAAGCTCGGAATATTATGACATTTCCAATGTGAATGTGACCAAGGAAGGCGAGGAGGAATTAGACGGCGTCAAAGTGCAGAAGTTCAAGGTCGAATATAAGCGTCAATGGAAGGGAGACGATGAGGATACAAGGGAATCGGTGCTTGCAGAAAACGAATGGACAGAGGAGGATGTGGCACTGATTGACGGAATGTCCGACGCCATCGATGCGTACATTGAGGAAACGAATGCGCAGATGAAGAAAGACATGGATAAAATTGATCAATTAACTGAGACTATCTATTTGGCCAGCGAGGATAATAAACTGATCCGCATGGAAACAGAATACGATTATGAGGACGTTGATATGCCGGCCAGCGAAGTTTACTGGGATTTGAGAAATAAGCTGGTTTATCTGAAAGATCTGCTTTCGGAAGGTTTAGGAAAGGATGAAGCGATGGGTATGGTAAATGAGGCATATGGCGAGACTATGGAGTCAGAAGACGCCATTGCTGTCGAGTCCTATTCAAGCGTAACCACTTACGTAACAGGAGATGCCTGTGAACCGATCGAGATCCCGGCGGATGCGCAGGAGATTACATGGGAGCAGTATGAGAACGGCGAATATTAATTTTAATCGCAATCGTCCCTGATTTGTGATATACTATCGGTGATGCCGGTGTACAGTGTGTTGTGCATTGTACGCCGGTATTTTTATATAAAAATGGATAGACATCTGACGGGCGGTCGGTGCGGAACTATTGGAGACCTTTTCGCGGATGCAAAGGAAGTCTCTTAGGAACAGTATGAGAATTATGATTTTTTAATTGATTTAATAGGGAGGGGAACATATATGGCAGAATATAAGGACATGCTTCATGCCCAGCGGGCATATTTTAGCAAAGGAGAGTGCAAGAGCGTAGATTTTCGGATCCGGCAGCTTAAGAATCTGCGACAGTGGATTTGTGAACATGAGCAGGAGATTATGAGTGCGCTGCATCAGGATTTGAACAAGTCTCCGTTCGAGTCATACGCGACCGAGATTGGCATTGTAAAAGAAGAGATTAAGTATACCCTGAAGCATTTGCGAAGATGGGCGGCGCCAAAGCGTGTGAAAACGCCGATCACCCAGTTTCCGGCGCAGTCCTTTGTCTATCCGGAGCCTTACGGCGTGGCGCTGATTATGTCTCCATGGAATTATCCGTTCCAGTTGACGGTAGCGCCTCTTGTGGGAGCTATCTGCGCCGGAAACTGCGCGGTGGTAAAGCCGTCGGCATATTCGCCCGCCACTACAAGGGTAATAGCGGGGATGATAAAAGAGCTGTTTGCGCCGGAGTATATTTCTGTGGTGGAAGGCGGCAGAGAAGCGAATCAGGCTCTTTTGGATGAGAAATTCGACTATATTTTCTTTACAGGCAGTGTAAACGTGGGAAAATACGTGATGGAGAAGGCGGCCGCTCATCTGACTCCGGTGAGTTTAGAGCTTGGAGGAAAGAGCCCCTGTATTGTGGACGAAACGGCGGATCTTAAGCTGGCGGCAAAGCGGATCGTCTGGGGGAAGTTTTTGAATTGCGGACAGACCTGCGTGGCGCCGGATTATATTCTTGTGCAGAGAAGTGTAAAGGATAAGCTGGTTAGGCAGATTAATAAATCCATTCGCAAGATGTATGGTAAGGATGCGCTGGCAAATGAAGAGTATCCCAAGATGATCAGCGAGAAGCATTTCGACCGTGTGCTGGGACTGCTTGAGGGAGTCCATGTGGTTTCCGGCGGGGAGAGCGACCGAAGTTCTCTGCGGATTGCACCGACCCTGTTAGATCAGGTGACCTGGGAGAGTCCGGTAATGCAGGAAGAAATATTCGGCCCGCTGCTTCCGATACTGACCTTCTACGATATGAAGGAGGCAGTTCAAATGGTAAACGCAAGGCCTAGGCCGCTGGCGCTCTATTACTTTACAAAGGATAAGAAGAGGGAAGCGGGAATTTTGAGAAATATTTCTTATGGCGGAGGCTGCATCAACGATACGGTGGTGCATCTTGCAACTTCTCATATGCCTTTTGGCGGAGTGGGAAACAGCGGAATGGGAGGGTACCACGGAAAAGACAGCTTTGACACCTTCACACACAGGAAAAGTATCATGAAGAAGTCCCTTCTGGTAGACATTCCGATCAGGTATGCGCCATTCAAAAATAAATTAGCTTTGTTGAAAAAGATACAGTAAATCGGTACCTGTTATTCAGATATTCCGACTAAAGGCTCCGGTTTGAGCATGGAGAAGGAGATAGAACTCTCTCTTGCGCAAAACCGGAGTCTTTAGTCGGAATATTTTTGTTATAGTATCAGCGAAAGACCCTGATAGAACAGGAAACTTACGATCCATGCCGTGCCAAGCTGGAACAGAACAAACAGGGCGGTCAGCCTGCTGCTTTCCACCTCTCTGTGGATGGTTGCAATCGTTGCGGTACACGGTACATAGAGCAGGCAGAATACCATCAGAGCATAGGCGTTGGCCATTCCGAAGCCCATAGCGTTCAGCGTGGTCAGAGCCGCCTCCATGCCCCCAGCCGTAGCAATGTTTTGGATGCCGAAAAGGACTCCGCAGCTTGATACGACCACTTCTTTGGCAGCGATTCCCGCGATCAGCGCTACGATGATCTGCCAGTATCCCAGTCCGAGGGGACGGAACAAAGGCACGATAAATTTACCAATATAAGAGCCGAAGCTTCTGCTGATATCGGTCACATATCCGGTGGGGCCAAAGTTCAGCAATATCCACATAACAACGGAAGCAAGAAAAATAATAGTGCCCGCCCGCGTCAGGTAATCTTTGACCTTTTCCCATACATAGATGGCAATGGTTCTGGCGTTGGGCGTTTTATATTCTGGAAGCTCGATTAACAGCGCATGTTCCGATTTGCTGCCGTCAAGCTTCGACAGGATGAACGCGGTAAGGATTGCAACGGCAATTCCCAGAAGATACATGGAGTAACAGACTGCCATGGCATAGTTTCCAAAAAACATAGAAGAGAATAGCACATAAATAGGAAGTCTGGCGCTGCAGGACATAAATGGCGTAATCAATATGGTTTTCATCCGGTCTTTGCGGTGCTCTAAGGCTCTAGAGGCCATGACGGCAGGCACAGAGCATCCAAATCCAAGAAGCAGCGGGATAAACGCACGTCCGGACAGGCCGAGTCCGCTCATGATATCATCCATGACAAAAGCAACTCTTGCCATATATCCGCTGTCCTCAAGGAACGCAAGCGCAAGAAATAGAATGAAGATGTTCGGCAGAAAGGTAAGGATTCCGCCGACGCCGGAGATGATTCCGTCTACTACAAGAGAAGTGATCATTTCGCCGGCATGGATGGCCGCCATTCCATTTAAGATGAGGCCGGAAAATGCTTCCAGCGCGATTTCAAAATATCCTTTCAGGAAATCTCCTACAAAAAAGGTGAGGAAGAATACAAACGCCATAATTGCAAGAAAAATGGGAAGTCCCGTATATTTGCCGGTAAGATACCGGTCGACTCGGTCCGTTCGTTCCTCTTTGGTGGATTTGTTGACCAGTGTCTCGGAAATGATTTCCTCTATAAAATCATATTTTTGGTTTATAATTTCTTTCTCATAAACGCGGTCTAAAATATCGGACGTATCAAGGGGCCAAAATTCTATGGCAGATGGATCCTTTTCTATATATTTGATAGCGAGCCATCGTTTATTGGTAAAGTCAGGGTATGTATCGGTAATTCGGTCAATTAGCAGGTCAATTTTATCCTCAATGGAATCTTGATAAACCATGGCATATTCTTCATGGTGATTGTGCTTGTGCAGGATGTCCCTGCCGGTGTGATGGTGATGGATCAGGGGGCTCTGTTTTCCATAAGTTTGATGGTGCGCAACGGCGTGCATTAGAATGGAAAGTCCCGTCTTTTTTCTGGCTGAAACCGGAATGACCGGAATGCCAAGCATCTCTGGCAGACGGTGCAGATCAATCTCCATGCCGCGTTCCTCCACGATGTCCATCATGTTCAGAGCCAAAATGACAGGCTTGCCAAGCTCGATCAACTGGAGGGTCAGATAGAGATTCCGTTCCAGACTAGAGGCATCGGCTACATCCACAATGACGTCAACCTCATTGCTTAAGATACATTCTCTGGAAACTTTTTCCTCCATGGTGTAGGAGGAAAGGCTGTAAATACCCGGAAGGTCGATGAGCTTATATTCTTGATTTTCGTAAGTGGTATATCCTTCCTTTTTCTCAACGGTAACGCCCGGCCAGTTGGCAACTTTTAAGTTAGCGCCGGTGTAGGCGTTGAATAGAGTGGTCTTTCCGCAGTTTGGATTACCGATAAATCCTACGTTAATTGTTCTGCTCATTTGTCATTACCTCCGTAACTTCGATATTGTCGGCAATTCTTTTCCCAAGGGCAAAGCGGGTACCTCGGAATTTGGCGGTGAGAGAGCCTTGTTTGTCATTGTTAAGAATTGTGATAAGACTCCCCTCCGTAAGTCCGAGAGCCTGTAAGCGGCGTTCGAGCTGCAGCTCTATATGAATGGAAAGTACCTCGTAGGTATGATGATTTTTGCCTTCTTTTAATACCATAATATAACCTCGCAGTATAGCAATTTTAATGTTTTATTATATTCCGGAAAAAGTATAGCACTATTTGACGAAATTTACAATCTGGCATATAATGTCAGAATAGCTATGGTAAAGTGGGTTTACAGGTCTGCGCATTTACTGCGCAGACCGTAAGAGAATGATTCAGGTGTGAGCAAATCCCATTGCCAAAGGCAATTTTAAATGGATTTGCGAATGTCACTGTGAACAGTAACAGGTGGGTGATAGTTATGGAACTGAATTTTTTTACGGGATTATATGAGGTGGCGGCGTTTTTCTATATATATGGCGTGCTCGGCTGGTGTGTAGAGGTGGCTTATGCGGCGGTAAAGCAGGGGAAATTTGTAAATAGGGGATTTTTGAACGGTCCGATCTGTCCGATTTATGGCGTGGGAGTGGTTTCGGTCATTTACTGTCTTGGGGAAGTAAGGGGGAACTTGCTGGTATTATATGCGGCGTCTGTAGTGCTTGTAACGGTAATCGAAGGGATTACCGGATTTGTGATGGACAGACTGTTTCATCATAAATGGTGGGATTATTCCAATCAGCCGCTGAATATCGGCGGATATGTCTGCCTGGTTTTTTCATTAATCTGGGGTGTGTTCTGCGTATTTATCATGAAGGTTTTCCAGCCTATGGTAAATGGCGTGGTAGTACATATTCCGATTGTTATAGGCTTGATCGTTTTGTCTGTATGCACGGTGGGGATGGCGGCGGATTTGTATGTGACAGCGGCTGCAGTCCTAAAACTGAATAAGCGGTTAGAGGCAATGGATAGGATTGCTGCGGAGCTTCATGAGCTGTCTGACAGAATGGGAGAGAATATTTACGAGAATGTTAGAGACAGTATGGAAAGAGAAGAGAAGCTGAAAGGCAGAGTTGAATACGCGAAGGAAGCGGGAAGAGAGCTTAAGGCGGAATACGATGCGGAGTTACGCGCCCGATATGAAGAGCTGCAGGCAAAGAGAGAAGAGCTGCGCAGACGCTATGAAAAGGTGCTTTGGGAAAGAGGAGCAGTGGGAGAGCGTCTTATTCAGGCATTCCCAGGAATGGAATCGAGAAAATACAAAGCGGCGCTGCTGGAATTGAAGGAAAACATCCGCTCAAGAAAAAAGTAGGCTTGTATACGGATATTATTTATGAAGAACTGTCTTGCGCAAACAAAAGGAGGAATCTTGGAATGTTTGGCAGGACGGTTCTTTTTTTATTAAATGAAATTAGTGTGCCTCTAAAACAATAATATTAGTTGAAATAAATTGTACGTTGGTATTGACTTTTGTATCAAAATGGTATATTATGTCACTATTCAACGATAAGTCAAATTTGAAACATTCTATCAGGAAATTCTAATGGCAGTTCGCTTAAGGGATATTTCTCCCTGCTTTCCGAAGAATTTATGAAATGGCAGTCCTTATCGCGGTAACTAGTATATTTGATGAATGGAGGAAATTTATGAAGAAAAGAAGAAAATTAAACAGGGAACAGTTAGGATTTATCATTTTGCTTGCGGTGGCGGTATTGTCCTTTTGGGTGGGAGGAACAAAGCTTACAGCGCAGGCTTCTGGCGGCAGGGGCGTAGGAAGTACTCATCAGCTTACGCTTTATGATACCCGGTATAACGACGGGCCGCTTATGGTAGGATATTTCGAGATTGACGGAGGGATCAGCGCTATGTGTATCTGCCATGAAATGGATCCGCCTACACAGCTTGGAACGGTATTTTCTGTTGACAGGGTATATACAGGAGAGAATCGAAGCAATGACATAATGAGAAAGATTTGCTATTATGGATGGCAGGGGCCGGGGGATGTGGGAGCTTCTTATGTGGAAACCTGTCTTGCGGGTTCGGTGGCAAATGGGCATCGTGACAATTATTATGGATACGGACAGGCATTTATAGATAGAATTCAAGGGCTTCCCGACGCACCGGAAGGTTTTTCGGTATATGTGTTGTCAGATGGGGGCAGTACGACTCAGGATCTGGCGTTTTGGGAATATGAACCTACAGGATGGCTGCAGTTAAAAAAGTCTGCGTCCAAAACAGAATTAGTGAAGGGAAATGGATGTTATACGCTGGAAGGAGCAGAGTATGGAGTTTTTTCGGAGGAGGCTTGCAGGAGCCGACAGGCAGTTTTGGTTACAAATGCAGAAGGTATTACAGAAGCGGTGGAACTGGATGCAGGAACATATTATGTAAAAGAAATTAAGGCGCCGGCAGGGTATCAATTAGATCAGACAGTGTATCCGGTGGCTTTGAGTCCGCAGGAGACTCAGAATTTGGAGGTCGGAGAAGTCCCCGTATGGGATGGACTGGGCCTGATGATACAAAAGCAGGATGCGGAGAGTAAGGAGGGGCACCCGCTGGGCGGAGCGTCCCTAGAAGGCGCTGAGTTTAAGGTGTGTTATTACAAGGGAAACTATACAGTGAAGAATCTGCCGGAAAAACCAGACCGTACATGGGTGCTGGCAGCAAAGGAAGAAAAGGTATCCGGCGAGACGAAGTATGTCTGCAGGCTCGATAAAAAATATCAGATAGAAGGAGATGCATTTTATGAGGTGGATGGAAAACCTGTGCTGCCCTTAGGAACCCTTACGGTTGAAGAGGTAAAGGCACCAAAGGGATATCTTACAGATGGAATGTTCTTTCAGAATAATACGGGAAAAGCCATGAAAGAAAAATATCTGACGACGATCAGGCAGGATGGAAATACTGCTGTGATGGCCGGAGGAAATGTATGTACTGCATCTGATTATGTGATTCGCGGCGATCTGGAATTAGTGAAGATTGCAGAGGGAACACATAAAAGACTTGCCAATGTACCCTTCCAGATTACCAGCAAGACAACTTTAGAGAGTCATATTATCATTACAGATGAGAATGGGCAGATATCTACTTCCTCTGACTGGAATAAGCATTCGACTGATACCAATCTGGGGGAAACCTGTGATGACGGAATTTGGTTTGGCATAGGGGCAAACGGCGTTTTGGTGCCTGCGGAGAATACAAAAGGGGCTCTTCCTTTTGATACATATGAGATTGAAGAGATACGGTGCGCGAGTAATGAGGATTATGACTTGATTCCGCCGTTTACGGTAACAATAAAGAAGAATAAAGCGATAGTCCATCTTGGAACATTGACGGATAAAGGGCCGGAAGATCCGGGAGAACCGGAAAAGCATGAAGAGCCGGAAGTACCGGAAGAACCAGAAAAGCCGGAAGAACCGGGAGAACCGGAGAAACCAGAGAAGCCGGAAGAATCAGAGAAGCCAGAAGCGCCACAGACGATAATAAATACAAGAACCCAGGCGCCTGTAAGAACCGGAGACGCAGCGGATATATCCATTTGGCTATTTACCTGCATTCTTTCTTGCGCTGTGATTATCACCTGTGGTATGATAGCACGTAGAATGAAAAAAAGGTAAAAGGAGGCGCATTCATCATGGGAATGACGATGACACAGAAGATCCTTGCGGCACACGCGGGTCTTGACAGTGTAGAAGCAGGCCAGCTTATTATGGCAAAGCTGGATGTGGTTATGGCGAATGATATCACCGGACCGATGGCGCTGCCGATTTTCAGACAGATGGCAGATAAAGTATTTGATAAAGATAAAGTAGTTCTGGTGCCGGATCATTTTACGCCGAATAAGGATATTAAGTCGGCGGAGAATTCCAAGGCTATCCGGGAATTTGCAAGAGAGCAGGAGTTAAGCTGGTATTTTGAACAGGGCAAATCCGGCGTGGAGCATGCAATCCTGCCGGAGGCGGGCGTTGTGACGGCCGGCGAATGCATCATCGGCGCAGATTCGCATACCTGTACATACGGAGCGCTGGGAGCATTTTCTACCGGCGTGGGAACGACAGATATTTCAACAGGAATGGCGACGGGAGAGCTGTGGTTTAAGGTGCCCAGCGCTGTAAAGTTTGTCTTGACGGGTAAGCCGCAGGAATTTGTGAGCGGTAAGGATATCATCATCCATATTATTGGAAAGATCGGCGTAGACGGCGCTCTGTATAAATCCATGGAATTTACCGGGGACGGCGTTGGAAACCTGTCTATGGACGATCGTTTCACGATCGCGAATATGGCCATAGAAGCGGGAGCTAAGAATGGAATTTTCCCGGTGGATCAGAAGACGGAGGAATATTTAAAGGAGCACTGCAAAAAGGAATTTAACGTATATGAGGCCGATGCGGACGCAGTGTATGACGAAGTTGTTGAGATTGATCTGTCAGAAGTCCGCCCGACCGTGGCGTTCCCCCATCTTCCAGGGAATGCGAAGACCATTGACGAGATTGAGGCGATGGAGCCGATAAAGATCGATCAGGTTGTGATCGGATCCTGCACGAACGGACGGATGTCTGACCTGAGGAAGGCAGCGGCAGTTTTGAAGGGACGTAAGGTACATGAGGACGTGCGTGTCATGATTGTTCCGGCGACACAGAAGATTTACAAACAATGTATTGCCGAGGGACTGCTGGATATTTTTATTGACGCAGGCTGCGCGGTCAATACTCCGAGCTGCGGCCCCTGTATGGGAGGCCATATGGGAGTAATGGCGGCGGGAGAGAGATGCGTGTCTACCACAAACCGTAATTTTGTGGGAAGGATGGGACATGTGGATTCCCTGATCTATCTTGCTTCGCCGGAGACTGCGGCGGCAAGCGCGATTGCAGGATACATTGCGAATCCTGAGAAGGTTGGAGGTGACAGATCATGAAAGCATTGGGACATGTATTTAAATATGGAGATAACGTAGATACCGACGTTATCATTCCGGCAAGATATCTGAATTCCTTTGATGCAAAAGAACTTGCCAGCCATGCGATGGTAGACATTGACCCGGAATTTGCGGGTAAAGTGCAGCCGGGGGATATCATTGTAGCCAATAAGAATTTTGGCTGCGGTTCTTCTAGGGAACACGCTCCGCTTTGTTTGAAGACAGCCGGGGTAAGCTGCGTGATCGCTGAGACTTTTGCAAGGATTTTTTACCGGAACGCAATCAATATCGGGCTTCCGATTATTGAATGTCCGGAGGCGGCAAGAGGAATTGAAGCCGGAGATCAGGTTGAGATTGACTTTGATAACGGCAGAATTTACAACCGTACCAGAGGTACGCAGTTTCAGGGACAGGCATTTCCGGAATTTATGCAAGAGTTGATTGCAGCCGGAGGTCTGGTAAATTATACCAATAGTAAGAAAGAAGTATAAAGGCAGTTTGCGGGCTGCGGCCGGGGGTTTTGGCTGCAGCTTTTCAGAAAGGACAGAACATTTCATGAATATACGATATAAAAGCACGAGAAATTCTGATAGTACGGTAACGGCTTCTGAGGCTATTTTAAAGGGGCTGGCGGAGGATGGAGGCTTGTTTGTTCCCGAACAGATTCCGAAGCTTTCCGTATCTGTAGATGAGCTTCGGGGGATGTCCTATCAGGAGACGGCTTATACGGTTATGAAGGAATTTCTTACGGATTTTACAGAAGAAGAATTAAGAGGGTGCATCAGAAAGGCGTACGACAGTAAATTCGATACAGAAGAGATTGCTCCGCTTGTCAATGTGGACGGCGTTTACTATCTTGAGCTGTTTCATGGGGCGACCATTGCCTTTAAGGATATGGCGCTGTCGATTCTGCCCCATCTTCTGACGACTTCTGCCAAGAAGAACCGGGTAGAGAATGAGATCGTGATCTTGACTGCAACTTCCGGAGATACGGGAAAGGCGGCCATGGCAGGCTTCGCGGATGTGGAGGGCACACGGATTATCGTATTCTATCCAAAGAATGGCGTCAGCAAGATTCAGGAATTGCAGATGGTGACTCAGAAGGGGAAGAATGTAGAAGTTGTGGCTATTCACGGCAATTTTGACAGCGCTCAAAGCGGTGTGAAGGCGATGTTTGAAAACAAGGAGCTTGCAGAGGAATTAAATGCGCACGGGTACCAGTTTTCATCTGCAAATTCTATCAATATCGGGCGTTTGGTTCCGCAGGTGGCTTATTATGTATATGCTTATGGAAAACTGCTTGAGCGGGGGCAGATCCGTTCGGGGGAAGAGATCAATGTAGTAGTGCCTACCGGGAATTTCGGCAATATTCTGGCGGCATATTATGCAAAGCAGATGGGAATCCCGATTCGAAGATTGATCTGTGCATCCAATGAGAATAAGGTTTTGTTTGATTTCTTCCGGACCGGCATCTATGATAAGAAGCACCGGGAATTTGTGCTGACCACCTCGCCGTCCATGGATATTCTGATATCCAGCAATCTGGAGCGTCTGATCTATCAGATTGCCGGCTGCGACGATAAAAAGAACGCGGAACTTATGAGCGCGCTTCAGAAAGAAGGCATTTACGAAATTACAGAGGATATGAAAGCAGAGCTTTTAGATTTTGAAGCGGGATATGCAACAGAAGAACAGACGGCGTCCATGATCCATGAAGTGTATGAGAAGACCGGATATGTGATGGATACCCACACGGCAGTGGCAGCCTATGTATGCAGAGAATATCAGGCGCGGACAAAGGATACGGCAAAATGTGTGATTGCATCTACGGCAAGTCCGTACAAATTTGTTAAGAGCGTAATGAGTTCCATTGACAGCAGCTATGCCGAACAGGATGAATTCAGTCTTTTGGAAGAATTAAAGAAAGTATCGGGAAGAGAACTCCCAGGTGCGATCAGAGAAATTCTTCATGCAGATATCCTCCATACGGCAGAATGTGATGTGGATAATATGGAAGAAACCGTGAGAAATCTGCTGGATTTATAGGCAAAACGGAGAAAAAAGCAATATGTGAAAAAAATAACGAAAAATAAGTTGATTTTTTTTCTGAGATATGTATAATATAAACGGAACACAGAATTGTGTTGTGAATACTAATACTAAGAAATGGGGTCAAAACGAACATGGCAAAGATTGATTTAACTAAGTATGGAATTACAGGAACAACAGAAATCGTCTATAATCCTTCTTATGAATTGTTATTTGAAGAAGAGACCAAACCAGAACTCGAAGGCTATGAGAAGGGACAGGTAAGTGAGCTGGGTGCAGTGAATGTTATGACCGGTATTTATACGGGACGTTCGCCGAAAGACAAGTTCATTGTTATGGACGAGAACTCAAAGGATACGGTATGGTGGACTACTGACGAGTATAAGAACGATAACCATCCGGCTTCTGAGGAGACTTGGGCAACAGTAAAGGATATCGCAGTAAAAGAATTATCGAATAAGAGACTGTTTGTTGTAGATGCTTTCTGCGGAACAAACGCAGATACACGTATGGCGATCCGTTTTATTATGGAAGTTGCATGGCAGGCTCACTTTATTCGTAATATGTTTATCAAGCCGACGGATGAAGAGCTTGAGAACTTCGAGCCTGATTTTGTAGTTTACAATGCTTCTAAGGCAAAAGTAGAGAATTACAAGGAGCTGGGGCTTCATTCTGAGACAGTTGCCATGTTCAATATTACAAGCCGCGAGCAGGTGATTGCAAATACGTGGTACGGCGGAGAGATGAAGAAAGGTATGTTCTCTATGATGAACTACTATCTGCCGCTGAAGGGTATCGCAGCTATGCACTGCTCCGCAAATACAGATATGAACGGCGAGAATACAGCGATCTTCTTCGGTCTGTCCGGAACAGGAAAGACAACCCTGTCAACCGACCCGAAGCGCCTTCTGATCGGCGACGACGAGCACGGCTGGGATGACAACGGCGTATTTAACTTTGAGGGCGGATGCTATGCAAAGGTTATCAACCTTGACAAAGAGTCTGAGCCGGATATCTACAATGCGATTAAGCGCAATGCTCTTCTGGAGAACGTAACACTGGATGAGAACGGCAAGATTGATTTTGCAGACAAGAGCGTAACAGAGAATACGCGTGTGTCTTATCCGATCGACCACATTGAGAAGATCGTACGTCCGGTATCCGCAGCGCCGGCTGCAAAGGAAGTAATTTTCCTCTCAGCGGATGCGTTCGGCGTACTTCCGCCGGTATCTGTTCTGACGCCAGAGCAGACCAAGTATTACTTCCTGTCAGGCTTTACAGCAAAGCTTGCGGGTACAGAGCGCGGAATCACCGAGCCTACACCTACCTTCTCCGCATGTTTCGGTCAGGCGTTCTTAGAGCTGCACCCGACCAAGTATGCAGAAGAGCTGGTTAAGAGAATGGAAAAGAGCGGAGCAAAGGCTTATCTTGTAAATACAGGCTGGAACGGAAGCGGCAAGCGTATTTCGATTAAGGATACCCGCGGAATCATCGACGCTATCTTAAACGGAGACATCAAGAACGCGCCGACAAAGACCATTCCGTACTTCAACCTTGAGGTGCCTACAGAGCTGAATGGCGTAGACACAGGCATTCTGGATCCACGCGACACTTATGCAGACACTGCAGAGTGGGAAGCTAAGGCTAAGGATCTGGCTGGAAGATTCATTAAGAACTTTGCTAAGTACGAAGGCAACGAAGCCGGAAAAGCACTTGTTCCGGCAGGACCTCAGTTATAAAAACAGAATAATTTATAGAATGCTTTCTATATAAAAACAGGCGCAAAACCGCGCCTGTTTTTGTTATTCCGATATTCTGTCTCTTCCAATCCCTTTATTCGACATTTATTTAACAGGCTTGTTATACAAATATCGTGATAGTTAACAAAATATCTTTTCTTGACAAATGAAATTTGTTGAAATATACTAAAGATACAGACGGATATTCTTCATTAAAAAAAATATTTGAATAATATTCTTCAACAACCATTTTAACCATTTATTTTATTTAGGAGGATTTGAGAAATGAAAATCGGATGTGTAAAAGAAATCAAAAACAATGAGTTCCGTGTAGGTATGACTCCGGACAATGCAAAGAGCTATGTGAATGCAGGACATGAGGTTCTGATCGAGGCTGGCGCAGGACTTGGTTCTGGATTTACTGATGAAGAATATGTGGAAGCCGGCGCAAAGATGATCGGCAGCGCAAAAGAAGTATGGGACAGCGTTGAGATGATGGTTAAGGTGAAAGAGCCTCTTCCGGAGGAGTATCCGTTATTCCATGAAGGATTAATTCTTTATACATATCTCCACCTTGCAGCAGACAGACCGCAGACAGATGCTCTGTTAAATTCTAAGGTTAAGGGTGTTGCTTATGAGACATTGATTGAGAGAAACGGAAGCATTCCGCTTCTGGCGCCAATGAGCCAGATCGCAGGACGCTTAAGTATTCAGGAAGGCGCAAAGTATCTTGAAAAGCTGTATGGCGGAGAAGGCGTTCTCTTAGCAGGCGTTCCGGGAACACCGAAGGCAAACGTAGTAATCTTAGGCGGCGGTTCTGTTGGAACGAACGCTTGTAAGATTGCGGTAGGCATGGGCGCTAATGTAACGATCATGGACATCAATCTTCAGAGACTGGCTTATCTGGACGACATCTTCGGAGCAAGGATTCAGACGCTTGTTTCTACCGACGCGAACATTGAGAAGGCTGTTAAAGATGCGGACCTGGTAATCGGATGCGTTCTGATTCCTGGAAAATCTGCACCGAAGATCTTCAAGAAGAAATATCTGAAGGGAATGAAGCCGGGCGCTGTATTCGTAGACGTTGCTGTTGACCAGGGCGGATGCGGAGAGACCACTAAGGTTACATACCATGATGATCCGGTATTCATTGTAGACGGCGTAGTTCACTACTGTGTAGGCAACATGCCGGGAGCAGTTCCGAGAACATCTACGATCGCACTGACCAACGCTACTTTAAGCTACGGTCTCCAGATTGCAAATAAGGGGCTGGAGCAGGCATGCAAGGATAATGATGTTATCTACTCTGCAATCAATACCTATGATGGAAAACTGACCTGTAAGAATGTGGCAGACAGCTACAATGAGGAATACACAGATCCACGCTCATTAATCTAATCATACATTCAGGCTGGGGGAGCGATTAAGAACAGTATGGAGTCCTTACGCTCCCCTACCTTTATGCCATTGGTTCGGGAATCATGCTGCATAAAAGATGCATTTTGTGTATGGGAAAAAGGGAATAAAAGGATATAAAATTTAGAGGATAAAAGATTAAAAGGATGAAAAGGGATTCAAGAGGTTTATGTATTAAAAGGAAGAGAGGAAAAATATGTTAGAAACTATTGAACGCATTAATGGGATCGTAAATGATTTCGTCTGGGGCGTCCCGGCGATGATCTGTATTATCGGTGTTGGTCTGGTATTATCTTTTCGGACAGGGTTTATCCAGTTCCGCAAATTCGGATATGCTTTAAAGAATACGATCGGTAAGATTTTTCAGAAGCAAGAGGCGAAAGAGGGTTCGATTACACCGTTTCAGGCAGTGTGTACTGCGCTGGCGGCCACGATCGGTACCGGTAATATAGCCGGCGTTGCGGGAGCAATTGCAATCGGCGGCCCGGGCGCGGTATTCTGGATGTGGATTTCCGCACTTCTTGGAATGTGTACCAAATTCTCAGAGGTAACGCTGGCCGTACATTTCCGTGAGAGAAACGCAGTGGGCGATTATGTGGGCGGCCCAATGTACTATATCAAGAACGGACTTGGAAAGAGATGGTACTGGATGGCATGCGTGTATGCGTTGCTTGGCGCCCTGACTGTATTGGGAACCGGTAATGCAACTCAGGTAAATACGATTGTTGCTTCCATTGACTCTGCGTTAGTAAATTATGGAATTGCAGAAAGCGGCGGGCTTGGATTTGTAAACTTATGTATCGGTATTGTAATTGCTATTTTGGTTGCTATTGTACTTCTGGGCGGCGTAAAGCGTATCGGAAGCGTTACCGAGAGGCTGGTTCCGTTTATGGCAGTATTTTATATTATTTTGGCTCTTGGCGTAGTAGTTCTGCATGCAGGCGCAGTCCCGGCAGTATTCCAGTCTATCTTTGCCGGAGCGTTTAACCCGTCAGCCTTTACCGGCGGCGTAGTGGGAAGTCTCTTTATCAGTATGAGAAGGGGAGTATCCCGCGGTATCTTCTCCAATGAAGCTGGTATCGGTACCGGTTCCATTGCACATTCCTGTGCAGATACGGACCAGCCGGTAAAGCAGGGTCTGTATGGGATCTTTGAAGTATTTGCAGATACCATCGTAGTATGTACATTGACGGCGCTGGTTATCCTTTGCAGCGGCGTAGGCATTACATTTGGAGAGGCGGCAGGCGCAGAGCTTACCATTTCAGGGTTTATTGCTACTTATGGCGGCTGGGTATCTATTTTTACAGCAATTGCTATGTGCTGTTTCGCATTTTCTACCATCCTTGGATGGGGTCTGTACGGCGCACGTTGTATTGAGTTTGTATTTGGAACAAAGGTTGTAAAACCATTCTATGTAGTGTATGCATTAATTGCGATTGTGGGCGCTACTATTGATTTAGGTCTGGTATGGGGTATTTCAGATACTTGCAACGGACTGATGGCAATCCCGAACTTAGTTGCGTTGTTCCTGCTGTCAGGAGTTATGGTGAAACTGGTTCGCGAGTATTTTGCATCAAATAAGTAAGATGGATTTTGTTACTGTCCGCAGTTTTTATGTGGACAGTAACTTTTTTGGAAAAATTTTTATTCTAATTTTTACTAAAATAGTGGAAAAATGCAGTATATTGGGTTATAATAAGTGCAACGACCTGGGATGTGCGATAACTCCTGTAATTTTGAACCTACAAAACTTTAAACGGGACTCTTATATCTCCGTAA
>CAJUTH010000035.1 GCA_910589275.1 uncultured Dorea sp.
AGTAGTGGAATCACGTACCTAGGGCTAGCCACCGCGCTAGCGGTTTGGTACAATACTATGCATATCCCAAAGGTACGACAGGATAATTCATAAAACGACAAAATGATTTATATTTGAAAAGGATGGCTAGACGTATGATAATAAAAGAACAAGATTATGCCCGGCAGATGGAACTCGTCGTTGAACCTTATCTTGCCAAGCGGCGGCAGGAAGCCTTTCTTAAACGGGAATCTGACAGATCTGTCTATTATGTCCGCTATCAGGCGGATGAAGCAAAAGGAACGATCCTGATCTCCCATGGCTTTACCGAAACTGCCGACAAATATTTTGAACTAGCTTATTATTTTTTGAAATCCGGATTCCATGTCTATATCCCGGAACATTTAGGGCACGGCCGGAGCACGCGGCTGGTGGAGGATTTATCCCTCGTGCACACCGAGGACTACCGCGTCTACACTGACGATCTTTTAGCCATGGCGTCTGCCGCCAAGGAGACCTATCCCGGACTCCCTTTATATCTGTACGGCCACTCCATGGGCGGCGGAATCGCGGCATGTGCCGCCGCTAAAGACCCCGATGCCTTTGCCAAACTTGTGCTGTCTTCCCCCATGATCCGTCCCCAGACCGGACGGCTTCCATGGACGGCGGTAAAAGCAGTCCTGTCTGTGAAAATCCGGTTAGGAAAAGGAACGGAATATTTATCCGGCCATCATCCTTACGACGGCTCGGAAATTTTCGCCGACAGCGCCGCCGATTCCCAGGCCCGGTTCGACTATTACCAGAAAAAGAGAAGTTCCACGCCTCTCTTCCAGATGAGCGGCGCTACCAATCAATGGCTGTCCGAAGCAATACATATGGAGCATTATCTCTTATCCGAAGGGTGGAAACAGATACAGAGCCCTATCCTTCTGTTTCAAGCCGAAAACGATACCTTTGTCTGCCCCGGCGCGCAGGAACAGTTTGTAAGGCTCATTCATCACCATTCACCGGGACTGATCAAGCTGGTACGTGTTCCGGATACCAAACATGAAATCTACAATTCTACCAATGACATCTTAACTCCATACATAACAAAAATCCTCGCCTTTCTTCAGTAGGCGGGGATTTTCCTCGTTATTTATTCTGCCAGAAAACGTTCTATATTTTCCAGTACCTTCTTTGTGAGAAGCTCATAGGACTGATATGTTTTTCCGCCCAGCAGGGGTAATCGTAGCCGTGCAGAATCCGCACCAACTGGTAAATCACATATTCCACCACACCCCGGTCTCCGTAATCCCGGACTCCGGTTACCTTGATTCCATGCTCTCTTGCAAATGCAATATCCACATTCGCGCTTTCTTCCGCGTACAGACTGCAGCACATGCCGATGTATTTCACACTGGGGGCCTGTGCCAGCACGTTCCTTCCTATATAGGTCGTAAAGCTCACTAAAACAGCGTCAGCATCGCCGATGCGCCGCAGAATCTCATCCTCATTCTCCGGCATATCCGGATAAAATTCAACTTGATCTGCATAGGCCGTCAGACGCTCCTTTGCATCCGCCGTCAGATTCACTGGTTCAACCGCTACCATTTTTTTGAATTTACCGCTCATTTCTCTTACCTCCCAGTCCCGCCCGGACAGCTTTCCTTTTCTAAAATCTCTTTGATCTTCTTCAGAACGGCGTCCTCTCCTACTTCTCCGATCACCTCATATGCCGTCTGCTTCAGATTTTCGCTGGCATTTCCCACCGCATATCCGAATTTCGCCCTCTCCAGCATGGGAATATCATTATCCGCGTTGCCAAATGCCGCCGTTTCCTCCGGCTTAATGCCGTAATGCTCCTGAATCATAGACAATGCTTTTCCCTTATTACAGCCCTTGCTTGTAAAATCCAGAAAATTCTCGCCCGCCAAACAGACGTCCATTCTGTCCGACCAGCGTTCCTGCATCATAGCTGCAACCTGCGGATCCACGCCTTCTTTCCGCCACACCGATACCTTACAGATCCCTGTAAGTTCGGCGGCGTCCTCCACATATTCCAGATCATAGGGATACGCCCGCATCGTCTCGTAATACTCTTCTTCGCCGTACTCAATATATCCCATATCCGGCCTGCAGGCCATAATAGCATGCCCCGGACACCGCTCGCGGACTTCTTTTGCCATCTTCTGATAGTCTTCATCCGCAATCGCCATAGAGGTCTTATAATCCTTCTCCCAGATATCTGTCCCATTATCGGCCAGAATAAAGATTTTATCCAAAACCGGCTCAAACAATTTCTTCACACAGGGCTTCTGCCTGCCGCTTGCCACACCGATGAGAATGCCCCGTCTTCTGCACTCTCTGATCACCTCATAATATTCCGGATTCAGCGCGCTGCCTCCCTCTGGAACCACCGTATCGTCCACATCTGTGACTATCAACTTAACCATTGTACGTTCTCCTCGTTCTAATATTCATCTGTTACCATCCGCGCCGCGCGGCAGCCTTCAATCTATCATTCGCTGCCGTTCAGAGTAACCTCATTCCCTCCCATAGTTTAATCCATTCAGCCGCTCATTGCAAGCACTACCTGAAAGCACCGTCCCGCAGACAAAGCTGAAAGACGGCGCTTAGATATGGATACTATAATTAAGCATACTTATTGAACTGCTAATATCGTTATTTCACGGTAATTACCGCCCTGTCCCGAAGGAAATCGAAATTCTCATAAGCTCCGTCTAACATGACTACGCAGGGTCCGCTCGGCGCCAGACCGACGGAAAAATCAACCGTACAGGCTCCATGGTTTTTGATATGCTCGTTCACCTGCTCCCCAAGAGCAATAATGTACAAGTCTGTGCCGCCGATCGTAAACGTATCGCCCTCTTTTAACGGCTCCTTAGGGAATCCGCCGTCGAAATGAACGGTAAAATCCCTCATGTCATTGCGCTTTCCCTCTATAACCAGATCAAACTGCTTTGACGACTCAACCAGTTCTTTTACTTCGCTTCCTACTTCCGATATTCTGATTTTCCACTTCATAATGTTATCCCTCCTACTATGTCTTCAAAACGCCCGCCAATGCTAGGACAACAGTTCTCTGGCACAATCCACATCGATAATTAATATATTTGCATATCCGCCTTTAACATAAGCTTTTATCATTTCCGTTTTACCGCTTCCCCCGGTCACCAAAAGCTTAAGCGCTGTTTTCCGGTATTGTTCCATAGAAATAGCCGCCACCCTTCGGTTAAATTCATCAAAAGCTTCGGTACGTCCTTCTTTGTCAATAAACCGGACAACCAGATTTGCAACCGCGCCCTGCCGTACATACTGCGCCGCCATTTCTTCCGTCACAAATCCCAGCCGTTCTATCGTAAGCCTGCTTAAATCTCCGCCGCTTTTATGCGACATCCCAGATATCACAACATTTAATTTTTTAAAATAGTCAAATATATGCTTTACCGATTCTTCCTTTAGAAATTCCCGCATCAACCCTTCGTTGGAAAATACTGCCGGTGAGAAAAATGGAATATGCTTCCCTCCGAACTTCCTTGCAAAGGCTTCCGCCACCTGTCCGGACTGTACTTCGTCCGTTCCCAGACCTCCGACGATCGGAACGAAGGTACAGCTTCGCTTTCTGCATTCCAAATTGGTATGCGCAATATTGCGCAGGGTGCTTCCCACGGACACGCCTACATAATCTCCATCCTTCAAGAGTCTGTCAAGATAATCCGCCGCCCGCTCGTTGAGCTTGGTAATCCGGTCTTCCTTGGAATCCAGCGGACTGCTCTCCGCAACGATCACGTCTCTCAGATGAAATTTTTCCATCAGCTCCCGCTCTAAATCATCATACATATACTGATTTACATGGTGGACTTTGATCTCAACGATTCCAAGCTCCCTTCCCATCTGCAGCATTCTAGATACCGACGACTTGGAAATCCCCAAATAATCTGCAATCTGATTCTGCCCTAAATTGTCCTCATAATATAAGCTGCAGCACTTATAGATCAACCTGTGGTCATTTACTATTTTCCGCATATTTTTTACTCCCGGGAATCTTCTTCTGACGGATCCTTATCCGGCCCGGGGGCATCCCCCGCAAGCCTTCCGGAACCGTAATGCTTGAAGTACTTACAGTTATATTATAGGCGGCTCTTTCTTAGAAAACAAGTTTCTGCCCCTGAAAATAGACGTAAATGCCGTTTTCAGGGATAATTTTCTGAAATTAATTTCTATAGTCCCTTTTCCAGCCCGGTACCTGAATCCATTTTCTATTTTCCATAACACAGCCTTTCTGACACTTGAATCTCCGCCTAAGACAAGCTATACTAATACTGCAATTTATAATGATGACACAGTATCTATTTGATTTTGCAGATAAAGAAAGGATTTTTACCCATGAAACTAATGATTGCATCCGATATACACGGAAGCGCCCATTATCTCCGCCTGCTCCTTGAACAGTACAAAACGGAGCAGCCGGACAAACTTCTTCTGCTGGGCGACATCCTCTACCACGGTCCGAGAAACAGCCTTCCAGAAGGCTATGCGCCGAAAGAGGTGATTACGCTATTGAATCACATAAAAGAAGAAATCCTATGCGTCCGGGGAAACTGTGATACGGAAGTAGACCAGATGGTACTGGAATTTCCAATTATGGCGGATTACTGCATCCTCTACGAGCAGGGGCATCTGCTATTCGCCACCCACGGCCACCGCCACAATACCGGCAATCCTCCTATGCTGAAGGAAGGAGACGTTCTGCTTCACGGTCACACTCATATTCCGGCCGCCGAAGAATTTGACGGGAAATATTATCTGAATCCCGGATCCATCTCCATCCCGAAAAACGGCAGCGCCCACAGCTATATGATCTACGAGGACGGACTATTTACTTGGAAGGATTTGAGCGGAAAGCCCTACCTGAACAAAAAATTATTTGGAGTGACAAACGATGAATCGAAATAGAAATGCTTTTTATAACGGCATGCGGGACGGCGTTCCCATTGCCCTTGGATATTTTGCGGTGGCATTTTCTCTGGGAATTGTAGCAAAGAAGGCGGGGCTGAATCCTTTTCAGGGCTTCATCTCTAGTCTGCTGAACCACGCCTCCGCCGGAGAATACGCAGAATTTACCGTTATTATGGCAAATGCGCCCTATGTTGAAATGGCCTTTGTCATTCTGGTGACCAATATCCGCTACCTGCTAATGAGCTGCGCCCTAAGCCAGAAGTTTGACCCGGACACCTCCTTGTTCCACCGTTTTCTGGTAGGGTTCGGCATCACAGACGAAATCTTCGGAATCAGTATCGGAAGGGCGGGCGCTTTAAATCCATACTATAATTACGGCGCTATGGCCATCGCCCTTCCTAGCTGGTCCTTAGGCACCGCCCTTGGAATCGTAGCGGGCAATATCCTGCCCGTCTCTATCGTCAGCGCCTTAAGTGTCGCGCTGTACGGCATGTTTATTGCCATTATCGTCCCAGTATCCAAGACCAATAAGATTGTGGGAGGCGTAGTGATTTTAAGCTTTCTTGCAAGCTTTCTTGTATCTAGGATTCCGATATTCGAAAAGATGTCCGACAGCATGAAAATCAGTCTCCTGACTGTACTCATTGCCGGACTCGCCGCTTTTTTCTTCCCGGTAAAAGACGAGGAAGAAGATGCGCAAAACACTACAAAGGAGGCGTTTTAAATATGACGCATAATATCTATCTGTACATATTAACTGCAGCGGTTGTTTCCTGCCTGATCCGCGTACTGCCGCTGACGCTGATCCGCGGTAAGATCAAGAATCCATTTATCCGATCCTTTCTCTACTACGTACCCTATGTAACGCTTGCAGTTATGACATTTCCCGCGATTGTTACCGCGCCTGAGATTCCCTTCGCGGGAATCCTCGCGTTAGTAATCGGAATCGCTGCGGCTTGGAAGGGCATGAATATGATCAGCATCGCGGTGCTCTGCTGCGCGGTGGTTTTTGTCTGCGAATCCGCGGCGGCATATATCCTGTAAATCTAAACCGGCTTTACCGGATGGCGGATCACCGTGCGCAGCCGCTCCTCCTTCGTCCGCCTCGGATCGCTGAGATAAATCTCATGATGGAAACGTGTTCCGGAAAAATCCGGTTCATATCCCTGTTCTTTCGCATAGGTTTCCATCCGCTTAATCGTCTCCGGCTCCGCGTCATAGCTTCCCAAATGCATACACTGTACGCACAGCCCTTCCCTGTAAGTAAAAAATTCCACCTTGGAAAAATCGCTTTTCTTTTTCTCCGACGCTTCCCTGACCGCCCAGTCAAAGACTTCCTTTGTCGCAAATTCCGGCAGCCTTATCATGGAAATCCATTCAAAGCTCTCCTTATGGGCATAGTCGATCCCTTCCACATCCTGCTGCCACCACAAACCTTCTAAGGGCGGAACCACATAGGAGAAATATCCTTCAATCTCTTTCCCGCCTTTGTAACTCATCTTAATTGTAAATGCGATTCCATACAACAACTGCATCGCCGCCTTGTATTCTCCCTCCGGCTCGTTCGGATTCCCCTTTCCCCGGACTGCGATGTAATTCATTTCCGGTATTTCAATCAGCCCCGGTTTCTTCGGAGGAAGGTAAAATTCCTTATATTCTTTCTTATAATCAAACGCCATGCTCTTACCCCCGCTTTCTATTCCATCTCCATAATCTCTTTTTGTTTCTTCTTCGTAAGTCCTTCCAGCACAAGCTGATAAGATTTATCCAGCAGATCCTTTAACAGCTCGTCCGGCACCTCACCGTCCGGCTTAATGGAATTCCAGTGGAGCTTATTAGAATAGTAACCGGGAATAATATCCTCATACTGCTCCCGCAAAAAAGCTCCCTCCGCAGGCTCTAATTTCAGATTAATGTAATACGGTTTATCCTCATCATCCAGACAAACCGCCGCAAACATCTTTCCCCCGATGTGATACCGAATCCAGTTCCAGCTCTCCTGAAGATCCTTGGTTACTCCCTTTTTTTTCATCAAATACTCGTCAATCCATGTATACCGCATCTTTCTTCCTCCTATGTTTCCTGTTCGTACATAATTTTGCAGATAACGACTATGTCGCATTTTTTTCTGCCTGCATGACCAGTGCGGCTGCTCTTCGGTTTTTCTCCAGCATCCGCTCCAGCGATTCGGTCAGCTCTTCTCTTATCTCCTCAGGTTCCAGCAAAACCACCTGATCCCGGAATGACAACAGCCACGTGACCAAATTTTCCTTATTGGTATAATCGCCGCGAAACAGCAGCCTTCCCTCCGGCAGTTCCTCAAAGCAGTCCGCTCCGAACTCCTCCACAAGCCTCCATTTGCACTCCGGTTCAAACACCGCCTTCACCTGTATTCCCCCGGGAAAAATCTGCTCCGTATTCAGATCCGGAAACAGAACATGCCGCTTCTCAAAAGCCTCCCCCGACAATTTCAACTGATCCATCCGGTTCAGCTTAAACAGCCGGAAATCCTCCCGTTCTGTACACCATCCCCACACGTACCAGCTAGACCAGCGGAAAATCAAATAATAAGGCTCGATCCTTCTCATAGCCGTTCCTTTTGGAGAATAATAGAGAAACTCCAGCCGGATCCTCCGGTCAATTCCCTCCCGGATCTGTTCAATCTTCGGCGCAAGGGAAGTCTTATACCAAGAAGACAAATCGATTAATACCGACTGATTCTCGGCCATAAAATCCGAAGACCCTGCCGAAAGTTTTTCCATTAGCTGACTATAGCGGCTGGTTTTGTTGATACTGTCAAGGCTCCGAAGGCCCGCTAGGATATCCTGCATTTCTCTTCCCGTCAGAAGGGTTCTGTCCATTTTGTAATTTCCCATAATGGAAATCCCGCCCTTCGCCCCCTGTCTGGTCACAATCGGGATGCCCGCCTTACATAAATCTTCAATGTCCCGGTTAATGGTCCGCCTCGAAACCTCGAACTGTTCCGCCAGATAAGGGGCTGTCACCGTATCCTTCTGCAGCAGAACCGATAATATCCCAATTAATCTGTCAATCTTCATTTCCGCTCCTTTACCAATCGAAAGGGTTATCTATACTTATTGAACATTAGCAGTTCGTTAAGTATACTATAACACAAAAAACATGACAGCTATACGTCATGTTTCTATTGCATATTTAACATCTTCTCCAGATATTTCCTTGTCTCCTTCACCGCCCGATGGTTTTCTCCCCCCGCGCCAATCCCTACCACCAGTTCCTCCTTCACGATCACAGAAGGGAAATAAAAATCGCAAAGCTCCTTACAATCAGAAGCATTTACCAGAATCCCCTTTTTGCGGCATTCTCTCACGATCTCCCTGTTTATTTCCCCAGAATCCGTACAGGCAAGAACCAAGTCCCGCCCCTCCAAATCCTGCGCCTCATACTCTTTCTGACAGGTCCTCACGCAGGCGTAATCCTGCACGAGAACCCGGATCTTAGGATGGAGCTCCTTTGCTACGATGGTAATCCGGCTCTCAAATTTCAGCAGCGTCTCAAGCCGCCGCAGCGCAATCCTTCCCGCTCCCACCATCAGAATATCCTTTTCGCTAATGTCTACATACAATGGAAAATATCTGTGTTTCACCGGACTGTCTGCCACGCCGGAAATCTTCTTACATTCCCGCGTAAATAATTCTTCCGATTTTCCCATAACAAATTTCTCCTTTCCTATGTACCGCACTGCGTAATTAATTCCTATGCCGCCTGTCGGACGCCGCACTATCCAATCTTTCCTTCCTGTATATACCTTGCAACCTCCTCTGCATAATATGTCAAATATATATCGCACCCTGCGCGGAAAGCAGAAGCAGCCGTCTCACATATTATTTTCTCCTCGTCAATATAACCAAGGCGCGCTCCGGCCTTGATCATAGCATACTCTCCGCTGACGCTGTAGGCCGCCACCGGGATATTTACCCTTTCTTTAATCCGGGCTACCATATCCAGATACGACATGGCCGGCTTCACCATGATTATATCCGCCCCTTCTTCGATGTCCAGCAAGGCTTCCTTCATGCCTTCTCTGCTGTTATGGTAATCCATCTGATAGCTTTTTCTATCGCCAAAGGCAGGTGCCGAGCCCGCCGCATCCCGGAAGGGTCCGTAAAATGCAGAGGCATATTTTACTGCATAAGACAGAATGGGCGTATTGATATAACCGTTTTCATCTAAACGTTCCCGAATTGCCGCAACTCTCCCGTCCATCATATCGGAGGGCGCCACCATATCCGCCCCGGCCTGCGCATGAGACAGTGCTGTCCCTGCCAGCAGCTTTAACGTCTCGTCATTATCCACATCCCGGCCGCAGAGCACTCCACAGTGCCCGTGCGAGGTATATTCACACATGCAAACATCCGTAATCAGATACAACTCCGGAAAATCCCGTTTTGTCTGCATAAGCGCCTTCTGGATAACGCCGTCCTGCGCATATGCCCCGCTTCCCATTTCATCCTTATATGCCGGGATCCCAAAAAACATCACGGCAGAAACCCCCGCTCTTAAAAGTTCTTCCAGCTTCTTTCCCATGGTATCCACACTGTATCGGTACTGTCCCGGCATCGTAGGAATTTCCTCCAATACCCCTTTTCCCTCCTTTACAAAAAGAGGGTATATCAAGGAAGAAGCGTCTATCCGAGTCTCCCGGACCATTTTTCTGAGGGTCTCCCCATTCCGTAATCTTCTTGGCCTTATTCTCATTGTCTTTCATACCTCCTGTCAGTTTTTACTCCCATAGAATGTAATCCGGGCACAGCGGATGGAAACATACCTAAAAAAAGCTCGCCAATTCCCCTGCGCGCCCTGTAAAAATCCGGCGGATCCCATCGTATTCCCCCATGCCTTTCACGATACATACTGTGGGAAATCCGGCCTCTTCCAGCCTTCTTTTCCACGAATGGGGACTGTCGCCGCCCATGTCTTTTACCGCATGCTTTCCCGCCGCAATCATCAAAGGCGCCAGCAGTACCCGCCCCGGATTCCGCTTCCGGATCCTGTCAAGTACAGACTGAAAATCCGGCTCCCCCTCCATGGCTCCCACAAAAATATTCTCATAACCCAATTCCCGAAATGCCGCATCCATTTCCCGGTACGCCGCACCCAGTCCATCCTTCATCCCATGCCCCATCAGCGCCAGCACTTCGTCTGCTCCGGGTTCAAGCTCCCCGGCAAGCACTTTAGCAGCCTTCCTTCGGTCTTCCTCGTGGGACAGCAGCGGAATGCCGGTAAGAATCCGAGAAAACCTGCCCTCGAAAGCATGAAGTTCCTCCTCCATACCCTGATATTCCTGACCTTCCAGCACATGGGTGGGCAGAACTGCCACCTTCCGGATCCCTTGCTGCAATAATTCCTCCATAGCCTCCTTCACCCCGGGAATCCGCAGACCCTCCTGTTCCGAACATTTCCCCCGGAGTATTCCACTTGTCCACGCATGAAAGACGGCATACCCTTGGCAGGCACTCCTTATATCCGCCTCAATCCTGTCAAGAGTTTTTTCCCTCATCGTTCTGTCGCTGCATCCATAGCTTACCATCAAAATGGCGGCAGAACTTTTTTCTCTCATTTCTCTATCCATTTTCCCCATTCCCATAGACACTTATCAGCAGTTCCACCATACTGGCTGTAGACGCCTGTTCCGATATCCGAATCCTCATTCCATATTTCTCCGCCTCCCTTGCAGTCTGCCTCCCGATACAGACTGCCTCTAATCCGGTATAATCCATATCCCCCATAGCTTCCACAAAGCCTCGGACTGTGGAGGCGCTGGTGAAAGTCACCGCATCGATCTGCCCTTTCGCAAAACCTTCCTTAATCCTGCTGCGCTCCTCGCCGTAAATCTGATGTTCTGTATCGTAAAGCGGAATATCCTCCACTCGCAGTCCCCGTTCAATTAGTGGCGGAAGCAATTCCTCTGAGCCTTTCCTTGCGCGGAAAATCCGTACGCTGCTGCCTTCCCTTGCCCTCTCCGCCAGTTCTCTCCCCAGCGCCCCGGCACAATACTCCTCCGGCACCAAGTCGGTCTGCCAGCCATATTCCAACAGCTTCTTTTTCGTCGCCTGTCCAATTGCCGCAATCTTTACCCTGCCTCTTAAAATATCCCGGATATCCAGACCGCTTTTCCCAAGCATTTCAAAGAAAATCCTCACTCCGATGGAACTGGTAAATACCATCCATTTTTCCCGTTCATCTAAAATCTGTTCCCTCAGAGCCTGTTCCAATCTAACATTCTCCTCCACCGGCCGTACCTGTATGGCCGGCATCTCAATCACCTGCGCACCCATGCTCCGAAGCCTTCCCGCAAGCGCCGGCTGATGCTCGGCGGGTCTGGTAACCAAAAACTGCCTTCCTGCAAACGTCCGCTTCTCCGCCCACGCAAAGTCTTTTTCCAGCCCGCATACCTGTCCCACCACAATCACCGCGGGAGCTTGTATCTGCTCATTCCTTGCCCTCTCTGCAATGGTACCAAGCTTCCCGGTTACTTTCCGCTGCATACTGGTGGTTCCCTGTTCAATCACCGCCGCCGGCGTCTCCCTGTCCATCCCCGCCCGGAGCAGTCCGCCGCAGATCCGCTCTAGGGCGGCAGCCCCCATTAAAAATACCAGCGTCCCTCCGGCTTTCACAAGGGGTTCGTACTGGATTCTGTTTTCCCCATCCTTCCTCGCATGCCCGGTAATCACATGAAAAGAAGATACATAATCTCTGTGGGTCACAGGGATTCCGGCATACGCGGCGGCCGCGGCCGCCGAAGTGATTCCGGGAACGATCTCAAAGGGAATTCCTTCCCTTACGAGAAGCTCCAATTCCTCTCCGCCCCTTCCAAAAATGAAGGGATCGCCTCCCTTTAAACGGAGAACTTTTTTCCCCTTCTTTGCTTCCCGAAGAAGCATCTCATTGATCTCCGTCTGGGAATAAGTATGGCTTCCCGCGCGTTTTCCCACATAAATCAATTCCTTGCCCGGAGGAATCTGTCCAAATATTTCCAAGCTGATCAGCGCGTCGTACATGATCACGTCCGCCTGTTCCAGCAATTCCTTCGTCTTCACGGTCAGAAGCCCCGCGTCTCCGGGACCCGCCCCGGCCAGCCAGACCTTGCCCTTCTCTTCCATCTCAGACGTCTCCTTTCTCTCTCATACGGCAGGCAAGCCTTCTGCCAAGCTCTCCTGCCTTCCAGATTTCATCCGACATCTGATCCCGGAACCAGTTTCCGTCTTCTTTCCTGTAGTATAAGCCGTAAAGGAGCATATGGCTTCCTTTGATCACCGCGTGAGCTGCAGCCGGGGAGGTACAGTCTCCGTCCAGTTCCCTTACAAATCCACGCTCCGCCACAGCGCATGCTCTAGACTCCGGATCGTCGACCCCCAAGAGCAATTCTTTACTGGTACCGCTTCTTCCCTGTACCGCCAGAATCCCCTGTCCCGCTGCCGGAAGCATCTCCTCCACGGAAAAATATCTCGCCACAAGCCGTTGCATCCCAAGCCGGTTAAGACCCGCTGCCGCAAGAATCGTAGCGTCCATTCCCTCCTCGGCAAGCTTTTTCAGCCTCGTCTGCACATTTCCCCGGATTCCCTGAAAACGGATGCCCGGATATAACGTCTCCATCTGCAGCATCCGCCTTCTGCTGGAAGTCCCCACCAGCGGGCTCTCCCGAAGCTCTGTAAGCCCCTCTCGGCACACCAGAACATCCCTCGCATCTTCCCGCTTCCCATAAGCAAGGATAGGAAGCCCCTCTGGCTGCTCCATAGGCATATCCTTCAAGCTGTGTACGGCAAGGTCGATTCTTCCGTCACGGAGCGCTATATCCAGTTCTTTAACAAACAATCCTTTCCCCCCGATTGCTTCTAAGCTCTTTCCAAGGATCCTGTCCCCGGTGGTCTTCATCGTCACAATCTCAATGCCAAACTCAGGATGGCGCCTCTGTATTATATCCCGGATGATCTCCGTCTGGGCCACAGCCAGACGGCTGTCTCTGCTTCCAATCCGAATCGTCTTTTTCATCGTTAACACCTGCCTGTTCCACAGTATAATATAATCCCCGAACTGTATGGCCGTACAGCCCGGGGATTCTTGATTTTTATCTGCCGTTCACGACATAAATCGTTTCGTCAACTTCATTTACCTCTTTCATAAAACTATCGCTCCGCACATTTCCATCTGTGCTTCAAAACACGTGAATGCTCAAAAGACGCTCCTAAACGCTGTTTCTACTATTCCAGAGCCTCTATCCTCCCACGCAGCGCCGTATAAAACATCCCCACATGTACGCCGTCTGTAAACCGGTGATTGAGTTCCACCGACATCTGCAGCCTTTTTCTTCCATTTTCCTCCCGGTACTTCCCCCATGCAATTCGGGGAACAGAATCATCCGCGCAAAAATCCCTCTCGTTTGTAAGCGCAGTCAACTCTATCCATGGCAGACAGCTAAAATAAATCAAATCGTCTGTTTCCTGCCCTCCATCAATAAAAGACGTCTGCTCCATGCTTTTCTTTTTTGCGGCAAGACAAAACTCCTCCATGCTTTCACCGGACGGCATCGTCACAATATAGAACAGTTCTGAACCCGGCTTCAGATCCGTAAAGCTCGGCTCCCTGCGGTCGATTCTATATAGCTCTCCTTCTCGCAGAACATACAAAAATGCCTCTGTCTCGTTAACCGCTTCCGTACACAGATATACCAGCGCATAATAAAAAGACAGTCCCTTACTCTTTACATAGTCATAAAGCTTCGTAACCTCCACTGTAAATGTAACGCTGTAAAATGGCTGGGATACCCCGGAAAAAAACTCAAATAGTTCTTTTCGTTCCCATAAATTCATATCAATCTTTTGCATACTTCCTCCTGCAGCCAGCCGCAGCGCCGCATCCGCCAATGTAACCCCAAAACACAAAGACTGTTGCAAAAAAGACAGATACGCCGCATAGGATATGGCCTATAAAGTTCCATTCCTCATATGCTGCCGAAATCTCCTCATTTGCAACAGTCTAAACGGTAATCCTATGCTTCTTCACTGTTGATCCTGCCCAACAGATCATAAACCTCAATACGCTTCGCATTCATCTCCGGGAGACCGATAAAGATCGTTCCGCAGACGTAGCGTTCTTCCTTCGTCTGTTCAATCCTTACCACCTTCAAAAAGGCATGGATGATCTCATCCGTCCATATCTTTAACTGTGTTTCGTATACCGCCCCGATTGACAGCGGCTTATCGCAGATAAAGCCCACTCCTGACTTGGATACATCCAGCACCTCAATCGCCGCTTCTTCCACCTGCGACTCCGAATCATTCATATTCTTAATCAACAGCTTGGCTGACAGGCCCATGCGTCGGTCGTTTCTTTTTTCCTCCATCTTTCGCTTGCCCCTTTCACAGTAATTCTTTTATTATTTTACATTATTTGAATTTGTTTGTAAAGCGTAGTCTTCGCAAGGACTGGATTCCTGATTACCTGTTCACTCATTCGCAGTAATATCCGTTTTTCCATTATCTTTCTGTATGATTTATGATCATGCAGTGAAAGATACTATAATTTTAACCTAAATGAACCCTATCCATGACATCTAAGATTTTATTTTGCACCCTCTCCTGCAAATATGCAGGATTCAGATGACGTTTAACATATCTTAGATGCGTATCCTTTGTATCCCGTACCAGAAGTGCGGTAAAGAAACGCTCCCAGCTAAAATAATCCCTGCTTTCTATATAATCTTCCGGGTGTTCTAATATTTTAACTTCCGCCTGTCCCAATACTGTCCTAAAAATATTAGATTTTCCGCCAGCGCTAACGCAGCCTATACCGCTCTTTCCGCAGACAGCCTGAAAGAACTGGTGCCCGGAATTAGAATCTTCTGTAACAACTCTCTCTGGCCGGACTTCCTGCTTATAATCTGCGCTCCGGTACAAATGGTAAAATTCATTATAAGTGCGCTTTAATGTACCATATTTCCCGGAATTGCGGATACCGTATATCTCGTCTACGCTATATGGAAGCGATGGAATTCCTTCTCTTGTCACAATCACATAATAATTATCCGTATCCTGAACCGCCGCCGCAAAAGCATCGCTTCCCACAAACCCATTGCCCTCATCGATAAATACAATACTGTCCTGCATCATAGCGAGCTGTACGGTCCATGCGCGGCCTTCCAATACCGTACATTCTTTGTCACATGCAAGCTCGATCCCGCTGGCGCTTCCGTTTTCGTAGTATTCACGAATCATATCAACCAGAGCCGTCTTGCCTGTGGCGCTGTCTCCCCGAATCACGGTAATATTTCTCCTGACCTCAAAATCATACCGAATCCGCTTATTCTGTACAATAATTCTATGCGCTCCTTTCATACCGGCCACCCCTTAAACATATAATCCTGCGATAGGAACCAGTTCTTTCATGCTGTGGACGACCTGACTGGTATTCATGATACGGATATCAAACCTGCCCTCCCCAAAATCCATCAAATGACGTAAGTTAATAGTAAGGTCTTCCTTCTCCGCCAGCTTTAAAATCCACTTAGCGCAATTATCTCCACAGACAGACGCATTAAAAATCCTAGATCGTTCATTTTTCATAAGAATCAATGTTTTCACGCCGCCGGAAAGAGAAACAGGCGCAATTTTTCCCAGAACCGGACTGTCAATTACCGCGCCGTCCAGCACTGTAGACTTATCCACGTCAAGAATCATTTCTTTTGCAGCAGGATCCGTGATCCATGCGTCTTCATACGTATTCTTAAAATAAACTGAGGTATTAAAAACTGCCTCCGGCATGTTGCCATAATATACATTCAGCATTCCTTCTGCACCTCCATGGGACAAATTAAGCTGTATTTGTAATTGCCGCTCTTCTTTTAAGCCTGCGGTTTCTTCATTTTACCTTACCCGGACTATTTTGTAAAGCCGCCTAAATATCCTTCGTGCATGCATGAGCCTTATTCAGTTACTATTCACGGCTCGGGAGCCGCTCATAGTAACAATTCGGGGCGATATTTAAAGTTTTGCTGCGCAAAAATCGCCCCTCACTCCTGAATCACTTTCTTACGGAATGCGCAGTTCAGCGCATTCCTGACCCATGAATAGTAACCTTATTCATGATATAAAATGCATCTGCCATGCACGGTACTCCCCCATCGCTTCCGGCACCGGCACCCCCGCATATTCCAGCGCGCCCCCATCATAGATCCTGCCGTCTTCTTCGCAATAGTATTTCTTCTGCGGATCAAGCCCCATGCACTTCACATAAACGACCGGCGCATTCGCATGTGCCGAAAGGGATACCACATTCAGAAGCGCCTCGCTTTTATCCTCCGCCACAAAGCTCCACGCCGCAATATCCTTGTCTTTTCCCGGCTGGCTTAAGCGGTAATACTCGCCGTTCTGGATCAGATCCCAATACTTCTTATAATCCGCAATCTGTTTTCTGACCGCTTCTTTTTCCTCATCAGACAAAAGCGATGGATCCAGCTCATAGCCGAAAGTCCCCGCCATGGCCGTCACGCCTCTCGTATGGATATCGGTAATCCTGCCGGTCTGGTGGTTTGGGGAAGCGGACACATGGGATCCCACCGCAGAAACCGGATATCCAAAGGACGTCCCATGCTGAATCCAGATTCTTTCTATCGCGTCCGTATTATCGCTGCACCAGATCTGAGGCGTATAATAAAGCATCCCCGCGTCAAACCTTCCGCCTCCCCCGGCGCAGCCCTCTATCAGAATATCCGGGTATTTCTGAATCAGGCGCTCCAAAAAATCATACACGCCCAGTACATATTCATACATGATTTTTCCGTAATTCTGGCATCCTTCCGCCGCAGTATAAACATCGCAGATACTCCGGTTCATATCCATTTTGATATAACGGATGTCCGCCGAATCGATCACTCTGGAAATCTGGCCGAATATGTGATCCACCACTTCCTTTCTGGAAAAATCAAGCACAAGCTGATTCCTGCATCTTACCGGCTTCCTTCCGGGAACTGCGAAAGCCCAGTCCGGGTGCTCATGGTATAAGCCGCTGTCCTCGTTTACCATCTCCGGCTCGATCCAGATTCCAAAGTCCATTCCCATGCCCCGGATCTGATCCGCCAGCTCCTTCAGCGTTCCGCAAAGCTTTTCTTCATTGGCATACCAGTCGCCCAGTCCCCTGTTATCATCCTCTCTGTGCCCGAACCATCCGTCGTCCAGCACAAACATTTCTGCCCCAAGCTCCGCGGCCCCTCTCGCAATATCAAGGATTTTCCCGCCGTCAAAATCTATATAAGCCGCCTCCCAGCTATTGATCAGCACAGGCCTTCTCGCGGTTTTGTATTTTCCCCGGCAGACATGATGGCGGATCAGGCGGTGGTAAATATGGGACAAGGACGCAAACCCCTGCGGTGTATAGGCAAACGCAGCCTCCGGCGTATAAAAACACTTCCCCGGGGCCAGCGGATAATCCAGCATTTCCCCGGAAAACCCAATCTGCGCCCTTGTCTGGCAGATCTGGTCTTTCTCCACCTCAAACATGAAATTTCCG
Source organism: uncultured Dorea sp. (assembly GCA_910589275.1). GTDB lineage: Bacteria > Bacillota > Clostridia > Lachnospirales > Lachnospiraceae > Claveliimonas. The sequence goes on from CAJUTH010000035.1 coordinate 17,485, forward strand.
CTGTACAAAAGCATCATGCCGTAACAGTTCCCCACATGTTCCCCTGCCTCTTTGTCCGCAAGTATAAAAAACGGATTGTGCTGGTGGCCTGACATCCCTCTCCGGCTCCCGAAGCTCTGATTCCCATGAATGACCGGGCTTCTTTCCAGATTCCTCTCCATGGCATGGCGCCCATAAAAGTGCAGCAGGTCAAAATCACCCTGAACAAAATCCAGCGCTCCGCTGTATGCCTTCCCCACATACAATTCTTCTGTTCCCTGATTCCTGATCACCGCGCTCCGGGTGATCACATCCAGTTCCGGAAGAACTCCGTATTTTAAAATAACCTCCGCCCCAAACGCTTCGTCCCCCAGCACGATTTCCAGCGTCCGGGCCTCTAACGTCTCTGCATAAACCGCCGGAAGTCCCTGTATCACATATTTTCCTTCCAGAAAACGGTGGGAGCGGTATCTGAAATCGACTCCGTATACTCCTTTGCTATTGCGGATATTGACCGCCGGGCTCCGAAAGTCTCCATTTCCATAGCATGGATATTCCATGGGAAGTGTGTCCGGCGATATGCTCCTGTCTTCTCCCGCATCGTAGGGATTGCCCGAAAATCCCCTTTCCCTGTTCTGCACCAGATAACTCATGTCGCAGTCTGTTTTCGGCCCGTAATACAAATGCAGCACAAAACCCAGCTCTGTAATCCCCATCTGATACGTTGTATTCTTCGTATGCAATGATAATATTTCCATAGTACATTTATTTCCTTCCATGTAAAATAATAACGGTTCTCTAAAGTACAAATATATGCAAACAGGATGTTCCCGGAAAATGCAGGAACATCCTGTCTCTATAGGTGTACAATGAATTGGAAAGTATCGGTTTGATTATTTTCCTCCTGTCATTGCCACGCCTTCGATGAAATGTCTCTGGAAGCACAGGTACAGCACAACCATCGGAAGCATTGCAAGGAGCGAGCCATCAGTACCGGGTAGTTGGTACTAAACTGCCCGTTTAAGCTGGAAAGCCCGGCAGACAGGGTCGTTGAATTAATGTTCGTGTTGGCGACCAGAGGCCACATCAAATCCGTATATGCGAATACCGCCGTAAATACGGACAGCGCCGCAATGGAGGATTTGGTAAGCGGAAACATAATCTTAGTAAAGGTCTGCCATCTGGTACAGCCGTCTAAATATGCCGCCTCCGCCACCTCGTTGGGAATCCCCATATAAGCCTGCCTCAGGAAAAAGGTTCCGAAGGCGCTTACGATTCCCGGAAACACCAGTGAAAATATGGTGTCTGTCATGCCCATTTTTGCAATCATCTGGTACTGGGGAATAATGAAGATCTGCCCCGGTATCATCTGCTGCACGATGACTAACGTAAACAGGATGTTCTTTCCCTTAAAATTCAATTTCGCAAACGCATAGCCCGCCATGGAGCAGAAAACCACCGCGCATAACACACGCAGGAAGATCATCAGCGCCGTATTAAAATACAGGTTCCCAAAAGGAAGAAGGTCTACTGCCTTGGCAAAAGAACTGAAATTCCAGTTGGAAGGCAGGATCGTAGGCGGTATCTGCATAACCTCCGCGTTAGTCTTAAAAGCGGTAAGGAGCATCCATACAAATGGGAACACCATAATAATGGAGCCTATGATCAGCGCTACATAGGTAAGCGCCGTCGTTACATTTTTCTTCTGTTTCATCTGCTGCCACCCCCTATACTTCGTAGTTGACCCATTTCTTCTGGCCAACGAACTGTATTGCCGTAATGATACCGATCAGAAGTACCGTCCAGATCACGATCGCCGACGCATACCCCCTATTGCCGGATATGAAGGACTCCCGGTAAAACAGATAGATCAGCGACTGGGCTTTGCTGAGTGCAGGGTTCCCCTCCCCGACCATCATATACAGCAGGTCATACACCTTCAAAGACGCCATCAGCCTCATGATCAGCACCACGAACAGCGTGGGCGATACCATGGGAAGGGTGATGTACCGGAACTGCTGCAGCTTGGTACAGCCGTCAAGGCTTGCCGCCTCGTAATAGCTCTTGGAAATATTCTGGATCCCGGATAAGAGCAGTACCGCGTCATATCCAAGGGCGCTCCAGACTGCCACGATCGCCACGGTAATAATGACCACGTTCGGGTTGGTAATCCAGTCGATGTCCGTGTGGAATACCGTATTGATAATGCCGTACTCGGAGTTGAACATCCATTTCCACACCATGGCTACCGCGGCGGGCGCCACTACCATCGGCAGGAAAAAGATTGCCCGGAACGCTACCTTGCCTTTGATCCTTGCATTCAAAAGAATCGCAACCACCAGCGCCAGAAGAACCCCTACCGGAACGGTCAGGATACAGAACAGCACCGTATTCCATGTGGCGCGCCAGAATTCTGCGTCCGAGAACATCTTCGCATAATTGGCAAAAGCTACAAACTCACGTCCGCCAAATACCTTAGCCGATGAAAAGCTTAATATAATCGTATCGATAAAAGGATACACATTCAAAACAAGCAGGCCGATGATGGTGGGCGCTATCATCAGATAGCCCCACTTATTATCCTGATCAAGCCCTTTTCTCTTTTTCTTCATCAAGAATTCCCCCATTTATGGCTGCTGCCGTTTTCATTCCCAGCAGCCATCGATTATTTTCTCTTACTCTTCCATTGCCTCCGTCACAAGCGACTGTATTTTCTCAATTCCTTCGTCTACGCTCACGGTACCCGCATAGATATCCAGCATGGTCTGTTCTACCTTCGGCTCCCAGGACGGTCTGGACGGATTGTTCACATATTTTACGCTGTAATCAAATTCGCCGATCAGGTTCTCAAGGGTAAGCTCGCAGCCTTTGTCTGCAAAGCTTGTAACCCACGCTTCCTCAAGCCCGTTGTATGCTGGGATTGCGGCTCCGGATTCACCCTGAATCTTCTGAGCTTCCTCAGAGCCTAAGAATTTCAGGAAATCCATCGCAAGGTCTTTGTTCTTCCCCTTTGCGGCCGTTGCATAGGATACGCTGTTGGAAATAGAGGCGCGTCCGTCGCCTTCCGCCGGATCCGGGCACTTCGGAAGCGCCGCCACATCCCATTTTCCATTCATGTCCTCATAAGTCGTACACAGATTGATCAGATCCCAGTTGCCGGCATAATACATAGCGCCCTCCCCGGAGAAAAACATCTCGGCCGCGCCTGTGTTGGCAAACTGTTCCTGCGTTGGGCACCAGTCATTTCCCTGCAGTCCGACATAGTACTCAATCGCATCCGACGTTGCCGCCTCTGTATATTCCGCCTGAGTACCGTCTTCATTCAAAATCTTCCCGCCGTTCTGGTATACAAAGTTCCAGTATCCGATCTGGTCGTGAGAATATGCCATATATCCGTACTTGCCTGTCTCGTCATAAATCTTCTGGGAGGCGCTCTCCAAATCGTCCCAAGTCCATGTATCGTCCGGGTAAGAAACCTTTGCCGCGTCAAACAGTTCTTTGTTGTAAAGAAGGCCCACAATATCCTTATCCTTGGGTACACCGTAGAGCTTTCCGTCGCTTCCGGTGGCATTCGCAACGGAAACCTCGGAATAATCCGCCGCATCCACAATCTCAGAACAGTCTGCAAGGATTCCGTTGTCCGCATATTTGTAGATCTGGTTGGAATGCATCCAGAAGATATCCGGCATAGAATTGCTGGTCGCCGACGCCTCTAACTTCGTCCAGTACTCGTCCCATCCTACTGCCTGTACCTCAATCGTTACATCCTCGTGCTCCTCCATATAAGCCTCTGCCATTGCTTCCATTCCGGCCTTCTGTCCCTGATCCCAGATCTGGAAAACCAGATGTCCGTCGGAAGCTCCGCCTCCCTTAGAACCGCATGCCGCAAGTCCAAGAACCATTGCTCCGGCCAGTGTTACAGCCATTCCTTTTTTCATCCACTTGTTCATATTTTCCCTCCTGCTTTTTGTTAAAGACGCAAAAATATACCCAAATTAAACATCACAAACAAACCGGCCGGATTTATCTGCCTTTACGCCTATCCTTTGGATTATCTGTATTATATCTGTTTCTAAAGGAGATTGAAATAGCCTGTGCAATCACGTTATATATGATATTGCAACATTTCTACCTATTTTCCATATTTCTATTTGCATTTTGGTATATATTGCGTCTAAAATAGAAAAAAGGAGGTTTTTCCCATGAGCGACATCTTCCACGTATTTCAGAATCAGAATTTTATCGATCTGTGTATGTATCAGTTTGGATATGCGCAGAATGACCCTTTATCGTCTTTCGGCCCCCATGTCCGCTCCCATTATCTGTTCCATTACGTCATTTCCGGCGCTGGGAGACTGCAGGCAACCGACGCCAAAGGCGTCGACCACACTTATCATATCAAAGGCGGACAGGGATTTCTCATTGTCCCGGAACAGATCACGACCTACACCTCCAGCGAAGACCGTCCTTGGGAATATACTTGGATTGAATTTGACGGCATGCATGCAAAAGAAGCCATGCTGATTGCCGGGCTTTCCGCCGACAATCCCATATACCGCTCAGATAACAAAGAACTGTCCTCCAGACTGAAGGACAGTATGCTCTACATCTGCCATCACGAAAATGAAACGCCGTTTCACCTGATGTCTTATCTATACATGTTTCTGGACTGCCTGATGCGCTCCTCCTCAACGCGTACCACCCCCAAAACAGAAGGGATGAGCCGGTACTATCTGGAATGGGCCATGACGTACATTGACCAGAATTTCCACACGGACATATCCGTTGCGGATATCGCAGACTCCTGCAAAATCCACCGAAACTATCTGGGCAAGATATTCCGCGAAAACTTAGGCGTCAGTCCACAAGAATTTCTGATAAGTTTCCGGATGAAAAAAGCGGTGCAGCTTCTGACTGCCACCAAATTTTCCATTAAAGAAATCGGAAATGCAGTCGGCTACCCGAACCAACTGCATTTCTCAAGGGCGTTCAAAAATGTATATGGCATTTCTCCAAGGGAATACCGTACAAAGCATTATTCCGGGCCTCTGGTTTAACCGGAGGCCGGTTTGGTTATTGCGCTTTTCCAAATAATATCCCTCCAAGCTGCTCTAAAATCCCCGCGCTGCCGTTTACGGAAATCTCCCCCACCTTCCCGCAGATCTTCTCCAGATACTCCAGTTCCTTCAGCTTATACAGCGTCTGGTTCTCGTCCATCAGCTTCGCCGTATTCAGAAGCGACCGGGTGGAGGCCACCTCCTCCCTTCTGGCGATCACGCTGGCCTGCGCCGTCTTCTCCGCCACCAGCACCGAGTTCATGATCTCCCGGATTTCTCCCGGCAGGATGATATCTTTAATCCCGGCGCTTAAGAAATTCACGCAGAACATCCCCTCCCTTTCCTTTAAGGCGGTATAGATTTCCCCGGAGATCTTCTCCTTTGATTCCAGTATCTCATCCAGCTTGTAATTCCCCACGATCTCCCGGATTGCAAGCTGCGCGGATGAATGGAGCTGTCTGTTTAGATCCGAGACCTTTTCTGCAAATTCCACCGCATCCCGGATCTGATACATACAGGCAATGTTCATCCGGATCCCGATCTTATCCCGGGTCAGAATCTCCTGCCCAAGAATGTCTAGCTGTTTCTGCTTCATATCGTATACCTGATAGGTTATCCTGTGCTTATAGTTCCAAAAACGGTAAATGCCCTTGGCGTACCTGCCCTGAAGCACGTTATCGTAATATACCAGCCCGATCTCGCCCTCCCCGGCCTGCATTTCCGTATAGAGCCTTTTGGGAAGAACCGACAACATCTGCTTGGTCACCCCGTCGTCCATCTGCGGCTCCTCCATGGAGACAGCCCTGACCGCATACTGGTCAAATACGTTCCAGAAGGTGTACTCCCCGCAGTCCGCATAAGCTGCCAGCTTGCCGTTCTTGTACACGAAGCCTGCAAAGCCGTCCGGTATCTCTGCATGGAGGACGGAACCTGCGAAAGTCTGATCCTTGTTCAGTATCTGGTATGGGATCTCCCTGTAAGACAGCTCCCCCTCCATTTCTTCTATCTCAACCTGATATCCCAGCGCTTTTGGGAAATGATAGGTTCCAGCCGTTATCATTTTCTGGAACCGGCCGTTCTTCACTACAAATCCAGCCTGATTTTCCTTAATTATGTACTTCATCCCCCGCTCCTCCTATCTTTCTTCTCATTATCATTTTCATACAGATACCCTGATCTCACTACATTAACGTGGAAGCTTAATTCAGCAGACAGGTAAACTCCAAGCTCCATATGGACACAGCGCTGCGGCCAGCCATAATGCAGGAGTCAAAGCCCCATGCAGGCATGGCACAGCCGCCAGCCATGATGCAGAAGCCAGAGTCCGCCACAGCCGCCGGATATCCATGAGCTCATGGATTCCGGATTCGCTGCTTCGCGGTAATAAAGAGCCATCCTGCACCAGAAAAACCTCCCGGTTTGGGATTACCGCTCACCGGCGCCATAAAAGGCGCCGTACAGGCGGTACCCTTCCGGACATTTTCTTCTTCAGGCTGCTGTTTATCCTTCCTGTCTGCGGTATCCTTAATCCTTCAGACGCCGGACCGGGCCGTTACAGCCCCCTCTCCGGCAGACGGCCCCATGCTTTGGCCGCCATATCCGAACAGGCTGCTATGCTGCGCACAGCATGGCGAAGTGTATCTTCCCACAAATATGGGAAACGCCGAAATCAGGATACCTGTATTTCCATTTCGCGGATTTGAACCGCAGGCTTTTTTAGCCTTAACCTTAACATTTGTGTGCTCTTCCCCTGAGCTACCATTTACATGGGAGGGATTCGAACCCCCGACACCACAATCTTCCTGTACACTGATTACCCGGTAACCAGCACACTTGTGAAATATTTATGGCATACCGGACAGCACGCTGCCGGCACCGCCGGGCAGGAGGCAGCCTCCAATGCCCAAGCCTCTATAAATTATTTCCAAAATTAACCCTTGACTACGCCAACCGTTTTAAGCTTCCTCACCGGCGTAACCAGATCCGTCTGCTGTGCCATAACCTGCTCGATATCTTTATAAGCAAACCGGCACTCCTCCGCCACATCCTGCTTCTTCCTCTTTCCAAGGACCACGCCCTGCTCTTTCAAGTCTACCATCACCTTTTCTGTGGAAAATGCCCGCATAGCTCCTGTCCGGGAATAATTCCTTCCTGCGCCGTGGGAAGATGAGCAGAAAGATTCCGGACTGCCCTTCCCCTCTGCCACATAGCTGTAAGACCCCATTGCCCCCGGTATCACAGCCAGCTCGCCTTTCCGCACTCTGACAGCGCCTTTTCTGTGTACCCATACGTTCGCGCCGTAATGATGTTCCAGCGCGGCGTAATTGTGGTGGCAGTTGATCTCGCCGTCAAATTCTACTGCTTTTCCTGTGTTCTTTTCCACCGTCTCTTTTACGATGGCGCAGGTCTTTTCAAGCATCGCCGCCCGGTTCTCGAAGGCGTAGTCAAGCGCCAGCTTCATCCAGCGGATATACTGCCGGCCTTCCTCTGTTTCCACCGGAAGGAATGCCAGACGGTACTCTTCCTTCACCTCGCTGTACCATCTCCGGTTCAGCTCCACGGCCTTTTTATGGAAATAATCGCAGACCGCCTTTCCCAGATGCCTGCTGCCGGAGTGAATCATAATACACAGCCGCCCTTCCTCGTCCTCCTGAAGCTCGATAAAATGATTGCCGCCCCCAAGGCTCCCCGCCTGAAAATACCCATCCTCAATCAGGGGCAGGAGCTCTGGGTTCTCCCCGTATTTCTCCATCTCCTCTTTCGCCCTGTCAAGCGCCGCCGAGGGCTGTGGCGTTTTGTACCTGTCTGTCCCTAACGGCACCGCCCTCATGATTCCTCCTACCGCCGCCTGAATGACCGAACCGTTTCCGGTCTGGATTCCCCGGATTTCCTCCATCCGGATATTAGTGGAAATAAAAACCATTCCGCAGCCGATGTCAGACCCCACCGCGTTGGGGATAATAACGTCCTTCGCCGCGATTACTCCGCCGATGGGCATTCCCTTCCCTGCATGGGTATCCGGCATCAGGCAGACCCATTTATGCAGAAAGGGAAGCTGCGATAAGCGGTATGCCTGTTCCAGACAGCTACTCTCTAACCTGCTTTCCTCTTCCAGCCAGATTTTTATTGGAAACCGCGTATTCTCGTTACATAGTACAAACATAAGGCTCTCCCCTTTCCTCTCTTCGCCGCCAAGCCTTTATCTGCGGCGGCGCTTTCTTCTTCGCTTTTGCTGTACTCATTATATACGGCGCGTTCCGGATTATCATTTTAAAAAAGTTGCGAAGCTTGCTTTTCTTCCAGAAAATTCTTCCCTTGACATCCGTAACGCGCCGTATTATACTGTACTTATCAAAACAATACAGTTAAGCACAGAAAGCCGGTGAACCCTTGGAGATTTTTGTAAGCAATAAGGCCAGCCGCCCTTTATATGAGCAGATCCGGGCGCAGGTCAAAACACAGATAATGAACGGCACGTTAAACGCCGGGGAGGCGCTCCCCTCCATCCGTTCTCTTGCGAAATCGCTGAAGATCAGCGTTCTGACCGTGCAGAAGGCATACGACCTGCTTCAGGAGGACGGATTCATTGAGACAACGGCCGGAAAAGGCTGTTTTGTATCCGCCCGGAATCAGGATTTCTATCTGGAAGAACAGCAGAAAAAGATTGAGGGGCATTTCAATGAAGCGATCGAACTGGCCCGGGCAAGCGGAATACCGCTGGATACGCTATTGAACCTATTGACGCTGCTATACGAGGAGGATTGACAATGGAATATGCATTAACCGTTTCAGGACTTACCAAAACCTATCAGGACTTTACGCTGGACCACGTTTCTTTCAGCGTCCCAAGCGGCTCTATCGTCGGGCTGGTAGGCGAAAACGGCGCTGGAAAGAGCACCACCGTCAATGCAGTCTTAGGGCTGATCCAGAAAGAAGCGGGCCGTGTCTCGGTACTCGGAAAAGAAGAACTGGACAATCAGATCAAAGAACAAATCGGCATCGTCTTTGACGGCAGCAATTATCCGGAAATCCTTTCACCCAGAAAGATTAACCGCATCATGAAGCAGATTTACCGTTCATGGGACGAAGCCGCCTATTTCCGCCTATTAACCCGGTTATCGCTGCCCCCTGACAAACAGCTCAGACACTTTTCAAAGGGATGAAGATGAAGCTGGCCATTTCCGCAGCCCTTTCACACCACTCCAGGCTCCTGATCTTGGACGAAGCCACCAGCGGCCTTGACCCGGTTGTCCGGGACGATATTTTAGATATGCTTTTGGACTTTGTTCAAGACGAGGAGCATTCCATACTGGTATCCTCCCATATCACGAGCGATCTGGAGAAAATTGCAGACTATATCGTATTGATCCATAAGGGAAAGGTGGTTTTTTCCAAACCAAAAGATGAACTGACGGAACAGTACGGGATCCTAAAATGCGGCGCGTCAATGTTCGGTGCGCTGGAGAAATCCGATATCATCGTATACCGGAAAATGGATTATGAATGGCAGGTTTTAGTCTCCGACCGGCAGAACATGCAGCAAAAATACCCGGACGCACTAATCATACCGGCTTCGATTGACGAAATTATGCTTCTCTATGTAAAGGGGGAAAAATGATGAAAGGCATTCCTTTCCGCCTTCTATGCCGTACTCGCGATTGCCCTGATCTGCTTTTTTATCTCCTATAAAACGGCGGTAAAAATCTACCAGAAGCAGGACATCATATAAATGCTCCCCATCCTGCACCCCGCGGGGTTCCCGCCTCGTGCAGGATATTTTTGAGAAATGCCGGCTACTCAAGTTCCGCAGAAATCATTCCCATCAATTCCCACGCCGCATCCCGCTCCTGCCTCTGCTCCGGCGTCAGCTCCTCATATCTGCACAGCATAGGATGCTGCCTTTCACCGTCGTGCCGGAAGGGGCCGTATCTCCAGTTATAGAAAATATAGAACCTGAGCCACCGCATATGATCCAGTTTGCGGTACGTCTCCCTTGCCGCCTCGGAAGATTTTGTCTTGCAATACCTGTCATAAGCCTTCTTTACCGCATCCGCACTCAGCTCTGTAATCCCCTCATCCTCCAGAAGAACCCTCGTCTTCATCAGAAGGTGGTCAGCCGCCGCGATCTTAGACTGCCGGTGTAGATCATCCAGATCGTCCCAGTCTTTCGTAGGATAAGAAACCGACCTCCGGAAAATGTCATTGATCATAACAGCCGCTTTGTTTAGGCTTGTGCGGATAATCTGCTGCTGCGTATAGATCTCCTCATTCGCCCCAAAATAAGAAATATCCGGAACCCTCCAACTGCTGCGCAGGTCGATACGCCCCGAGATCCGATAATATTTATTTAACGTCCAGTAAATACTCCAGCCATTCTGTTCATCATCCTCGCAGATAATAATGCGGTCTGCCCTCTCCAAAAGCCGGCGGTTCCCCGCCCATGTCCCGCCATGGAAAATCAGCGAATCCCTCGTCTCTGATTCCTCGTTCATGGAAAACAGCTCCCCAAGGCAGTCATGGACCGCAAGAAATTCCTCTGCATCCCCGAAAATATGGTACGCCACATGCTGCTCTATGGAGATAACATTGGTCAGAACCGCCCGCTCTAAAATACTGCTGCCATACTTCCCAAAACCAATCAGCACGATTGTATTTTCATGGCGGCACAAAGGCTTGGAACGCCAGTACTGTCTGGCGCAGCATTCATAGCTGTGGAAAAAATGAATGTTCCCGGAGATTTTATCCTGTCCGTATGTGGTTCTGGCATAAACCTCTACCGGCAGCTCGTGCAGATTGACCGCCCTCCGGTTCACGCCGATGTCATTCTCCTTCATCAGAAACACCTTGCACTTAGCGCCGGTATTCTTCTTTTTCGCCACAATCCTGTCCAGAGGAGCGCCCAGATACATGCAGGGGTAATTGGGAGTCTCGCTCTGGGCGCTCCGTCTCTCCCCATAAATAATCAGCGCATTCGGATCCTCCCGGTAAATATTTCCGGCAAGCGCATCCGACTCCACCCCGCAGTCTGCAAAATAATACCAGTTTTTACGCCGCTGCAGGCTCAGCATCAGAAACGGCATTCCCTCGCTGGTAATAAAGGATATGACAGCCCCAAGCATAGTCACCATAATCCCTGCAGACAGAACCAGAAAGACCAGCCCTACCGCATGTCCCAGCGGAGTCACCGGGATCAGGTCTCCGTATCCTACCGTTGTCAGCGTCACAATCGAATACCAGAACGCGTCTCCGAAAGTCTGGATCATAGCATTATTATTTGCGGATTCCGAACAGTAGAGAATGGTAAGCAAAGCAATATAAACCAGTAAAACAGCCGCAATCAAACACAGATAAATTTTCTTTCCTGCTTTCATGTACCCGCACGCTCCTTCTTCTATCCTATGCAGAGGATTCCCCTGTCAAAATCCTTCGTCTGCATTTTCTCCCGTATAATCAATCCAATATAAATTCTACCACAAAGCGCCTGAGATATCTATGGACCAAGCTGCAGAATTGTTCTCATAAACATTTTCACCCAAGTCCCATCTTCTGTTTATTTTGTGTTATACTGTTTTATATGATGCCATGAGCAAAAGTTCATGCGCCGCATGCCTATAGCAATATATAACTTTGAGACTCGTATAAACAGCAGAGAAAGGAGTCCCGTATAATGAGCGAACTATTGAAATTTACCAGCAGAGAGGATTTTCGAAAATGGCTTTCTGTCCATTGTACGTCGAATGACGGCATCTGGCTGTTATTTGGCAAAGTCGGAGGGCCGAAAACGTTAAAGGCCACCGAGGCCCTTGAAGAAGCGCTCTGCTTTGGATGGATTGACGGGCAGATGAAACGCATTGACGACAAAACCTATAAAAAATATTTTTCAATGCGCAGGGAAAACAGCAAGTGGTCGGAAAAAAACAAGACGCTGGCAAAAAGCCTTGAAAACCGGGGGCTTATGACTGACTTTGGCAGAAAGAAAATTGAAGAAGCCAAAGAAAACGGCCAGTGGAACGCTCCAAAAGCCCCGGCGGTTACAGAAGAACAGATCGCGCAGCTTTCTGCCTTACTAGAAGAATATGAGCCTGCTTATACCAATTGGAACGCCATGCCGCCATCGGTAAAAAAGACCTACGCTCGGGCTTATTTTGACGCAAAGACAGACGCCGGACGTGAAAAACGGATCGCATGGATGGTGGACAGACTTGCCAAAAATTTGAAACCCATGTAGCTTTTCCGCACCCGTATTTGACGCAAGGATGTATGCGGCCGGACAGGAACAAAGCTGCCAGCCGGCCACGAATATAAAAATGCAAGGAGACGCTGCACAATGAAAGAACATATTACAAACCGGGTACATGAACTGTACTGGAACGATGATGTAAATTGCGCGAGAACAGCAATCATCTGTCTGAGCGAATTATTTGAAATCGAGATCGAACCACAGACACTCTGGTCTGCAGTCGGATTGCATGGCGCCGGAGGATACCGGGCGCAGTGCGGATTAGCCGAAGGTTCGCTCATGTTTATAGGCATTTATCTTCACGGACTGGGAAAAACAGAAGATGAGATCGTATCCGCCTGTTACGGTTTCGCCTCTGCCTTCGACAAGGCGTTTGGCTCGCTAAGCTGTTCTGTTCTGCGCCCTACAGGCTTTTCCGAAAACGACCCTCCGCATATGTGCGAAACCCTGACTTGCAACGCAATTGAATTTGCATACCAATATATCACGGAAATTATCGGCAATAGCCAGCGCGTATGCATACATGAAAATCATTGAAAAATGGGGCATCAGGATTCTAAGAATGCTTCGCGAATGCAGGGAATCGTATTTGTATCGCAGTATCTGGATTGATCATGCTTCTCTTCCCTTGGTGCGCAGTCGCATTGATAAAAGGGGATAACGGCATGGCTGCTTGGCTGCTGCTTCGCAAAGATAAACTGCTTCCAGCCTGACTATCTAAGACTTAATTTCGATGTACTAGCATAAAAATCACAAAGTTACGGAGGTACTTTTCACATGATTGATTTAAAAGATAAGACCCAGCGCCCCACTCTGGAAGAGATCGAGCAATACGTCAACAATCCTGTCTTTATGCAATTTTGTTCCGAAATCAAAAACACCTACGCCTGCAGGGAAACGATCGAATTTAGTTCATGCAGCATGGAAAAGGGATGGAATATTAAATTCAAAAAAGCAGGAAAAACATTGTGTACAATATATCCCAGAGAATGCTATTTTACAGTTATGGTTGTTGTCGGCAGAAAAGAAAAAGAATCTGTTGAAAAAATACTGCCTGAATGTTCGGCCGAAATGCGAAAGCTGTACCGCCAGACTCCGGAAGGGAACGGTCAAAGATGGCTGATGACCGACTTGGAGGATCGGGCGGAGCTCTACCGCGACCTCCTACGCTTCATTCACATCCGCAGAAACTGCACAAATCAGAAAATAAAAGGAGAGAACTCATGAATACCGGTTTTATTTCCTGCGGCGGCGCATGTTTGCTATGCCTGCTTTTTGCTCTAATATTTACGGTCTTCAAGGGAAAATCTGCTATGCTGATCAGCGGCTTTAACACAATGCCAAAAGAGAAACGAGAATTATATGATACGGAAAAGATGTGCCGGGACCAGAGAAACGCCTTTTTGATCTGGGCTGCCGTTTTAGGAACCGGAGCTGTTTTGTCTTACTGTATCTCAAAATATTTTGCGGCCGCCGCATTTGTCATATTCCTAATCATATTTTTGAAAGACGTACATATAGACGAAGCGAAAGCCTTTGAAAAGTATAAAAAATAACCTTTGATTTCCGCCTAACAAACTTTGCTGCTGCAATGATGGCACGGCACCCGCAAGGAGACAGATGATATGTCTGATTTTCACGAACTGATTAAAAATTTTCCAAAAACGAGGGAATATGTCCGGGACTTTTTCGTATACGGCTTCAAGACCCGGAACGAATTCAAAGAAAAAAGCCCCCGGACCTACGACAATGAACGGCGGCGTTTAGAAAGCTGGCTCTCCCCCTATATCAGGAAGGATTACGTGTCAAAGGGTTCCAACATTTCCCTTGCCATAGACAGTAACCTGTTAGACGATAATCCTCTGTTCCGGGTATGGAAGACCAGAAGCTTTACCGACAACGATATTGTCCTCCATTTTCTGATACTGGATCTGCTTCAAGACGGCCGCCCGCTGACTGCGGAAGAGATCACAGACCGCCTTCTTTCTAAATATGAGACGCTGTTCGATACCCAGACTGTCCGCCGGAAATGCAATGCCTATGCCAGAGAAGGCCTGCTGGATAAGAAAAAATCCGGAAAGACGGTTCTCTTTTCCCTTGACAGTGAACTTACCCACTGGCTGAAAGCCAATGAGGAAGTGACGGACGCTCTTGCTTTTTATCAGATAGCCGAGTGTTTCGGCATCATCGGCAGTTACTTAACAGACCAGCTTGATTCCCACAACCGCAGCTTCCGTGTCAAGCACAGCTTTTTCGTGCATACTTTGGAAGACGAGATTCTGCTGCAGCTCTTAGGGGCAATGGCACAAAAGCAACGGATCCGGCTGGAAATAAAAAGCTCCCGGACGCAGACTGCCGTTTGTGCGGACTGCGTCCCGCTGAAGATCTTCGTAAGCGCCAGAAGCGGCCGTAGATTCCTATGCGGATTTACCGAAAAGGGAAAGCGTTTTACCTGTTACCGGCTGGATTCCATCAAGAAAGCGCTTCCTCTGGAGCATTCCGGCAGATACGAAGAACTGTCCGCCCAGTTAGAACGAAATCTCCCCAAGCTCTGGGGCGTTTCTTTTCAGGGACCGGAGGACCGCCGCCTTGACCGCTTAACAATGACCCTTCAAGTTCTGGAGCCGGAAGAACATTATGTCGTAGAACGCTTAATCCGGGAAGGCAGGGGCGGTACGGTCACAAGGACGGCGCAAGACGCCTATACCTATGAAATATCCGTCTTTGACTGCAACGAAATGCTGCCTTGGATCCGCACCTTTATCGGAAGGATCTTATCGCTAGAATGCACCGCCAAATCCGTGGAGCAGAAATTTTACAGGGATCTGCAGACACAGTATCAGACGTACCAGATTTAGTTTCCGCACAGTTCGCAGGTCAGATAAACCTTGATAAATTTAAAATGTAACCGTTACCAGGAGGAAAGTTATGGAACTATTTTCGGAAATATATAGCTGCTATTATCAGGTCATGCGGCATCTCCTCCAGCAAAACGTCCCCCTTACCCTGCAGGATATCCAGCGGCAGATCTGCGCAGAGGGCTTTGAGGAAAGCCTCCTGTCCATCATCCCCAAGCTGGAAGACGGCACATGGAATCTGTTCAAACGGGAGGGAACCCTCTATCTTTCCAGACTCTCTTCCGCCTTTGCCGCGCCCATTTCCAATATTGAAAAAGCCTATTTAAAGGCTCTTTTATCTGATCCGCGGATCGGATTATTTCTCACAGACGAACAATGCAATACCTTAAACGGACTGCTGGCAGATACTGCTCCTTTATGGACGCCGGAGCAGTTCTGCTATTATGACCGCTTTGCAGACGGAGATCCCTTTGAGGACGCATCCTACCGCGAGCATTTCCGGCTGCTGCTTCAGGCTCAGAAAGAGTCTAGATATGTAGAAATCGAGTACCAGTCTCCGAAGGGCGGACGCCTCCACCATTACTACGTGCCCGCGCGTCTGGAGTATTCCGTAAAAAACGACAAATTCCGCATGCTGGCCCTAAAAAACAGCAAAGGGAATGAGATGAAGCTTGAACTGCTCAACATTGCGCGGATCCAACATGTCCGCTTGACTGGCCGCACGCTCCCCTCCCCCACAGACCTAAACGCCCTGATCCGGAAATCCTATTACAAGGAACCTGTAAAGCTCCGTATAATCAACCGCCGGAACGCTCTGGAGCGGGCTATGCTGCATTTTGCAAACTATGAAAAGAATACAGCAAAAATAGACGACGATACGTATGAATGCCTGATCTATTATAATCAAAGTATGGAAACGGAACTGCTGATCGAAGTGCTCTCTTTCGGCCCTATGCTTACCGTAATCGGAAACGACCGATTTCTAAAAAACCTCAGAGCCAGATTAAAAAAACAGAAGGCTCTCGATCTCACAAACTCCAATCCTCTAACGCCCGCTTCGCTCTCCTGACTTCCTCTTTATCCGTGCGCAGGAGGTCAAATTCACTGAATCCGGGAATCCCCATGGGAACTTGCTTTTCCCGGTAAACCATTCCGCTGCCGATATTCTGCTTTCCAGACATATGGAAGCTTACCGGCGGCAGCGTCTCTGCCAGCCGCCGGATTACCCCGGCGTTTACCCCGCTCCCCACAAGAATCTCAATCCGGTCTCCCGCCTGTGCAGCCACTTTCCTTAAAACGTCAATCCCCTCTGTACAGGCCGGCGCCTGACCTGAAGTAAGAATCCTGTCTATTCCCAGCAAAACTGCTTCTTCCAGCGTTTCGTACGGATCCCTGCAGACATCGAACGCCCGGTGAAGCGTCAGCCGAAGGGAACCTGCGCACTCCCTGATCTCTCCCATTCTCTTTACATCCAGCGCCCCATCCGGCAACAGGCACCCGACTGTAATGCCATCCGCCCCAAGTTCGCGAAACAAGCGGATATCATCCGTTATCATCTGAAATTCTGCATCTGTATACAGAAAATCCCCAAATCTCGGCCTGATTAAAACACTTAATTCTATATCGCATGCCCTGCGAATCTGTTTAAACTCACTAACTCCCGGAGTTGTCCCTCCGATAATCAGATTCGAACAGACTTCTAAGCAGTCCGCCCCACCTTCCTTAGCAATAACCGCCGACTCCACCGAATCGACGCATATTTCTAATCTCCTTCTCATCACAATCCCGCCTTTCCCTATCCCACACCCCTGTAAGAATGATATCAAGGGAGCCGTTGAGACGCTACGCCAACCGCCAAGCAAAAGGAAGGAGGTTGGTGCTATGGTTACATACTCTGATTTATTTACGTTTGTAATTATGCTTTGTTCTGTAATCGCTCTAATTTTAGCAATATTTCAGAACAAAAAACAGCGCCCCTGCTCTGGTAAAGTAAGGCGCTATTTTTGTAAGTTTTTACTATACCGGCGGTCCGGCTTGAGCTGGCCAACGGCTCTCTTGTTAAGTGTATTATAACAGATATACTAGATATGTCAAACTCTTTTCAAGACTCTGGTTAAATTTCTCTTGAGATTTTTTACATCAACGCAATTCAAACCCGGTGCCGAACTATGCTGATCGTAGCCATTTCTGGTTATGATACGCGGGCTCATTGATACGGCGCTAAATATTATTCTATTTTTCCCGCTGGGATTCTTCCTCCCTCTGCTGTATAAAAATTACAGCCGTTTCCACAGCGTTGTATTCGCCGATTTTCTCTTCTCGCTGTCAATTGAACTGATTCAGATGTTTGGCAGAGGCACAACGGACATAAAATCAACAGACAAATTGAAGTATTATTCTTTATGTCCTGCTCATTTGCAATCATGGTTACCATCCAGCCTTGGATCATCAGCAAGGTATTCGGCCTTGGATAGAATATTTTCATCAGCAAAATCTTTATGTAAGATATAAATTCCTATATACCTTCCTGTCCTTCACCGCCAGCCAGATACACACCAGCACGATAACTCCGCCAAACGCAAGAACTACCGTCCATGCTGCGGCAGACTTCCCCAACTCATAAATAAACCCAATCAGAAGCTGATAGACACTAATAACCCCTGTCCGAATAACCGCCATCAATCCATTAATCCTTCCTCTATGACTGGCCGGAAAACGTTTAGTTATATAAGGACTCTCAGCCAGCGTTCCGAAAATTTCTCCCCATGTCAGGATGATCATTGCAATATAATAAACCGGAATATGCCCTGCATATGCCATAAATACGGCAAAGCCTGCCAAGAGTAACGTTTGCCCAAGGACTATTTTTACCGGTTCGGAAATCCCCGAAAAGATTCTGGTTATCAACGGTGTAAACGCTACGACCACCACACAATTCACACTGGTAACAGATCCGAATATCACAGCCCCATTCTCTCCATGAAGTTTAGCGAGATCCAGCGGCATCAAATAATTATACATCTGATAGCTAGCATAATAACCACTGATAGCCAGTATATAAAGCAACACTATCCTGTTCTCTTTCAGTATCTGCCACAGAGTTTCTCCTTCTCTGTCAGCCTGATATACCATCTGTTCTCCGTCTTCTATTACGGGAGTAATATCCTTCATAAGTACATAAATCAAAACAGAAGAACATCCAATAGTAATCCCGCTGATCAGAAATGCCAGCCACAGATAATCCTGAAACAAAAATCCCGCGATGGTCGGAGACATCACAAAACCAAGATTCCCTCCAAGATACTGCAGCGAATATGCCCGTTCCCTGTCCTCTGTAGCAGTAATATCTGCCGTAAGCGCATTATAGGAAGGGCCTTCCATATTCTGGCATATAGCGGCAACAGACATCAGTACCAATGACATTGCAGACAAAGGAATCGCAGCGCAGATTATATAACATACTACGGAAATCATATCCAAATAAACGATATTCATTTTTTTATTAAAATAATCCGCCATTTTTCCGCCGATCAAATTTGCAGGGAGCAGCAAAAATCCCACCGCCGCAATTGCCCATGCAACCTGTGCCCCACTCATCCCCATCTTCTGACTCAGTATCATGGTAAGCATCGGCCATATCATCGACCCCATACCGGTAACCAGACGTCCGAAACACAGTATATAATTTTCCCTTCGCAGCCCTTTATATTGTGTTATTATTTTCATCCTGTCTATTTCCATATCTTTCTTCCACTGATATATATTTGTTTTTCATTCTAATATACAAAAAGCTGTAAACAATTCCGTTTACAGCTTCTCACTATATTATTAAATAAACTCCCCGAGTTGGGCTCGAACCAACAACCCCACGGTTAACAGCCGTGTGCTCTACCATTGATACGGTTACATACCGTAAAATCTCTTTGATAGAGTGTTATGTCCAAATTACAATCGAGGCTATATCTTTCACTCTGTTTGGCTACCATCTGACTGGTGACCTAACGAATAATATATTAACATAACTTCCCTCATTTGGCAAGAGGGAAATTTATGTTTTTGAAATTCTTATAAGCCATTTATGATAATGTCCTAGTATACCACAAATGAAAATGTCCCGGAT
>CAJUTH010000036.1 GCA_910589275.1 uncultured Dorea sp.
CTAATTCTTATCAGAAAATCCTATTTTTCACAGACACAAGATTTTTTACAGCCTCCAATACGTAAACAGGACGGTTCATCTAAAATCAACCGTCCTGTATCTAAATTATTCCTTGATCATGTCTATATCCGAGTCTATTATCATTTAGAAATGAAACGCTTACCGCTCTTCTAACTGGCGCAGATAATATCTCCCAAACCATGCTGTCCCTGCAAAACATACAAATTCAAACAGTATCCTGAGCAGCATGCCAAATTCGGATGCAGACGCTTCCACCCCGCCGGTAACGATGAAATATCCGCAGCAAAATAGAGACACCGCAGAGATAAGGGAGCCAAAGGCACCGCTCTGCCTCAATCTCTCCGGCCCTTTTTTATACTGTTTCCAGGTAATGGACTCCCCCATCAACAGAATCCGAAAAAGCGCCGTCCAAGAAAGCAGCAAAGGAACAATCAAAAGCAGCCAGCTAAGCAGTACTGCAATATCTCTGATACTATCACAAGAATAAGTTCCTGTCAGTACAAAGGCTCCCGTCATGCACACGACAGCGGCCACAGCCCCTCCCTTCATCATAGGGATTCGATTCACATCGCATATATAACGGTATACTGACTGTTCCTGTGAGTTGTTATTCCAGTTCTTTCTCTGTTCTATCCCTGTTTCAGCCATAAGTATCATCCCTTCCCAGCCTCTTTTTCGTATTTTTTCTAGATCCCTTTGCTGCCTTAATAAGTTCTCCCGCCATCCATCAGGATAATCTGCCCATGGATATAAGCGCTCTCCGGCGATGCCAGAAAACAAGCCAGATTCGCGATGTCTTCCGGATAGCCGAACCTTCCAATGGGAATCTGTGATACCAGTTTCTCTTTCGATTCCTCCGTAGGATACAGCGTATCAAATAATTCCGTAACGATCACCCGGGGCGCGATGGCATTTACACTGACGCCGTTTTTCCCAAGTTCTTTGGAAACCGTCCGCATCAAGCCGTGCTGGCCAGACTTGGAAGCCGCATAGTGGGCGCCTCCGCCGGTTCCGGTAATGCCGGAGCCGGAAGTGATAAATATAATCCTTCCTTCGTCTTCCTGCGTCTTTTCCGCAAAACAATCATAAAAAGCCTTTACAGTATAGAAGGAACCACTCAGGTTAATCGCAAGTATCCGGTCCCACTCCGCAGCGTCAATTTCCGCAATGGTATGCTTCCTGCTGACTCCCGCATTGATGATAAGAATATCAATCCTGCCAAAGGTATTCACCAGTTCTTCCTTTGCATGGACCATGGACCCATAGTCTGATACATCGGCGGACACAAACACACAGGCATATCCCTTCTCTTTTAGTTCTTCCTGTGTTTTAAGGCCTGCGGCCTTATCGAAATCAATAATTCCAACCGCCGCCCCGCTTTCAGCCAAACGTTCTGCGATGCTGCGGCCAATCCCTTTTGCCGCGCCTGTAACTACGGCTGTTTTTCCCTTCAAACTTAACTTCATATTACACCTCTGTTTCTTAGAAGCGCTAGTATAACCCATACTAGCTCAGTATCTCAATAATCTTCTGTATATCCGCTTCCACGCCGATTCCTGTCAGGAAAGACAATGCGCGGATTACCGGAACCTTATCATGGGTATAACTTGTAGTTGTTACAACAAGGTCGGCCCCTGAAATCTTGGAATCAATCTCTGCAACCTTACACTGGATCACATCCGCCTGTACATTTGCTTTCTGAAGCGCCTCTTTGATTTTCACACACACAACCGTTGATGTAGCAATGCCTGTACCACAGGCAACAATTACTTTTTTCATACAATAAATTCTCCTTCCTAATGCTTTTACTTCCTAATGCTTTTACTTCCTAATGCTTTTACTTCCTAATGCTTTTATCTTTAGACTTCCGTTCCCTCTGCTTCTGCAGCCTGAACCTTTACATCGTTTCTGCACAGATACCACATGCCAAAGTATGCAACAACCACTACAACCGCAGCGATCAGCATCGGCATATTAGCCGGGTCGCAGAACTTTGCGAATACCCATACTAGGATATGGCAGGATGCGTCGATTCCGGAAATCTGAGTAGCGCCCTCCGGGAATGCAAATCCAACGGCCTTGCCCATTGTGGTGGTAGCTTCCGCCAGATTCGTTGCGATAAAGAAGATCGCGCACAGCATAACGGAAGAGTTCAGCACGCTTCGTATAATATTTCCTCTGGATGCAACGACTGCCCAGATTACGGTAAATGGAAGTACTGCAAGGTCTGCGTATGGAAGCATTCTGTTATATGGAAGCAGGAATGCCAGCGCAATGGTAATTGGGATCATGATCAGGGATACGGTAACAACGGTCGGATGTCCGGTTGCTACAGCCGCATCCAGACCAATGTAAACTTCCTTGCCCGGAAATTTCTTCTGGATAAACTCACGCGCGCCCTCTGAAATCGGCATCAGGCCTTCCATAAGAAGAGCAACCATTCTCGGAAGAAGTACAAGTACCGCAGCCATATTGATACCAGTAAGGATAATGGCTTTAGAATCGTATCCTGCCAGCGCGCCGATAATAATACCAAGCACTAATCCAAGGAACATCGGCTCACCCATAAATCCAAGCTTCTTCTTTAAGGTATCCCCGGTAACATCCACTTTATTTAATCCGGGAATCTTATCCCAGATACGGTTCAGTGTATAGCACACCGGAGCCCATGCAACCGTCTCTGCATGAGGAAGACATACACCCGGCAGTCCAAGGAAGGACCCTACCGCAGGAGCCGTCCAGTCGGCAAGCTTAAAGGTTACAATTGCATGGATCAGCGCACAGAGAATACACAGCGGAAGGCTTCCTGTTGCATAGTAGATCACGCCGCCTGCAAAAATCAGATGCCAGTAATTCCAGATATCCACATCCATGGTCTTTGTCAGGTTCAGAGCCAGCATAATGATGTTGACAATAAACAGCATTGGGATCAGCATCACCGCAATCGGCGTCGCCCATGTAATCGATGCCGCTACCGGCCAGCCTACGTCCAGTACGTTCAGATTCAGATTCAGCCTTTCAACCATAGCCTGAGCCGCTCCTCCGGCATACTCAGACAGCAGATTGATAACCAGATTAATCCCGATAAAGCCTACGCCTACCGTAAGGCCCGCACGGAACGACTTAACAAAGCCCTGCCCCAGAATCATACCAAAAATTGTCAGAATTACAGGTAGCATGGCACTTGCTCCAAGGTCCAAAATGTATTGGACAGCGTTTGTGATAATACTCATTTTCTCATCCTCTCTTTCTCTTTGTGTTGTTAAAAAGTATATAAATCACGGACGGGCTATGCCATCAGCCCATCCATAATTTCCGTAATAGCATCCAAATCTTCTGCCGCCTTAATCGTATGCAGCACGGATACGTTCTGACAGGTCTCAACAAGCTGGGCCAGCATGGCGATCTGATCGTCCGGCTTTACGATGGCAAGCATAAAGATCACCTCCACCTGCACCCTGGCCTCATCGTCCCCCATCACCACAAATTCAACCGGAGTCTCTAAGATTCCGCACATCACAGCCTTTTTATTGACATGGATGCTGTCCGTATGGGGAATTGCAACTCCGAGAGCCTCCATAGGAAGTCCGGTAGGAAATACCTTTTCCCTCTCCTTGACGGCTTCTATATAAGATTCCTTTACAAACCCTTTCTCCACCATGACGGTTCCCATCGCCTTCAGTGTTTCAAATTTATCTGTTGTATCGACCTTTGCGACCAGATATCCTTTATCCAGATTTTCCTTTAATATCTGCATGTTTTCTCTCCTTTTCTCTCCTTCTTTTTATCTGTCCTGCGGCTTGGAAACCTGTATGACTGCCTTTACTTCCTCGGCGCTCCTGCTCCGGCTAAAGCCCTCTTCCCAGTGATCGAGTTCTGTGATCATCGTCACGATCTTCTCCGGCGAGACAAGGCCTTCTTCCATAAGTTTCAACGACGTAACCCAGGAACTTGGCTTTTGGGTTCGGGTGCCCATATAGTGAATTTCCTTGGGAAAGAAAATTCCCACATTCACCTCGTTATAGTCTTTTGCAAACACGCCGATTTGAATCACTTCGCCTTTCTTTTTTACCAGCTCAAAAGAACGGTTCAGCGCCGGGATAGCTCCGGAGCATTCGAATACCTTATCCGGGCCAATGCCGTCTGTCATCTCATTCATGACTTCGTCCAGATTTTCTTTCATCTGATCCACAATCCGGTCAAACCCAAGCTTCCTTGCAACCGCAAACCGGCTCTCATCCTTTGTAAGCCCCGCAATCGCAACCTTTGCTCCCTGTGATTTGCAGACCATTCCAGTCAGAAGTCCCATGGCTCCCGGTCCAAATATCAGCACCGTCTCCCCCTTCTTTACATGGGAAGTTTCCATGGCGCCGTGTACCGCGCATGCCAGCGGCTCTGTCAGGGCTGCCTGCAGAAGCGTAACATGCTCCGGCAGCATATGCACCCTTGCCTCGTGATTGATTACATATTCCGCAAAGCCGCCGTCCGCCTGGGTTCCCAGCCCCCGCCTTTTGGAACATAGATTATATTCCTCATTTTGGCAGTAACTGCATGTTCCGCAGGTCTCGAAGGTAGTCTCACTGGTCACCGCATCTCCTTCCTTTATGTACTTTACGTCCGGGCCGGTCTCCACCACAATTCCGGAAAATTCATGGCCCAGAGTAACTGGCGGCTTATTTCCGGCATAATTACCTGCCCATGTGTGCAGATCGGACCCGCAGATCCCCGCGTAAACCACCCGGATCTTTACCAGATCCCCGGACACCTCCGGCTCCGGTACTTCCCGGATTTCTAGGTTTCCCGGCCCTTTCTCATACTTCACTAAAGCTTTCATTCTCTCCTCCTTCATGGGGCTCTCCACAGGATTCTATCCCGGGTGCCCTATCTTTTCACAGTCTTCAGACTGTCGATTGCTTCTAACAGTGACCGTTTATCGGGCATCTGATCCAGCATCTGCTTCGTTTTTTCATTTCCAAAAATGATCATCACATCATACAGCGCCTGATTAATGCTCTCCGCGCTCTGGATACTCATACCGATCACATAGCGAACCGGATCATTTGCCTCATTGTGAAATTCCACCGGCGGCTTTAACCGTACCAGCGAAGCCGCTTCTTTCTTTACCCCATCCTTTCTGTCCGCATGGGGCAGGGCTGTTCCCGGCCAGATCACAATGTACGGACCATGTTCCTTGATGGTATCCACCATAGCCTCGATATACTGCTCCTCTACCGCTCCGGTCTCATAGAGAAGCCTTCCCGCCTGCCTGACTGCAGATTCCCAATCCTCAGCCTGATAGTCCACCATAATCCTGTCCTCAGACAGCAGGTCATAAAAAGCTCCCTGTATATCCGCATCCACCGGATTCACGATGGCAAGCTCCATGCTCTGTTCCGGCTCCGCTCCTCCTTCCGACACCTCAAAGGCCATCCTCTGAATATCCGCCAAATCTTCCCTGTCCAGCATGGCGGAACGCACGACGATGCAGGGAAGCTCTTCATTGTCTAAGGGTATTGTGGAAACGATCATCTGAGCCTTGCTGTTTCTGATTTCCTTTTTATTATGAACCGACGAAATGCTTACAATATCAATCATCTCGTCTAGCGTATGGAGCTTCGCCAGCATAAACTGAACCGTACCTCTCCCTGTCTCACAGATGAGCGCCACGCGGACCTTGCTGTTCTTCGCGCTTTCCGCTTTTTCCTTCTCCAGCACAGAGGCAAAGTAAAGAACCATAAAAGACATTTCGTCTTCCGAAAATTCTCCGCCGATATATTCTTCTAAGGTCCGGATATTCTCCCGGATAATCTGGAAAATCTCCGGATACTCTTTCAACAGCGATTCCTTTAAAGGATTTTTTAACACCTCCCCGGTCTGCAGCCGGTACACGGCCGACCTCATATGCGCAATCAAAAGATCATACAAGGAAAAGTCAAGATAAAAATCAATTCCAAAACAACTGGATATGTGATACAAAGTCTCCGCGATCAAAAGACGGATATCCAGAGCATTTTCTTTATGGTTCTTATCCTTCAAATAGCTTTTTCTCTTCAGACATTCGGTATAGTACAATAGTTCTGATTCCGGCACCGCTATCTGATACTCTTTCTTGATCTTTGCAAAAAGATTGCTGCTGAACACAAACTTTGAACTCTCCTTTAGCTCTCCCCATGTCTCCTCATAATAGTCCGGAAGAAACTGCTCATTTGCCGCCCGGTTTACGATCAGCGTCAGTTCTATCGCTGCTTCAAAGAAGGAGAAATCTGATAAAAAGGACTGTAATTCCTCTTCCTGCTGGATAATAAGCTGCTTCATGCGGCTGTATACATTCAGCTTATCCATCTGGTGAAGAAGCAGATTCCAGAAAGCCCCCAGACAATACCCCGTCTCGTATTCATTGTCGTCTCCATTTACTTCTAGAAGCTTCAGGATCCCTTTGCGTATCTCAAGCTCTGGTACATTCACAATGTAGCCCCTGTGCACTTGGGAAATCAGCTTCATCCTGTTTTCTTCAAACCATTTCTTGATTTCCGGCAACCCACGAAGAAGAGTCGTTCTGCTGACTCCGATGGTTTCCTTTAACTGTTCCACCGTCACATATCCCTTCGCATTCAGCAGAATCATTACAAGAACTGCCGCCCTCTCATTTTTGGACAAATAATAGGTATAAAAGGTATGCTCGCATATAAATTTCTCAAACGCGCCCACATCCGGTTTTTCACCGGTTCCAACAGACAGCTCTCCATCTGAATCTAGGACAAGACCCGGAAGCCCATACTTCTCTAAAGCATCGTTCAACTCTTTGATATCCGCCCGGATCGTCCGTTCCTGTACCTTGTACTTTTCTACCAGTTCCGTAACATTCTGCCGGTTCCCTAAAACCAGCTCTCTCAGTATTTTGTTACTCCTCCTGTTCATAGTTTCCTCCTCTTTACGAAATATTATAATACAGAGATAGAATACTCAAAAAGTGCCAAGAATTACTCACAATTTGCAACAATTGGTATTATTATCTGAATCTGAATAAAATAAAAGAAAAGAAAAAAAATAAGACTTTTCATAACGTACAGCAAACCTGCTGCACGCCATGAAAAGCCTGTGAGACTATCGAACGTTATTGAATGATACTGAGATCTGTAAAATGTTTATTTTGGAAGCGCGGGCGTCCCCTGTCCATAATGTCGAAAGACCTCTACTGCCCGCTCTACCTGTTCCGCGTTAAGCTCCGGTACCTGTTCATCCATGCTGAACGCAACGGAATAGGTCTTTGCCGCCTCTTCCAGATATACGCATGCGCACAGCGCCTGCTTTAAGCTCTCCCCCACGCTCACTACACCGTGGTGTTTCAGGATAACAGCCAGCCTGTCCCCGATATTTTCCACCACTTCCACACCCATCTGCTCACTTGCAGCCGATGAGTAAGGACATACCTTCACGCTGCCCCTTGTAGCGTTGGCCAGCGTTGTCAGATTGCAGGGGATCTCATCCGTGACCAGCCCGACCCCTGTAGCATAGGGCTGGTGGGTATGAATCACCGCGTTTACCTCCGGCATATGCTTCAATATGTATAGCAGCGCCACCGTATCCACGGACGGCTTTCTCTCGCCCTCGATCACATTGCCTTCTATATCCATTACCAGAACATCCTCTGGTACCATATCTTCATAAATCATGCCAGACGGCGTTACCAGAATCTCTCCCGACGGCATACGGAGGGTAACATTTCCTCCGGATAATGCGATCAGGCCATAGCGGTCCATCTTGATCCCGGCTTCAATCATCTCTTTCTTTTCCTGTTCAAACATCGTCTTATGCTTCTCCTTATTTTCCAGACAGCCGGCTGAATATGCCATATGCTATCTCTTCTTTGCCGCATTTGCCCGGAGCTGCTTTGCAAGCTGCTTTTGCGCCCTCGCCTGCTGCTTCCGGTCATATTTCTGCTTTTTCAACTTCTTTGATTCGATACTGCCCTGTACAGCCTTTGCCTTTAACCCATTCGGATCTATCTCAATCTCTTTATTAAATAAGAATTTAAACAGCTCCTCGCCTTCGCTGTAATAATAGCAGTTCACCCAGTACCGGCCCCTAAATATCCCCGCCTCGTTGATACGCACATACATCTTTGTGCCGGACGCTAACGGCTTGCACTTAAATTTCCGAATCTCCGCCCAGTCATAATGATGGGATTTTTTGTAGGCAGAGAAGGTAATCCCTTTCTCATCTACCTCAACCTTAGACGGATTGGCAATGGAGACGAAGGTTTCCCACACAAAATATCCGGCGATAACCAGGGCTCCGATCCAGAGAAACGGAGTTTCTCCTGCTGCAAGCTGAACAACAGCGTATGCGAGTATAAATACACAAAAGCAAGCCGTCAATGTTATTTTCCTAAAATACACATTGGAATCGTATTCATAAGTATGCAAATCCCGATCTCCTTTCTGCAATGCCTTTCCGAATAACTGTTCCTTCATTCATCAGGCATCCTTTTTCCAGAAAGGATGCCTGATGAGAATCATAATCACTGTTCCCTTTAAATTCCGTACAAGGAAATTCTAGCCTGCCGCATGCATCTCTGCAGCTTCCTTTAAAATCTTCTTCCTGTTTACCAGCGCGAGACCTACAGCGATCACGCCTACCACTGCAATTCCAACAATCGGATTGATCCAGTTCAGCCTGGTGATTGCCCATGTTAACGGGTTAGCTCCGTCGCAGATACTTGAAATCGCCGTCGCAGAACCCATATCAAATCCAGCCTTCTGAGCCGCCGGG
The DNA here is from genome assembly GCA_910589275.1 of uncultured Dorea sp. Lineage (GTDB taxonomy): Bacteria > Bacillota > Clostridia > Lachnospirales > Lachnospiraceae > Claveliimonas. The sequence goes on from CAJUTH010000036.1 coordinate 8,794, forward strand.
GTAATCCACTGGGACAGATCTGTCGCAATGTAAAGACCCGCTGTCAGTACCACAACGCCGATGATCAGGGCACGGAAACCATTTCCCTTAACCACAGGAGTGATCAATACGAACATCCACGGGATAACCGCAAGGTCGGCAAAAGGCATTACCTGATTGCCCGGAAGCAGTACTGCCAAAAAGATGGTAATCGGAACCAGAACCAGCGCTACGGAAAGGGTCATCGGGTGTCCAACGCCTACTGCAGAGTCAAGACCGATGTAAATCTTACCGCGGTTAGAGAACTTCTTCTCAATAAACTCTGAAGCCGCGTCAGATACCGGAATCAGTCCTTCCATCAGGAGAGCCGCCATCTTTGGAATCAGAACCAGAACCGCGCCAAGGTTTACACCAAGCTGCAGGATTCCCGGAATCTCATAGCCCGCTACCGCGCCGATCACGATACCAAGTACGGTACCTACAAGGATTGGCTCTCCGAAAACGCCAAACTTCTTCTGCATTTTCTCAATATCAAAGCTGACCTTATTCACACCTGGAATCTTATCCAGAATCCAGTTAAACAACATGGCAATCGGCGCATAAGCCGTCGTAAAACCATGGGGAAGGGATACGCCCGGAAGTCCCAGCGTCTCCTCAACGCCGCTGGCGGTCCAGTCGCCGAGCACCATGATAATCACCATATTCAAAACCGCAGCGATCACGCCGTATACCTGATTGCCGGTAACAACCGCTACCAAAGCGCCGGTAAATGCGAAATGCCAGTAATCCCAAATATCCACATCTACGGTCTGGGTAGTATTTGTCAAAAGCATGACAATATTAACTGCCAGACAGACCGGAATGATGATCGTACCAACCGTTGAAGCAAACGCGATCTGCGCCGCTGCAGGCCAGCCTACGTCGATAACGGAAAGGCTTAAGCCGAAACGCTCTGCCATCTGTGTTACAGCCGGAGCAAGATTGTCGCCCATCAGCCCTGTTACAAGATTCAAACCAATAAAACCAATACCTACGGTCAAGCCCGCGCGAAGCGACTTGCCGAATCCAGCGCCTAAGATTACTCCCATGATGCAGATAATGATCGGCATCATTACGGTAGCACCCAGGTCACTTATGTACTGGAAAAAACCCAAGAAATAATTCATAAACTCATTCTCCTTCCTTTTCAGTCACGTAAATCCACCATTGTTTCATCATGAGTCAGACTGCCCTTACTTCTGCAGAATCTCTACGATCTGATCCACGATCGGCTCGGTACCTCTTCCTAACAGGAACGCCGTACCAATTACCAGCGGGCAGTGGCACTCTCCGCCCAGTACAGTTGTAGATATTACCATATCAAACTGTTTGGACTTCTCAGCAACCTCTGAAGCCTTCCCCTGAGTAATCTGGAACTGACCTTTAAGTCCCCTGTCCTCCAAAGCCTTCGTCACCTTCTGGTTTACTGCAGTTGAAGTACAGATCCCTGATCCACATACCAGCAAAATCCTCTTCATTCCTTTCCACCTCCTTAGATTAATAAAATATATCTGCACATCATACAAAACTAAAAGTTTCTTTTATTATGATGTTGCATTACTCCTTAAACGAATTTCCAAATCTCTCCGCCAGCTCCTCCGGCGTCTTGCAGGACTTTAAGCCCTTCAGATATCCTTCCGTCTGGAAGATATCCATCATCTTCCCAAGAAAATCCACCTGACTCTCCGGCTTTTCAATCGCCATCATAAACATCATCTCGCATGCCACCGGTTCCTCGGGCATACCCATATGGCAGAATTTCACATCCTGCTTCAGAACTCCTACGGCAATTGCCTGTTTATTTACATGAATGGAATCCGTGTGCGGAATCGCAATTCCCATCTCGTCAAAATTCAGGCCCGTGCTGAAAACCTTCTCTCTCTCCTTAACAGCTTCGATATAGCTCTCCTTCACAATACCTTTCGCATATAAATGCTTTGCGAGAATTTCGATTGCCTCCTGATCTGTCCCTGCCTCGATATCCATAAGGATCAGTTCGGGAGCGATATAAACGTCGCCTAATGCGTTTGCCATGGTCTTGTCACCTCCTTTTCGCGGTTTTTATCCCGCTTATTTTGTTCAAATTATTTATTGCCTCCAGAATGGACTTCTCGTCCGGAGCTCCGTCAAGAATCTGTTTGATATTCTCATTGCCAAATATCATCATAAGGTCATAGATTGCCTGATTGATGCTCTCGGCGCTCTGTACGCTGATCCCGATCACATAGCGGACCGGATCGTTGGCCTCATTCTGAAATTCAATCGGAGACGCAAGTCTCACAAGAGACGCGGCTTCTCTGATCACTCCCTCGCTGGTGTCCGCATGAGGGAGGGCTGTTCCCGGACACACCACGATATAGGGGCCGTACTTCTCGATATTTGCGATCATCGCATCCACGTAGCGCAGTTTCACCGCGCCGGTTTCATACAGCAGCATCCCGGACTTACGGACTGCGTCCCGCCAGTCTGCCGCCTCATAACCGGTAAGCGTCCTCTCCTCGGACAAAAGCCGGTAAAAGGCTCCTTGAATATTTGCTTCCTCCGGGTTTACAACGTCGATCCCCAGATCCGAATGCTCCTCCCCGCTGCCGTCCGTGATCTCCAGCACCATTCTCTGAATGTCCAGAAGATCCTCCCGGCTTAGCATGGCGGAACGCACGGTAATACAGGGCAGTTCCTCGCTGTCCAGAGGAATGGTGGATATGATCATCTGGGCTCCTGCCTTTTTGATCTCACCGGTGTTATGTACCGACGATACGTTCACGATATCAATCATCTCATCCAGCGTTTTCAGCTTTGCCAGCATGAACTGAGCCGTGCCTCTTCCGGTCTCGCACACCAGCGCCACCCGCACTTTGCTGTTCTTCGTGCTCTCCGCCTTCTCCTTCTCCATCACCGACGCAAAATATAACACCATAAACGACATCTCATCCTCGGAAAATTCCGTGCCAATGTATTCCTCCAGAGTACCGATATTCTTTCGGATAATCTCAAAGACCTCCGGGTACTCCTTAAGCAGCGATTCTTTCAAAGGATTCCGTAGAATCTCTCCCGTCTGTAACCGGTAAACCGCCGACCTCATATGAGCGATCAGCAGATCGTACAGCGCGAAATCCAGATAGAAATCAATTCCAAAGCAGCTAGAGACCTGATACAAAGTCTCTGCAATCATTAGTCGCAGATCCAGCGCGTTGCTCTTATGGTGCCGGTCCTTTAAATAGCTTTTTCCTTTCAGACAGTCCGTGCAGTATAAAACTTCCGCCTCCGACGCCAGAAAACCGTATCGGTTTCCAAGGGTCTCCAGCAGACTCCTGCTGAACACATACTTAGAGCTTTCCTTTAATTCCTTCAGCGTATCCGCATAATAATCCGGCAGCATATGATCCTTTACAATCCGATTCGCCGCCAGCGTCAGCTCGATCACAGTCTCAAAAAAGGAATAATCCGACAGAAACGCCTGCTGTTTCTCCTCCTGCTCGATGATATCCTTCTTAATCTCATTGTAAATGCCAAGCTTATCTACCTGACTAATCAAGAAATTCCAGAATGCCCCCAGATGATATCCTGTTCCGTAATCATTGTTATCGCCGTTTACCTCCAAAAGCTTTAGAATCCCTTTGCGGACCTGAAGCTCCGGCGCATTCACAATATATCCCCGGCGGACTTGGGAGACCAGTTCCATGTTATTTTCATCAAACCACTTTTTCAGCTCGGACAGATCATGAAGCAGGGTGTTCCTGCTTACGCCGATAATATCCCTTAGCTGTTCCACGGTCACATACCCATCGGCATTCATCAGAATCATCGCAAGTATTGTGGAACGCTCGTTTTTTGATAAATAATAGGTATAGAATGTATGCGCCCGGATAAATTTCTCATAGGCGCTGATATCCGGTTTCTCTTCTGTATCAATAAATAATTCCCCATTTTTGTCAGACGCGATTAACGGAAGGCTGTGTTCTTGTAATGCCTCATTGAGTTCCTTAATGTCGGCTCTTATCGTTCTTTCCTGAAGATTATATTTATCGACCAGCTCCATAACATTCTGCCGATTCCCAAGAATCAGTTCTCTCAATATCTTGTTACTACGTCTGTTCATAAATGCCTCCTTCATCTATTATTATTTTAATACGGTACAATTGCACAAAAAAGTCCAAATACTATGCGCGGAATTTGCACAAAATTGGGTTATTGGGGGGATTTATCCGAAAAAGGGGGGCGCTGCCCTTCGCTGCTGTTTTTCGGATAACGGCGGGGTTTCTGCGGCGGTACGTGTCAGCACACTAATATATAAAAAGGGATATTCTACTTTTAATATGTGTTTAAAAGCAGGATATCCCTGAAAAACGGTTATTATTTTTTTAGGAGATATGTTCTGACTGCTTCGGCGCAGCCGTCATGGTCGTTGTCGGAAACTTCTGTGTCGGAAACTTGTTTTACGCAGGGTCTGGCGTTTTTCATGGCGATGCCAAGACCTGCCGCCCGAATCATTTCCACATCGTTGTCGGAGTCTCCCACCGCAATGGTTTCCTCCATAGGTATATTCAGATGTTCGCACAGTTTCCGGAATCCATATGCCTTAGAGATATCCGGCGGCATCATTTCCAGTCCGGTTTCCTCCGCGAAGACGAGGGATACGGGCAGGTCCTTCAGCAGTTCGTAGAACTTGTCCCGAAGCCCTGCCGTCGCCGAATACAGGTTCATCTTCTCAACCGGAACCGGATGCTCCCGGTAGCCCTTGATGATGTCTTCACAGAGGACGGCCGACCGCAGTTCGATATCTTTGTACCGTTCTGCATGAAAATATTCCATGCGCAGGGCATCTTCTCGGTTCACCATATTCTGCCCGCCGCTGGCGAGATACACCATCGTATCCTCCGGCTCTGCAAGGTCTAAAATGTGAAGCACCAGCTCTTCTGGCAGACATACTCTTGAAATGATCTCCTGTTTATGGGAATCGTATACCAGCGCTCCGTTCTCGCATACGTAATACCGAATCTTCTGAAATTCCCGCTGGTCATAATCAATCAGCTCCCGGTAGGTCCGCCCCGTGCAGATAATGACTGTCTTTCCAGCGCAAACCGCCTCATTAAGCGCCTTCTGGACCGGTTCGGATATGGTATTCTTACTGGTTAACAGCGTGCCGTCCATATCGAATGCAATCAGCTTATATTCTTTCATCTTTTGTTTCCTCTTTCACATTTCCTTCTGAAATTCTTTCCACGGTATGTCAAGCGCGGCGCCCTCATTTAACAGGGCGTTCACATGCATCAGCAGCGGAAAGTCAGACTCTCTTGCCTTTCCGGCTCTCGCTAACGCCTTTACCGCCCGGGCTGTTCTGGTTGCAATCACTACTGCCTCTAAGGTCTGCCCTTTTAGCTGCTTCTCAATCTCTTCGATGGGAAGCCCTTTTCCTAACAGCAGCCCCACAGTTCTGCTTCTGCCGGCCGCCACCGTCACATTCAGGTCTCCCGCCGCGTACATAATATTCTCCGTTCCGCCTCCCACTAGGCCAAGCAGCAAAAGCATCTCTCTCACACTCTCTTGGAATAATGCCGCTTCGGAATTATTGTGATTCACTCCGTCATCCCCAGCCTTTTCCGCCATTCCGATTGCCAGCGCGGTTCCAAGGGCATATCCGTTTTTCAAAGCCACCGCACATTCCAGCCCTGCCACATCCGTTGTGAGGCTGATGATATAGTACTCCGTCGCAAACAGACTTCGGATCCATTTTAGAGTCTCCATATCCGGCCCGCAATACCCAACAAAAGATGGGTCGTGGTCAGCCAGATCCCTTGCGGTACAGGGACCGCCGATGGCATATATGCCAAGCCTGCTCTCTTCCGGAAGCTTTTTTCTCCAGTATTCCGGGTAGGTCAGCATGGTTCCGTCCTCCAGATCCAGCATGCCCTTTGTGATGGAAATGACCGGCACTCTTTCATCCAGACAGGGAAGAATCTCATCCGCAAACCAGTCCACGCCGAAGCTTGAGACTCCGCAGACCACCAGATCGGCTCCTGCCAGCGCTTCTGCCCTTTCTTCATTTTTATAGTAACGGATTCCCTTATGCAGCGTCCGCAAAAGATTCACATGATAGTTATCCTCCCGGAGCCTGTCAATTACTTTGTCGTCTAAAGGGCTTCCCACAAGGCGAACCTCATGTCCGTTTTCAAACAGGGGAAAGGTAAGCGCCGACGCCATCTGCCCCGCCCCAATCAGTGTAACAATACTCATCGTATCTCCTCCTATTTTCCACATTTTCCACCATTATAATATAGAAAACAACAGTAAAAAAGCTTCATTCCGATACGGTCTCCTGCATTCATTGAATCTAATTGCATTTGTTTACAGGAAATTTTGCAAAATCTCTCCCCGCCTTCCGGCTCTACCGCGTGTGAAGGATGCGCATTTCCCTGCGCTTTTCCCCTTTTGCCCACTCCAGCCTGTCCTCCTCGGTTTCAAGGAGTAACTCCGGCACTTTCGCGGGATTTCCGTTCCCATCCAGAGCCACCTCCGTAATATACGCGCAGTTGATCAGCGTCCGCAGGCCGCTTTTATCCTCCACATAGGTTTCCACCTTCACCTCCATGGAGGTTCGCCCCACATAGGTCAGCTTCCCCTGAAGCACCACCACATCGTCCAGATAGGCACCCTTCAGAAACTGAAGATGATCAATGGACGCCGTTGTGATATTCATCCGTGAATGCTTCTTAGCTACAAGGGCAGCCACCTCATCGATCCACTGCATCAAGATCCCGCCAAAAAGACGGCCGGCGCCGTTTAAATGGGTCATCCTCACAAGATGTACGCTTTCTACCTTTGAGTCTGCAATCTGTCTTCCTGTCTCCATTCCTGCTTCTAGCCCTCCCGAATCTGAAAAGTTCCGCCCTCTTTGCTGATCTGACGGATTCCTCCTTCCGCAATCAAGTAAGCCTCTCCGTGAATGACCGGCTCTCCCTCTCTCTGTAGTATGTAGCTTCCATCCGGTATGGCATAAAACCGATGCCCCATGCTGTCAGGATAGGTAATGTCCTCCATCAGCCTTCTTCCGTCCAGCATATCATTTTTCACTGCTTGATAATGAGGAAGCACATTGCATCGGGTAAGAGAAAGTCCCTTTAAATATCTCGGATAAGCCCTGCTGATACTCTCCCCCGGAAGCTCCGGCTGGGCATAGACCATCTCCGCGCAATTCATGCTCCCGGCGCTCACACCCATCACAATACCGTCAAATTCTCTGATCTTCTCCGGCAGTCCTATTTTCCAAAAAAATGTATTCTGCGTCGGCACATGTCCTCCGCCAAGGATAATCATATCATACTCATAAAGCCGCTTCACCATCTCTTCTCCGTTCCTTCCATCGCAAAGGTCCAAACCGCTGATGGAAAGACCCGTCTCTCTTAACACCTTTTCAAAATAAAACCGCATCTCGTTATTCCCAAGATGGGAATTCGGATCAGCCGCAATAATCAGGCATCTAGAATCATCCCTCCAGTCCTCTTTCAGATATTCCGTCATATTATTAGCCGGATTAAAGCCTTTAAAATCCTCTGGTTCAATACTCCGGTATGACCCTGTTGGACTGCTTGTCAAATATAATTTCATATGCTGTTTCCTCCTGTTACTGTACTCTCCTCCAAAGAAAGCTTCTTTCTTTCCCTGCCCCGCTCAAAGTGATTTCTCTTGGACGGTTACAGCCCTTTTCTTTTCAGGGCATTCACCAGTTCCACATAAAACTCCCGCACATCGAACTCCTTAATATTTTCTCTGTTCAAGTCGATCACGTCCCCATGGGAAATCCCCCTCGTTCCGCTGGTTGTAAGAAAAGTATAGTCTTCTCCCCAGGGAAACGACGTCTCTGACACCAGACCGTCATTAGGTCCGTCAAAATACTGAACCAGATGATGAGAAAAATTCAGCGGAAACCGCCCGCCAGAAGCAATGTTTAACTTGGAGCCCACGCTCTGATAATAGACCCCCGGCACATCCTTCACCTCTTCGTTAAAACGCGCGCATGCCGAAGCCGTCAGATCTGTGACCGCCGCCATAAAATCTGGGTTCTCATCCCCCGCCTTTTTAAGCGCGGCATTATAGGTCCCTGATACCTTATCTTTTACCGTCTGCGGAATTTTATCCAGAAGATAATCCGCAAAGACGCAGCCTCTGTGGGGCGTATTGATTGTAGTAAGTGACGCCGTGTAAGGAGCCATCCCCAGCATGCTGACCGCGTATCTAGTATCCAGCCCTCCTTTAGAATGGGCGATAATGTTTACCTTCTCACAGCCTGTTTCCCGGAGTATTTCCCGAATCCTCCTTGAAAGCTCAGCCCCGCTGTCCGCCACAGACGCAGCCGACTGGTGATTCCCATAGAAGATCTTCGCTCCGTGAGCCTCAAGGTGTTTCGGGATCCTGCCCCAGTAATTCAAATACTTATAGTCCCGGAAAAACACGCCGTGCACCATCAGAATCGGGTATTTTGTCTGGCACAGCTTCTCCGGCGCCCTCTCTAGCGTGCTCCAGATCTTCTCGCTCTCAAACCTGCACTCTTCCGATGCAAGGCGGATAATCCGTACCAGCGCAATCAGGTTTGCAATCGGGATCCATCCGCAGATAATTCCAATCGTCCGCCATTTCACCCCGATCTGGGCGGAGGTCAAATAAACCCGCAGGATACCGTTCCAGAATACCACAGCTTCCACCAAAATCACGCACAGCAGATCTGCAAACCACATGCCCCTCTGATCATAAAACATAGAAGGCAGCATTGCCGCCAGCCAGATCACCGATACGGACACTGAAATCAGAAAATACAGCAAAAGCTCGCATCCGGCCGCACAGATCCTAAGGCGGAACTTCGGAAGCTTCCGGCTTCCCGCCGCCGGTATCACATTCATCACCAAAAACCCGGCCAGACACAACACAATCCACACTGTTCCAGCGCCATGCACCTGTAAAAACGGTATATTCGCCGTCAAAACAGTCAAAATCCCACAGACAATTCTTCTTGCGTACTTCACAATCATCCCCCTCTTTCCAGACATAACTTCCGCATCCTCCCGAAGAATTTTTATGATATGGGGAACCAAAATCCCCATATCACAAAAAAGGACTTACCAGAGGGAAGTCCTTATATTCATATTATTTTTTATCATCATTACATAGCGCTTCGTATTTTTTGTAAGCTCTTGAAAATCCTCCAGTGTCCTGCACTCCTTTAAATCATTCAAAATCCTTACTCTTTCCAGCTTCCTTGCCAAATTCTCGATCACTTCCGTATTCGTCGGCATATCGCTCCACCTCCCTATTGTGAAGTGTAAAAGCTGATCGTTTCTATGCCTATTATAGCATTGGAACCTGTAAAAATCTACACGTATTTCATCAATTTACAGAGTGTCCGGCTTTGAACAAAAAACAAGAACATACCGGAATTAACCATCAAAGTTCGTTGACAGTCAAATAAAGACAGTCAAATAAAGACTTTACACTAAAATCATCAATTGATATAATGAAAGTACCAAGTAAACGGTCACTTATAAAAGGTGGTGAAATGTATGGGAATGACCAACAAACAATTTCAGGGCTTTGTCCGGTTAACGCTAGCTCAAATTGAACGAGCTTTAAAAGAAACGCCAGACAATAAGGAGTTACAAGAATTAAAAGATATTTTCCAGAATATGCTGGAAGATGGTAATTAACAAAATATAGCAAAATAAAAAAAGGTGTAAAGTCTTTATTTAGTTGTTAAGAGCTTTACACCTTTAACAGAATCAGACAATCTATGAATGGTAACTTTTTATCTCCCCGCAGGCAATCCTTTCTCCCGAATCTCCCGCAGGCTGCGACCTAAAATCATCCGGCATTTCATGGATCACAACCGTTCTCCCGATTACATCCTCCGGGAAAAACCGTCCGGTAAAGAACATCATCCACGCCTCTCCATCACAGACTAGAAGCGGCGGCAGATCTCCGGCATGCTCCGGGTGCGGCTTGTCCTCAGGGTTATAATGCTGCCCCGCCTCTGCAAATGAACCACCCCCGGTCTCGCCGCAGGACGCCCCCTCATGAATATGGAAGCCAAAAAAACCTTCTCCCATTTTGCCCGCCTGATTCCTGATTCCAGTAATTTCCGCTGCAACAATGCTTCCTCCATAGGTGTCATAGAACTTTACGGTTCCCTGTATATCCGGGTAATTCTCATTTCCGGCAATCACTGCACAGGCGTCCGGTTCTTGTGGAAGCTTCATACGCGCTCCCCCTTTTTTATGATTATTCTTCACATTCTATGACCGGGCCGCCCTCTTTAGAACCCGCTCCGCATTCTTTCGAAAGATCCCATCTAACTGGCTCTCCCGGATTCCGGCAAGCTTCAGTCCGTCCCACAGCCGTTCCATATCCCCTGCCTTTGGAATATCTTCATGCTCCATTCCGTCAAATCCGTCAAAATCGGTTCCTATTGCGGGAAATTCACTTCCCCCCGCGTCAAGCATATGCCTGATATGGACCGTCATCGCATCAATCCCCGATACCTTTGTGCCGGAAAGGAACGGTCCGTAAAAGTTAAGCCCCGCTACACCTCCCGCCTCCGACAGCCTCCGGATCATTGCGTCCGTCAGATTTCTCGGATTGCTGCAAACCGTCCTGCAATTGGAATGGGAAGCCACAACCGGCCCATTTACACAATCCATAATATCCCAGAAAGCGCCGTCCGAGGCGTGGGAAACATCCACGATCATTCCCAGCTCCCCGGCGTATGCAAGCGCCTCCTTTCCAAAAGGCTTCAACCCCAGACTCATTATTCGCTCGTTATGGCTGTTGGGATATCCGAAACAATTTTCGTAATTCCAAATAGGTGTGAGCAGGCGTACTCCTTCCTGATACAGTTTCGTCAGGCGCTCCATTTTCCCGTTCACAATTCCGCCTTCCTCCACCGTAAGAACCGCCGACACTTTTCCGTCTTCCTCATTTTTACGGATGTCTTCATAGGAGCATGCAAGGGCAAGCTCCTCCGGATACCGCCCACACTCACGGCACAGGCGCTTTATCATCCGAAGGACATCCTCATAGCATTCCTCATATCCGCCCGGGGCAGATGGCAGAAAAGTAAAACAGGCAAAAAACTGGACTAAGGTTCCCGCCTTCTGCATCTGGGGAATACTGATGCAAAAATTATTCTCTTTCAAATCCGTATCCTTTTCCTGCCCTTTCTCGCACTGCAGAAGCTTCCACAGCGTATCACAATGCAGATCAATCAGCTTCACCCCTGCTCCATCCTCTCTATATCTTTTTCTTCAGCGTCCGCAGATACCTCTTCTGTTCCGCTGTAATCCGATTACTCTCAACCGCTTTCTGGATCGCCTTATTGTGGGTCCATTTTTCCAGCCGCCCTTCCGTAAGAAAGGGAAGGGTCTTCTCATACTGCTTCGCCAGCGCAGTCGCAAAATACCATGCAGCCATCATTTTTACATAATACTCTTCCGACTCGACCGCCGCCACCTTTTCCAGATATTCCGTTCCAAACTTCTCGTCCAGATAGTACCGCATCAGCATCCCGATCCCATACCGGACTGTATAGGTATGTTCCGACGCCATCCACTCCTCAATCTTATGCTCCAGCTCATCAAGATGCTTCTTAAAAATCTTCGGCGCCATCATATCACAGGTCGCCCAGTTATCTACATAGGGCAGAAATGCATCCAGCGCGCGGATACACTCTTTATAATCCCGGATCCCTTCAATCAGGAAGCCGTGCAGGTTATTTTCTTCATAATAATCATGCGGAAGCGCCTTCATAAATTCCCCGGCATCCTCCGATTTTCCATATTCTCTGGCAAATTTCCTGAGCGCCGGCGTACGCACGCCGATAATCCTGTCCTTATCCACCGTCGGCATCAGCTTCGCATGAAACTCCCTGTATTCCGGATCCTGAAGCTCAAACAGCCTGCCCTGCACCGACTTGATTACTTTATTCCTATTCATAGGCATTCCTCCTTATTCCCCTTCACTGGTATAACGTCTTCCGAATTAATCGGACTACATGCGGTAAGATAAGTTTGCATACTTCCGCGCATATTGGCTTTAATCCATCACATATGTAATACATACGCTTGCTTTCAGTATACAATAGTGCTATAATATTTGCAATACGTATACGAAAGGAGGGATATCTATGGCACTGGCAACCTTAACCGCAAGGGTAGACGAAAAAGACAAGGCCAGCTTTGATACCTTCTGTTCCAATGTAGGCCTCAATACATCTACCGCAATCAATCTTTTTGTGAAAGCAGTTTTACGCGAAAACCGCATCCCATTTGAGATTACTCAGACTACCGATCCATTTTTCTCCGATGCAAACATGGCCTATGTAAAGAAGTCCGTCCATGAACTGAGAGCCGGGAAAGGCACCTCCCATAATCTGATTGAGGCAGACGATGAGTGAAACCAGTCCCCATCTGCTATACTGTATATCATATCACAGGTAACCACCGAATACGATAATGAAAATCTTTCAGGAGTGTATGAATATGAGAAATATCCGATTAACGATAGAATATGACGGAAGCCGCTATCAGGGCTGGTCCCGTCTCGGCAAAGACGAATCCACCAATACGATTTCCAACAAGATCACCGACGTGATCCGCAAGATGACCGAGGAAGAACCGGAATTATTCTGCGGCATGCGCACCGAAGCGGGCGTTCACGCCTACGGTCAGGTTGCAAATTTCAAGACAGACTGCGATATGGATGTTGTGGAGATTCAGCGTTACTTAAACCGCTATCTCCCCATGGACATTGCCATCACAGAGACAAGGCTGGTTCCGGAGCGTTTCCACGCTCAGTTAAACGCAAAGGCGAAGATCTACGTCTACCGCGTCACCATCAATTCCGTTCCCAGCGTATTTGACCGCAAATATGCCTACCACAGTTTCCACCGCCCGGATAAATCCTTGATGGAGCGGGCCTCCCGGTATCTTACAGGCCAGCATGATTTCAAGAATTTTTCTTCTTCCAAGCAGAGCAAATCAACAGTGAAGGAACTCTTTAAGGTAGAGATCTATGAGGATATGGAAGAAATGCAGATTACCCTCGTAGCCGATGATTTCCTGCATAACATGCAGCGGCTCATCGTGGGGACGCTATTAGATATCGGAATCGGCAACCGTCCGGTGGGTGTTATCAACGCTATATTTTCAGGGGACGCTGCTCCCAGCGCCCCCTGCGATCCGAAGGGAATGTATCTGCAGGAAATTATTTACGAATAAGTTCCTCCTTCTTTTTGTATCGAATCCCATAGACTGTGATGCCCGCGATAACCAGAACAAGCACCGCAATCATCACATAGAGCACCACCGGCACCGGTTCTTTGAACAGCTCTTCCTGTGAACTTCCATTCTGGCTGTTCTTTGCTTCCGTGCTGGTGAGCGTCTGATCCTCCAATGCCCCAACTGCATTCTGAAGGGACTTCAGCGCCTCGTCCCTCTCTGCCTGAGAGGCATTGGGGTTTCCCAGAATCCCTTCTGCATTCTTTACCGCTTCTTCCAAAGCGGCATAGCTTTCCTTTGTATAATTCTTCTTTATGTATCCTTTTGCGGCATTCACCGACTGCTGCAGGCTTTCATCTCCAACCGGAGGCTGAATAGCCGGCGTTTCCTCTCCGCCTTCAAGTTCCTCCGATCCGGCAGTATCTGCCGGCTCTCTTTTATCGCCCGCCAGCACGGCTTTCGGAATCTGCCCCAGATTCACCGTTCTTTTCGACGAGCCCTCCGCCAGCGTCAGAGCGTCTTCCTCTGCTTCCACCGTAAATGACCCGCCTTCTGCCACGACCCTGCCAAGGGTCAGCGTCTCTTCTCCTCTTGCAAACAGCGGCTCTCTTCCCGCAATGTACAGATTAAGCGTCCCATTCTCCGCCTGATATCTTGCCTCGCATACCTTCGCCTTTCCTGTAAGAGTCTCCTCAAACTGGAAAGCCGCTTCTAAGTTCTCCGCCGTATCGGACGTAACCTTCAGGGCAAGCTGTAAGGAAGACAGCATCTCTCCGTCCGCTCCCGGAAGGGCGAGCCTCACCTTAACGCCCTCTCCCTCCGCTTCCAGATAAAGAGCCTCCCCTCCACCAGCCGATACTTTAAGGGGCAGTACCGCCATCAGCACAAGCGCCGCCGTCAGGATCCCTGTCAAATATTTTCTCATGCTCTACTCCTTTTTAGGGGCTTTCGGAATACTCCCCCAGCCCCTTTCCTCACATTACTTTCCGCCGCTCAGTTGGATGACGGGCAGATCTTTTGGCATCCGTTCAAACAGGGAATCACTGACCATCCTCTGTCCTTCGTTGGTTTCTGCATTGTCTACCCGGTACAGCTCCGCGCGTACCTTTTCTATCGTCTTCAGACAGTCCGTATCCTCTGGACTGATCCAGTAAATCCATGTTCCGTCCGAAACATCCCGGACATTTCCGCTGTCCGGAATCTCCGCAAGAATAATCTGATCCGCCTTCAGCGCTCCTTCCATATCCCTGCTTCCCACCAAATTTCCATTCTGGTCATACAGCAGCACTACGTTATAAGAAGGATTTCCCTTATAAGCGCCGGTAAATACAACCGAACCTGCCGGGATCACATCCTCTGCATTTTCTCCGTATTGATAGTCTGCCTCAAGCCGTCCGATCGCCGCCGTTTGTTCTCCGGTACGCCGAAAATCCACATTATCTCCGGTAACGCCCAGCACATCCAGCTCAGAAACTGCTATTTCCGTCTCCCTCTGTCCCTTTATCACAAGCCTTGCCGCCGTCGCATGATAGGAGGCAATATTCTTGCTGTTTTTCTCGGTAAAATATACGCTTTGGGTTTCCGTCTTGTCAAAGGTTCCGTTCGCCGTCTCCTTCCACTCGCCAGTTCCGTCGCGAAGCCAGATACTGTAGCTTCCCACCGGCGTTCCCTCCATAACCGTATACTTAAAGCCAGTGAGCGTAAGTTCCTTGTGGAACTCAATCTCCACTTCCGCCTGTTCTCCTACAATGCCGGTATAGGTGGTATTAAGGCTGCCGTCAATCATACGTTCCTCCGGCCTTGGTTCTTCAGGCCCGCAGGAAGTATCTGTATCCTTTCCTCCTTTTAAGCCCTCGCTGGTTGCAAGCAGACCCTTTGCAGCAATCGTCCAGTCTGTCTTGTCGATACAGCCCGCATGTTCAATCTTAAGAGGTTCCAGATACTTCGGAGCAGAACGGTTCAAATACTGATCTACCACTGTAACCTTATAGGTAACGACCCGGTTATTCATCGTCGTCACAACGTCGCTGAAGGTTCCTTCCTCCGCCTCCTTCTTCGTCACGAACCCAGCCAGTTCTTCCTCCGTCTCCCCGCCGGAAGCGGTGCACCGTACAATCTCATATCCAAGTACGTCCTCTTCCGGTATCTGCTTGGAAGTCAGGGTGAAATCAACCTGATTTGCAGCGGACGGATTCACCTTCGCAGCCACGTCTCCAACGGCCTCTGTAGTTCCCGCCGGATCAAGCATACTCTGACCATGCTCTAACCGGTAAACCCTAGAATCGTCATTCACATAATAAACCGCCCGCGTCTCCCGCTCAAACTGGGCCGCGTAATTTTGCGTCGTCTCATCCGGAGTCATACCCCAGTGCTCAAAAAATTCCAGCAGATTCTTCTCTGCCGCCCCGCAGGACAGCCGCATCAGGATCTGATCGGAATCTCCTGCAAGCGTAAGGGGAATGCCTCCCGGCGCCGGCGCTGCCGCCGGATTTCTCGCATAGCTGTCAACCCTTGCAAAAAAGAGGCTCCTTAACTGCTCTGCATGATCCTCGTAAGTTTTATAATTATATCCGTTATCATAGGCAAGATGAAGCTGCCAGTACATGCCAAGCTGCGTAAACACATTAGAGGCGCGTCCTTTCGTGCCGGAGGTAACCTTACGATATACCTCTCTATACTGGAACCTGACGCTGTCATTGGTATCTTTTGCCTGTGCAAGCACCGAATAATAGTTGTTGGTAATCTCTGCTGCCGCATAAGCGCCCTGATTGATACAGTGGCCGATCTCATGGGCGATTCCCCATCCAAAGTACCGGCCTTCCAGATACCTTCCGGCTTCATCAGACTGCACCGGTACGCCGCCCATCATGCCTGCCGTCTCATTCCACTCAATACCGATGTGGTTGCCTGCCGCATACATAAACGCGCCTGCGAACATTCTCTGGTAACGGATATTCAGATGCCGGCTCGGAAATCTGTCCTTTTCCGCCGCAGCGCTATTGTTCAATCCCTTATGCTGATAAAAAAGGTATATCATATCCTCCATTGCATTCATGGAACTAACCAGTTTCTCCGCCCGCGTCTTCACATCGCCGGTTCCGGTTCCAACCCAGATCTGCTGGGCGGGAAGAGATAGAAGCATGGTATCCAGCATAATATCCGACGCCCCCAGAATGCAGTTCTTCGTGTCGTAATCATATCTGACCAGCTTGTGCTCCGACCCGCTGTGATACTCTTCATGCAGCTCATTGATCTGCCCCATATAGCCGTCCAGTTCTGTGAGATACCGCTCCGCTCTTCTTGTGCGCTCCGCCGGGTCTGTCACATGATACAGATCCAGTTTGGGAACCGAAACGCCCCCGCTTACCCGAACCGCATAATTTCCTGCTCCCGCATCGCCTGTATACTGAACATACAGCGCACCTCCGGCTTCCGCCTTCATCGAAGACAGTTTCGGAATCGTAATCGTATTCCGTCCTATTTTGAGCGGAGTACGGATTGTCTGGGATATCGAAGAGGAATCGGCATGATACTGGGAAGCCACCAACTGGAGATTGGTGGTTTCCCCGGTCCTCTTGCTGCCATGGCCCACATATACTATAATCTCTTCCCCGGCCGCCGCCGTAACTCCAAGAGGCTGCCACGCATTCAAGCCCCCAAAGCCCCTGTCTGCATCAGCCGTCGTGATACTGCTGTATATCTGAACCGGCTCGGTCAGTGTGGCATTCAGAATCTCCTCCGCCGTCTTTAGCTCCCGCTCTAAGGCTTCCTTGTCCGGGTGAAATTCCCCGCTCACCTCATCCGCCGTCTGAAGCCTCATCCGAAGCCCGTCGATCGTCCCCTGGTCCACCTCGCTTTTCAGCTTCGTATGAAGCGGATCAGCATAAAGGGCCATAATATCGTCTTCCAGCGAATCATAATGGTAAAAATATACCTCTGAAACCGTATTGCTTCCCACTGCAAGCGCGCGGGCAAAGCCAAACTGAAGCTTCTTTGCCTTAACTACTCTCGGAAGCTTTACCAGATAATAAGTCCTTCCCTGAGCATCGGATTTGCTTGAAAGCGAAACCTTGCCCAAGAAGGTCTCCGCGCCGTTCTCATCCCAGAAACGTACCTGCACGTATCCATATCCTGTACTCTGGACAGAAGCCTCCTGAAATGCAAAGGCTTCCAGCTCGTAGGCCTGATCAAATTCATAGATAAGGCCGTCGCCGGTATTTAAAGGATTAAAGCCGCCGGAATCCCAGCTTCCATGGTAATAGTGGGATACCGGATCATTGTCTACGGTTCCCCACGCAGTACCGGCTTCCACATCCTTCGGGCTTTCCAGCATACTGCCCTTCGCCGCTCTAGCGCTGAGAATATGTTCGCTGACCTCTCCGTCTGAGGCCGCATTAATCCGCTTGTATTTCGGCATATCCGCCGGATCCGGATTGACCGTCTCCGCAACGGCGGTGATGGAAGGCCCACTTTCCCCAAGATCATTCACACCTGTCACATAAACCTCATATTCCTGATGATTCTTCAGATTGGAAATCGTATAGCCAGACGTTGTAATTCCCTCGATTTTCTTAAATTCTCCTGAGCCTGATTCCCGGTAATACAGATGGTAGAAATCGGTATCTTCCATATTTTTCCATGAGGCGCTGACCGCCTTAAACTGTCCGGTAAGCTTTAAATTGTCCGGCGCGTCCGGTTTCTTATCCGTCTTTGGCACGGCAAGGACAGGTTCGCCATAACCGCTCCTCCATGCACCGTTTACCGACTGGACCCTCACCTCATAACTCTTATTATTCACAAGCTTCTCTTTCTGAAAAGAAGAAATCAGAATGCTGTTTCCTTTAATAGACCTTACTTCCTCCCTACCCTCGCAGGCAATCTGCACCTCATAGCCCGTCACATTTCTGCAGCCATCCCAGCTAACGGTAAAATACTTATTCCCGCAGTCTGCCGCAACATTCCCTGGGATATCCATATCCGGTTCAGAAATCCGATTTTCCATTCCATTGACAAAGGTTACCTTTGAAATCTCCGCAAGGTTGTTATTCTTCTCCATGCCCATGATTTTTAAGGATACCCTCTTTACCGCAATCTGCGGTCCAAGGTTAATGCAGATCGCTCCGTCCGGATCCTGCGTCACCGTCACGGCGTTGGTGTCAAGAAGAAAATCTATGCCCTTCCTTACCGGAACGATGGCCGTATGCTCTTCTCCTTCCTCCGTGTATGTAATCTGAAGCTCGGCCGCAGTAATCCCATTGTCCTTCCCGGATTCAATCACGATACCGTCCGCTCTGTAGCTTTCGGATTCTGGAAACTCAAATACAACCGCCACCGGATTCTCCTGAGAGATTTCTCTGCCGTCTTTCCTCGATAATATAACAATGCCTTCATTTTTTAACAGGGAGCTTAAACTGCCGTCCACAGAAGTGCCGCCATCCGGTTCCATTTCAACCGCCGCTGCCGGCACACGGACTTCAAGCGAGGAATTGATATCCTCGCTGATCTGATAACCTTTTACAAAATACTCCAAATCTACAATATCTACAACTCCGTCGCCGTTCAGATCCGAATTGGGCGACTGCTGTTCCCCAGACTCGATGTCATCGATCAATCTGTTCTTATCCGCATCGTCAATCACACCGTTTCCGTCCACATCCCCCACAAGCAGGACACCCGGATGGGCCTGTGCCTCCTCGTAAGAATAGCCGCTGACAAACCCTGTGGTGAGCCATACGCCGTAGGCCCATCCGTCCACTGCAATCTCCTGCCTGTATTCGGCAAACCCCGGCGCAGACACCGTCAGCGTATAGGTTCCGGCGGGAAGATCTTCAAAAGAAACACTTCCCTCCGCCGCAGACTTCCCAGAGTCTGCCTTCAGCACAATCTTCTCCTCATTCCTGCCTGTAAGCGAAACCGTAAATACCGTTTCCTTGTCCAAAATCACCGCCTGCGAAACTGACACGTCAATTTGGCCGTTGCATGTCACGCCCTTCTCTGTCTGCGGTTCCTTCTTCTGTGTTTCTTCCGTCTCTTTCGTCTCTTCTTCTGCAGAACCCGTCTCTGCCTCTGCAGAATCTGCCTGCTCTTCCAAGGTCTCCCTCTTTGTTTCCTCCTGCTCTTCCTGTTCTTCCACAGACGCACCGCTCCCCACTGTGCCATCCGTCACATCTGCCTTCACCTCGCCTGCAGACGCCGGAAGATACGGAGTAAAAATCAGAACAAGCGCAAGCAGACATGAAATCATCCGCTTCATACTCCTCTCCTTTCTTCCAATATCCCCTTAATATATCCTATATATGTCAATATATCATGACGCCCTCACAAATATCAACATAATTTCCACAAAAATTTGCAAGATTATACCCTCAAGCCGCTGCAACGAGAAATCAGGACTTAATCCCCTCAAAAAGCTTCTTTATGACAGCCTCATCAACTGCATACTCCCCTTTTTCTTCCGGATATTCCCCGATCTCGCAGATCAGCATATGCTCATCGTCTATAAACGTCCATGCGTAAACATCCTTTTTATACAACGTCTCGTCGTAGGTATAGGTCAGGGTAACATACGTTACCTTCCTGCCGTCCGCCTCAAACTCCCGTTCCTCCTGATACTCAATATCGCTGTATTCCTCCCGCGACTCATATGACTCTTTTTCCTCCTTTTTGCTTTCCGTGTAAAACTCTTTATCCTCCGGTCCGTACAGGGTTTCCAGCGTATACGTAGCGGAATATGCCCCGTCTCCATCCTTATAAAAACACAGATAGGTATCCTCCGAATACTGATCCAGCATCATTCCTTCGCGGGGCGCAATGAAAACCTCACTTTCGCCGTCCCAGTCTGTCAGGATGTAATTCCCATCCGAATCTTTTTCAAGTTCCGGCTCCACAGCATTTTCTGCCGCAACGGTATCGTCGTCTTTTTCCAAATCCCCCATAATATCCATGGCATCCGACTGTGCCTCCAAAGCCTCCGCGGGCACTTTGATCTCGTCCAGATGGTTAAATTCCTCAAATTCCAGCACAAGCCGCAGGTCGCGGAAGGTAATCTCACTTCCCTCCTCATTGGGAATTTCCAGTTCTTCCCCATCCTGCCCGGACAGAACGAGAGAGACCGACTCCGGCATCATTTCATCCCGATATACCCGGAAGGTAACGTCAAGCTGCGCATCTCCAAAATCCAGATCCTCTCCGCCATTTCCAAACATGCCGTCCATCACTGCTCCCACACCCTTAGAAATATTGCTGTCTGCCGACGTGGTAATCACGTAGAGCTCCCTGCCGTCCTTCTCTTCAGTCTCTTCTTCCAATTTGAGCTTCGTTCCTTTCTCCAGATAGTTCTCCAGATTCATCAGCGCGGCAATGTCATTTCCCTCATCTTCGTCATTTTTCACCTTTGTCCACTCGTCTCCCAGCTTTGCATAGGCCGTAATCCCCGATCCGTCCTCTTCCGGTATGCTGTAGAGCTCCATCTCCATTGCCAGATCGGCAAGATCCGCTTTTACACTGCCTTTCATATGGCAGGCTCCTGACTCTTTTACTGCGTCGATATCCATATCGATAGTCATATCAAATCCAAGGGACAGCCCGCTCTCTTCTATGCCGATACCCGCTTCCATCAGCATATTCCCGGAAAATGATTCCGCTTTCCCGGTATTTTCCACTGTCTTTCTCATGATATCCGCGGCGGTCGGCTCCCTTCTGCACCCACCAAGCATCATAAGGACCATTCCCGTTACCAGCAAAAGCACTCCTGTTTTCTTCTTCATTTCTCCCTACTCCTTCCTTTGTGTTTTTCCATAGATCTCTTCCAGAAATTCCTCAATATTCGGATAGAGGAATCCCTTTCCTGAATCTTCATCCTTTAACATACATGACAGTTTATTCGTATCATCCAGCACAGCCCATGATTCGCAGCTTCTCACCAAAGTGCCGTCATCCCTCTTATAGGTAGATATCACATAACTGATCTCCTGCCCCGCTGCTTCTAAGGTCTGTATTTCTCCCATCACGATATCCGCCGCCCCATTTTTCTCAGACATCGCCAGATCCAGCCTGATACCATACAGAATGTCCTCTTCCGTGGCATCCTCATAAATGTTATACACCAGCATAGCCGCAGTATCCTGTTCCTGATCAAAACGCATCAGATGGATCACATGGCCGTCCGGTTCGTAGCTTGGCTCAAATCCCTCCGGGATTTTCACCTCCAATTGGATAGTGTCCTCAAGGTCAGACAGAGAATATACGCCCTTTTCTGTCTTTTCCTCCTCCGGCTCTTCCTCCTTCTTAATCTCTACGTTCTTCCAGCTCTCCTGAAGCTTTGTGTCATAAGGTACTGAAAAAGGTCCCTCATTCATCTCCTTTAATTCCTCGTATACCTCCCGCCTGTCTGCCGTTTCTGACAGATGGTAGTCCGCATCCTCCTTTTTCCAGAACTGATACCCGTACAGATAGCTCTCGCACACCTCGTCCCAGCTTTCAAATTCCTCCTGAAGCTTCTCTGCCACAGCCAAAGACTGATCCAAACACTCCTCTAAATTAATATATTCCGCCTGATAGCAGTCGCCAAGAACCTGAAGCGCGCGCGAATAATCCCATGCATCCAGCGCTTTCTCCCCCATCGCATGATAGGCCCGGTACGCCGCCTGAAATTCCCCGGCATCCCCATGTTCACGCTCCACCCGGCTAAGCAGTTCCTCCTCGTCAAGCGATAAAAGGTCGTGCTTTTCCATTTCTTTGATAAATTCCCGGTATTTTGCCCGGTGTCCTCCCTCCAGCAGCTTGTTCACCTTCTCAATAGCGCTGTCCCGGTCTGAAATCCCCCAGCCGTTCTCCAGAGCAATTTTAATCGCCTGCTGGTAGATGTCCCGGTTGTCCTCAGAGGCACCGCCTACGCATCCTAGATCCTTTCTGTTATATTCCGTATAAATCGCATAGGCCGAGCAGATCCACTGAACTGTATCGCTGTCCACATCCGCCTGCACAAAATCCGACGGTTCGTAGTCTTTTGCAAAATAATAGCCCAGCCCGCCCATGGACAGTTCTTCTTTCTGCTCTTCTTTCTGTTCCTCCTTCTGCTTCTGTTCCTCCTTTTCTTCCACGCTGCCTGCCCCGCATCCTCCCGCTGTCATACAAAGCAGCACACATGCCAGAAAGACTATTACTTTCCTCATCACTTCCCATTCCTCCTGCATACATTCATAATTACAATCTTATCCCGCTCAATGATCTCTTCTTCCTCAGGCGTAAATTCCCGGTCAGTCACCACCGCCGTATAATCGCCAAGGCCATTGATCTTAACCATGGACTGCCTGCCGAATTTTGAGTGGTCCACGGCCAGATATGCCTTCTCACAGCGGCGCGCCGTTTCCCTTTTTAGAAACGCCTTGTCCACCGTCGGCGTCATAACCTCCAGCCGCCCGCTGATCGAAGCTGCCCCAAAAAATCCAACGTCAAACCGAAAATCCTGCAAAAAGCCGGTCGCATAGTATCCCAGCATGCTTCCCGTAGACTTCTGCACCCGGCCGCCGCACACAAAGAGCTCCGCACTGCCCTGATTCATAAGTTTGGCAATCTCCAGATCATTGGTCACAATGGTAATTCCCTGAACAGAACCGATCCTTTTAGCAATCTCATAAGTAGTCGTGCCCGCATCCAGAAATACCGTATCACCGGGGGAGACAAGCCCCGCGCATCTCTCTGCAATCTTATTCTTTTCCTTCATATTGCGAATCTGCTTGTCCTCATAGGATACCTCCTGCTTTGCCACCGCTCCGCCGTGGCAGCGCTCAATTCTTCCGGTTTCCTCAAGCTTCAGCAGATCCCTGCGAATCGTCATGGCGCTGACATCAAGTTCCCTTGCCAGTTCCTCCACCTGCACGCTTCCCTTTCGCTGCACCAGTTCAATAATCCTAGCCTGTCTCTCTGCCGCCAGCATGTTCATCCCTCCTCTTTTCCCCATTCTACCACAATTCCTTCAGATTCTCACTATAATCTCTTCAAAAAAACAGGAAGAGACAGCAGCCGGCATTTGGCTGCCATCTCTTCCTCATTGTCCGGTCTGCCGTTTCCGGCAGACCCTCTCATATCCATACTACATGAAAATACTAAGTACCAATACCTCTACCACACCGATTGCCCATGCAACCGTAGAGGTTACCGACCAGACTGTAAGCTGGTCTTTTGCTTCCTGAACGCCAAGCGTCCGGTTTACTACCCAGAAGTAACTGTCGTTAAAGTAACCAAAGAACAGAGACCCGACGCAGCATGCAACCGTTCCCAGAAGCGGGCTTGCGCCTGCCGCAATCAGAATCGGCGCTGAAATACTTGCCGCCGTCGTCATCGCCACCGTACCGGAACCCTGAATGAACCTCATCGCCGTAGAAATAACCAGCGGCAGGATCATGATCGGAATCGCAGTCTGTGCAAGACCCTCCGCCATAAAGGTTCCAAGGCCGGAATCTTTGATGATCTGTCCGAGGGCGCCGCCTCCGCCTGTTACCAGCATGATGATGCCCGCAGACATCATGCCCTTTTCCATCTCGCTGACAACCGTCTGCCTGTCAAGGCCGCTGCCCAGCGTAAAGATCGCAACGATCAGTCCAAGGCCCACCGCAACGATCGGCTGTCCAAGGAAAATCAAAACCTCCATAATGCCAGCCGTCTGTCCCAGAGCCGTCGCAACGGTATTGATCAGGATCAGAATAATCGGCAGGAGCAAAGGCAGGAAGGATACAAATGCGCTGGGAAGTCCTTCGGTATCCATTGCAAATGCATTATCATAATCCGGCTCCTGGTATGGCAGTTCTACAATCTCGCCGTCCTCATTCTCAATGCGGTAGTATTTCTTAGAAAGAAACAGTCTCGCATAAGCGATACATCCAATTGCCATCGGAATAGAAAGCACGATAGATAACAGGATATATTTTCCTACATCCACTCCGAAAATACCGCACACGCCCAGAGGACCCGGTGTCGGCGGAACCATGGAGTGGGTGATTACAAGACCTGCCGCAAGCGCAACGCCAAGGGCAATCACCGATTTCTTCGTTGCCTTGGAGATCGCCTTTGCGATCGGTGCAAGCACCACGAATCCTGAGTCACAGAAAATCGGAATAGATACAAGGAAGCCGGTCAGCGCTAACGCCTCCTCTTCCCGCTTCTTTCCGAACAGCTTCAGGAAGGTATGGGCCATCGTTTTGGCCGCTCCCGTCACCTCAAAGAGCTGTCCCATCATAACACCGAAACCAATGATAATGCCGATACTTCCTAACGTCCCACCAAAACCGGAAGTGATCGAGTTGACAATACCAAAGGTTTTCCCGTCCTCAAGGGTAATGTTCACTAACGGCATACCGCCGATTACGCCGACGATGACGGTACAGATGATCAGCGCAAGAAACGCCTGCACCTTCGTCTTCAACACCAAGAATACCAGTACGATAATACCGATTGCAAGGCCAATCAGCATTCTCTGTCCACTAAGTCCGTTTACCATACAATTTTACCTCCTCTTCCTCTCTCGCATTCCCGTGGGAACCCCGCCGTTACAGGTGTTTTATCCTGCCGCAAAAAGCCCTTCCCCCGGGGATGCTTTTCTCATAAACAATACTTATTTACCCATGTTACTGGTAACATGGGTGCATTAATCAGATTAATGCAACTATGAAATTTTCTGCGTCCCGCCGCAAACCATGCGGCACCGCAGGATTACTCTGCGTTAAGCCATCCTTCTAAAGATGCCTATGACACAAAGTTCGGTGCGTATTTCGCCGCCAATAAAATAGCCTCGATCATGCTGACCGCGCTGACGATGCCCTTTCCTGCAATGTCAAACGCAGTACCGTGATCAACCGACGTGCGCAGGATCGGCATGCCATTGGTAATTGCGATCGTTTTCTCAAAATCCAGCGTCTTGGTCGCAATATGCCCCTGGTCATGATACAGGGAGAGAACGCTGTTGTATTTTCCGATTGCCGCCTGGTGGAAAACGGAATCTGCCCCGATAGGGCCCACAACCTTGTATCCCTCTTTCTGTAACTCTTCGATCGCCGGCGTGATCTCATTCACTTCCTCCCAGCCAAAGAGTCCGTGCTCTCCGCTGTGAGGGTTGAGTCCCGCAATGGCCATCGTTCCATCCTTCACGCCCAGCTTACAAAGGGCCTGTGTGCACCGCTTCACATAATCAATAATCCTCTCTTTTGTAATCATGTCCAGCATTTCACGCAGAGACACATGCCTTGTCAGAAAGAACACCCGCATTCCATTTGTCTCAAACATGGTAAGGGGATCTTCCGTGTTCGTGAGCGCACCGAAAATCTCCGTATGTCCGATGAAATTAATGTTTCCCGCCCTTAATGACTCCTTGTTGATCGGCGTGGTCGCCACAGCGTCAACCTTTCTTTCATTCGCAAGCTCAATACACTTTGCAATATATTGGTATGCGGCCATGCCGCACATTCCATTGACCTTTCCAAATTCAAATTTGGACATGTCAATATTGCCTAAATCAATGAGGTTTAAAACCCCTTCGGAAAAATCGCCGTCTTCAGGTTTCTCAATCACATGAATGTCAAGAGAAACGCCGCTGATCTTAATGGCATTTTCCATAATCGTCTTATCTCCTACAACAACGCAGTCCGCCGCGTCAAATACTTCCTTTGCGGCAACTGACTTTGCCACGATCTCCGGGCCGACACCCGCCGGATCCCCGATTGGTACTGCAATAAGTGGTTTGCTCATACTATTCCATCCTCGCTTTCTTTGATAAAAACACCTGTGTTTTACAATTAGATATACAGCTTCTCCTTCAGATAGGTAATGCATCGGTTGATGGCGTCGTTTCCCCCTTGGCTTCCGCCCTTGGTGATGATATGGACGCCCTCAAATTCACCTTTCAGGAACTGGCCGTAAGCCGCCAGCGGAAGCACCTCGTCCGCAAGGCTGAGGCCCGCCGTCTGAAACCTCTCGCACACGGATACCGTCACATCCCCGCCGCTGGTATATAATCCCCGAAACGACGGCTCCTTCTTAAAAATCCGATATGTAATCTCAGCAAGCCCGGTATTAATCAGCCCGGTAACCTCATCCATCGTCGCATCGTAACGCTTCATATAAGGCCCGAAATCAATCCGATTCTCAGGATAAATACCGTCCCCGGTAACCGTCAGAACCATATTGCGGGCAGATTTCTTCAGAATCTCCTCCACTACGCGGCTAATCTCCGCCTGCCTGCGGTCCTCGTCCTCTAAAAGCTCTTTTGTCTTCACAAAAACATTGTAGGTCTTCTGAGACAGCCACAGCTCCTCCATCTGCTTCTGGGTATGAGGATTCACGCTTCCTACCACCGCAAGGATTCTGCTCTTCGTCTCCTGCTCTGTGGGAACGATCAGCTTTCTTGCCAGGGTCGCGGTAAATACACCCGGATCCACCGCTACCGTCTTCAGCTTGCTTGCAATCACCGCGTCCGCGATCAGATCCAGATCCTCCTGGGTCACACAGTCGCAAACGATGATCCGGCTGCCCTCCGCCACATGGGTATTCAGCAGGTAGGACAAATACTCCGCTCCATGCATCAGATCCTTCATCAGAATCGAGGATACCTGATACTTACTCTGCTCCTGAAACAATACTGCCGCCTCCGACACCTTTACCGGCGTTTTCGGATCAATGGCAATATCCGTCTTGTGAAGGGGCAGGCCGTTCACAAGCATATAGCCCCCAATCACAATCCTGCCGGAGGAAGGAAAACAGGGCGCCACAATTGCAACATAATCCTCGCCCAGACAATCTAACATGGCGTCCGTTTCACTTCCTAAATTCCCTCGGAGAGTACTGTCAATCCTCTTGGAATATACCCGGACCTCATCATTCTTTAACAGGTTGCACACATTCTGTACCCGGTTATACGCAATCTCCGGGGCAACGCCCCTGCTGTCTGTAGGATACAGCACACAGTCACAGTCCGATATAGACGACAGCTCGATGCGCTCGGAATTCATCACAGTATACGCTTTGTAATCCATCTTCTTCAGAAGTACGCCCGTCGCATTAGCCCCCGTCAGATCGTCTGCAATCACTACACACTGCGGCATGGTTAAAGCTCCTTTCATTGAAAAACACATTTTGTTCGTTTCTGTTTTTATTGTACTCCTGTTGTTCGATTTTGTCAACAAATTCTGCCATTTATCAAGAAAAAATGGAAATTTTAAATAAATATGTTTCCTGCGACGCGTAGAGCGCCCATCCCGCCTCCGCTGCTCAGACTAGGGAAGGCAGGGCGAGACAACATTCCAGCGAACTCTGCGCCAACGTAGTCTAAGAAACTCAGGAACGCCTTCGCTCCTAAGACTACGTAAGCGCCGATTTCGCTTCCATTAAAAGCGTCTCTGAAATGCCCTGCCTTCCCTAGTCTGAGCAGCGGAGGCG
>CAJUTH010000037.1 GCA_910589275.1 uncultured Dorea sp.
CGGGACATTTTCATTTGTGGTATACTAGGACATTATCATAAATGGCTTATACCGTCCCCCACAGATTACAGGCAAGTCCTTCCAGCGTAGGAACCGCGATCAATGGTTTTCCCAGCGCAAGCCCAAGCCCTTTCGCCGTCGCAGAACCAATCCGAAGCCCGGTAAAGGAACCGGGGCCTGCCGCTACCCCGATCCCGTCGATCTCATCCAGATCCAGCTCCGTCATCTTCACAATCTCATCCAGCATGGGAAGCAGCGTCTGGGAATGGGTTTTCTTGTAATTTACCGTATATTCAGCCACCGTAACCGCTTCTCCTTTATCTTCTTCCACAACCGCCACGCTCGCAGCCAGTCCCGAACTATCCAGCGC
Organism: uncultured Dorea sp.; assembly: GCA_910589275.1. Classification (GTDB taxonomy): domain Bacteria; phylum Bacillota; class Clostridia; order Lachnospirales; family Lachnospiraceae; genus Claveliimonas. Next base: position 371 of record CAJUTH010000037.1, read on the forward strand.
TAATATCCGCATATACTTATCCTCCGATAATCAAATCCACGCTCCAGATCCTTTTCAATCCGGATCTCCGTATAATGCTCCGGCAGAATCTCCCTGATCAAATCCGCCCATTCAATCAAGGATACCCCCTGTCCATATAGATAATCCTCATATCCGATCTCATCCATCTCGCATATGTCCCCGATCCGGTACACATCAAAATGGTAAAACGGAAGCCTTCCCTCATCGTAGACCTGTACAATTGTAAAGGTCGGACTGCTCACAGACTCCTTTATCCCCAGCCCTTTTGCCAGTCCCTTGGTAAATACCGTCTTCCCAACACCAAGGTCGCCCACAAGCGCAAACACCTGTCCCGCCGACGCGCCCGTTCCCAGCCGTCTCCCAAGCTCCCAGGTCTCCTTCTCTCCATTTGTCTCAACAATCTCTCTCTTCATTCTTCACAACCCATCCAAATTGTAACATACCATTCACTATAGCATATCTTTTCTTTTTTTTCTACCTATGTTATTCTATAAACAAAAAATCAAGGAATGCTACTTTGCCGTGAATGGAGCATGTGGCATCACAGGAGGTTCTTTATGAAATTTACATTTTACCACAACAATATTAACGTAGCGAATCTGGAAAAATCAGTGGAGTTCTATCAGAAAGCATTGGGCTTGACTATCACCAAGGAAAAAGAAGCGGAAGATGGCAGCTTCAAACTGGTATTCTTAGGCGACGGCGTTACCTCTCACCTTTTGGAGCTCACATGGCTTCGGAATATGGACCGCCCCTACGATCTGGGGGACAACGAAATCCATCTGGCCATGCACACCGACGATATGGACGCCTCCTATGCATTCCACAAGGAAATGGGCTGCATCTGCTATGACAATAAAGCTATGGGCGTGTACTTTATCTCCGACCCGGACGGGTACTGGACGGAAATATGCCGCTAACTGTGAAATTTCTAATCGTCTAATGTCAGATAATCACGGATTTTTTGAAAAAGAAATCTTGACAGTAACCACAAAAACTGTATAATAATATTAACAGAACCCACCACGCCTCTGATTTTCATGCGCAACCCGGTGGGACTTTTTCATTTATGGAGTGTTTTATGTATCAATATCCAAAACAAATACTAACAATCGCACAGCAAGTTGAGAGTTCGCTTGGCAGAGGCATTGCTGGTGCATGGAGATGCTTTGATTTTGCAGGATTCATCAATCTTTAAAGAGAAAAAAATGTACTGGCAGAATATGTCCACAATAGCATCAGAAATTGCTCGCTCCAATGAGCACCTTGTCTAGCCCTATTGCAGAACATATGTTCTCTTATAATATATCCAAGTCTGCCAGCGATTTTGCCGGCTTCGCACTCTTCTTGACATTCCTCACCTCTCCGCTCTTCCCGCCTGATTTGCGGCAGAGATAAATTTCCCCGATTTCCATTGATTTATCAATGGCTTTGCACATATCATATACCGTTAAAAGCGCTATGCTTACGCCGGTCAGCGCCTCCATCTCCACGCCGGTTTTCCCAGTAACTTTCACAGTACACCAGCAATAAACCGCACACTCCTCCGGATTCATTTCAAACTGTATTCTGCAATTTGTAATGGGCAGAATATGGCACATAGGAATAAGTTCCGATGTCCTTTTTGCTCCCATAATTCCTGCTGTCGTCGCAACACCCAGCACGTCTCCCTTTCCTACCGTACCTTCTTCAATTGCATCATATACGGCCTGACTAACCGAAATTCTCCCCGCCGCGACAGCCGTACGTTCCGTTTCATTCTTTGCAGATACATCCACCATTAACGCTTTTCCATTTTCATCAAAATGTGTAAATTCCATATGCTTTGTCCCTTTTCATCAAATTAAATTCATTGCCTGATTAACAGATTTAACCCCTATAATCTCGATCCCCTTTATATTCTTCAGCATTCCTTTGGAAACCTCCGGAACAATGCAGGTCTTAAATCCAAGCTTACGCGCTTCCGCCGCGCGCTGCTCTGGCATGCTGACTGCACGAACTTCGCCGCTTAAGCCCACTTCTCCGAATACAATTGTCCCTTCTGATATCGGCCGGTTCTTATAACTGGAGACAATTGCCATCACAATTCCCAGATCGACTGCCGGTTCATTCATCCGGATTCCTCCTGCAATATTAATATAAGCGTCATAGTTGGAAAGAGGCAATCCTATCCGTTTCTCCAAAACAGCCATCAAAAGGTTCACCCTATTATAGTCTGTTCCTGCCGCTGTCCGTCTTGGCATACCAAAATTACTCTTACACACCAAAGCCTGAATTTCCATCAGGATCGGCCTGGTCCCCTCCATGGAACACGCCACCACGGAACCGGAAGCATTCTCCGGACGTCCGTTTAACATATATTCGGAAGGATTTGCAACTTCTTCCAGCCCTGTTTCCCGCATCTCAAAAACACCGATTTCATTGGTAGAGCCAAATCGGTTCTTCACTCCCCGCAAAATACGGTATGAAGCATGCCTGTCTCCCTCAAAATACAGCACTGTATCTACCATGTGTTCTAACACTCTCGGCCCCGCGACAGTTCCTTCTTTTGTCACATGCCCTACAATAAAAATGGTAATATTCAATCCCTTAGCAATCTGCATTAACGTATTCGTTGCCTCTCGAACCTGAGATACGCTTCCCGGCGCGGACGACACATCTTCACTATACATAGTCTGAATCGAATCGACCACTGCCGCTACAGGGCGCTCTCTTTCAAGAACCTGCCGGACTACCTCAAGATTTGTCTCGCACAAAAGCAGCAGGTTATCATTGAATTCGCCCATTCGGTCGGCTCGAAGCTTGATCTGCTTAACCGATTCCTCGCCAGAAATATAGAGAACCTTCTTTTGGTCTTCTGCCAGTTGCCTGCACACTTGTAATAGAAGGGTGGATTTCCCAATTCCCGGATCCCCGCCCACCAAAACCAGTGAGCCGAATACAATTCCTCCTCCGAGCACCCTGTCCAACTCTTCTATTTTCGTCTTCAGCCTGTCCTCCTGTTCTGTAGACACACTAGACAAAGTTACAACCTCAGCTTCCCGCAAGATACTCTTCCCTGTACCTGCTTTTGATATGACAGCCTTTTCCTCTGCGAATGTATTCCATTCTTTGCACGCAGGACACTGGCCAAGCCATTTGCTTTCCTCATGTCCGCAACTTTGGCAGAAAAACATGCTTTTCTTTCCTTTTGCCACCTTTTCCCCTCCCGTATACAAAAGGTTTGCGCCGAAAAACGCAAACCTTTTGGTATAAGTATGCTATTTCTTAACAATTTTAATTGCTACCGCTTTATCCGGATCCATCTCCGCGCTGACGCTGATTTTTCCGCTTAGATTCGTCTTCATCGTACCAGCGCTTACATCATCTTTATAAATAACATATTCCGTATCCGCCTCAAGCTCTAAGGTTACCTGCACATCCTTTTCACCGGATACCAAAAAGGATACCTCCTCCTGCGACGCTTTAAAATTTTCTACTGCAGTTCCCGGTACAGACTCATATGCAAACATTCCATTTTTCTCTAATTTGGTAATCTCCCGAAATGTTTTTACCTTATATATATCTCCCTGAAACTCGAATCCATCCAATTTGGTCTTAGAAGCCAGAGAATAATCTCCAAAGCTCAGTGTTCCATCTGCCTCTGCTCTCAACAGTTCTTTTACTACTGCCATAGTCTTCATCCTCCTGAATTTCCTGTCATCTCATAATAGTCTTTTCTTTCCGCTCCTCGCGCTCACTTCGCGAGCTTCGCTCTCTCTCTGCGCTCGTTGCTTCCTCTTCCTTCCGCTCCTCGCGCTCACTTCGCGAGCTTCGCTCTCTCTGCGCTCGTTGCTTCCTCTTCCTTCCGCTCCTCGCGCTCACTTCGCGAGCTTCGCTCTCTCAGTGTTCGTTGCACTCACATAGAATTTCCGCCTGCCCCATTGGTCTGCAAGCAGCCCATGGCGCATCCTGAAATTCTGCGCTCGTCGCTATGCGTTCATTGTACCATTATTTTGGGGATTTTGAAATAAATTTTATCTGTTTTTTTGAGAGTCCTGCTTCGATCTCATCTCCCCTTTTTATTTCTCCGGCAAGTATGGCTTCTGCCAGTTTATCTTCCAACTGATTCTGAACGGCACGCCGCAGCGGCCTTGCACCATATTTCTGATCTGTCCCTGTTTCAACAATATGCCTTTTTACGGAATCTCGGATTGTCAGCTTAATATCAAGCTGCTCTTTCGCCCGTTTTACCACTTCCCTGCACATCAGTCCCACAATCTTCTTCATCTCTTCCTTATCCAGCGCATGGAATACGATAATCTCATCAATCCTGTTCAAAAATTCTGGGCGGAATACCAGCTTTATTTCGTTCATAACATTAGATTTCATCCGCTTATAATTATCGCCCGCATCTTCCTTTGTCACAAAACCAAGGCGCTTCGGATCGATAATTGCCTGTGCTCCCGCATTGGAAGTCATGATAATCACCGTATTGCGAAAATCCACCTTTCGCCCCTGGGAATCTGTGATATGGCCGTCGTCTAATACCTGAAGCAGAATGTTAAACACATCCGGATGCGCTTTCTCTATCTCATCAAACAAAATCACAGAATATGGATGCCGCCTTACCTGTTCTGACAACTGGCCTCCATCGTCATGCCCTACATATCCCGGCGGAGAGCCAATCATTTTCGACACGCTGTGTTTCTCCATATACTCCGACATATCTACACGTATGATAGAATCTTCATTGCCAAACAACGCCTCTGCCAGAGCTTTGGAAAGCTCGGTCTTTCCTACCCCTGTGGGTCCTAAAAACAGGAAGGAGCCAATCGGACGGTTTGGATCTTTAAGTCCTACGCGCCCCCTTCGGACTGCCTTGGACACGGCTGATACAGCTTCCTTCTGTCCAATCACCCGCTTATGCAGCGTATTTTCCAGCTTCTTTAAACGCTCTCCTTCCGACTCGGCAAGCCTGCTTACCGGAATCTTGGTCCATTCTGATACCACATCTGCAATATCATGTTCCGTCACTTTCGCCCGTCTTCCTTCTGTCTTCTTCTGAAAACGCTCTCTAATTCTTGCAAGTTTCTTCTCTGCTTCGCTCTGCTCCTTGTGAAGCAAAGACGCCTCTCCCATATTTCCCTGTTTGATGCACTCTTCCTTCTGAAGCTTCAAGTCTTCAATCAAACGCTCTAACTCTCCGATACTTTCTGGAACCTTGATTCCTCTAAGGCTTACTTTGGAACAAGTCTCATCCAAAACGTCAATTGCCTTATCCGGCAAAAAGCGGTCGCTGATATACCGGGCTGACAGCGTGACCGCACTCTCCAGCGCCTCCTGCTCAATCTCCACACGATGATGCTTTTCATAACGGGACTTCAAACCCTCTAAAATCTCCAAACAGTGCTCTTTTGTAGGTTCTTCTACCGTAATGGGCTGAAATCTTCTCTCCAGCGCCGCATCCTTCTCAATATATTTACGATATTCCGCAATCGTCGTCGCTCCAATAAGCTGCAGTTCTCCTCTCGCAAGCGATGGCTTGAGAATATTTGAAGCATCCATTGCTCCCTCTGCCCCGCCTGCCCCGATAATTGTGTGCACCTCATCCAAAAACAAAATCACATTCCCCGCAGCCTTCACCTCATGAATGAGTCTCTTCATACGTTCCTCAAATTCTCCACGATACTTAGATCCCGCTATCATGCTGGCCAAATCCATAGTAAGAATCCTTTTATCTCTCATGGTCTCCGGTACCAAACCATCTGCAATTCTTGCAGCAAGTCCTTCCAATACGGCAGTTTTTCCCACACCCGGCTCACCAACCAGACAAGGATTGTTCTTCGTCCTTCGGCAGAGGATCTGCATCAGCCTGCCGATCTCCTGCTGTCGCCCGATTACCGGGTCAAGCCTGCCTTCGGCCGCCTGCTCTGTAAGGTCCGTTCCAAACTGTTCCAACACGCCTTTTTTCTTTCCTTCTCCCTGCAGATCCGCCATATATTCATTTGGATCTGCTCCGGAAGTCATAAGGATATCCTGATACAGCTTTTGAATATTTACATTCAGCGTTTGCAAAATGCGGCATGCCACACAATCCATGTCATTCAACACAGACAGCAGCATATGCTCCGTTCCTATCTCTGAAGCCTTCAGTCTGACTGCCTCACCTCCGGCTTCCTCCAAAATAAACTGAAGCCTTGGACTATCCTCCGGCTTCCCTGACAAAACCACATCGCCGATCGGAGTTACCAATTCATTCATAATCTTAAGAATATCCTCTTCCTTTACTCCGTTCATATCCAGAATCTGTCCTGCAACTCCCCCAAAAGTCTTGCTAAGGCCAATCAGCAGATGCTCTGTCCCCACATAGGGATGCTGCATCAGCGCCGCCGCCTCTCTTGCAAGCTTCAGCACTTCTTTTGCCTGATCAGTATAATTCATCTCACATTATCCTCCCATATATTCATCAAAAATCTCGTCCACCAGCTCATGGACCTCTTCTCTGGAAATATTCTTGCAAAGCCCCCTCGCAAGCACGATCCGAAGCTGAGCCCGCATTTTCTCAACGGCTTCAATCTTATTAATATCCAGTGAAATCACCGCGCCCCTTCTACGGTCAAGCTGGATATAACCCTCCTGCTTCAGCACGGAATATGCCTTATTCACCGTATGCATGTTGATGCCTACGGTCTCCGCAAGCTGACGGACTGAAGGAAGGGACTCTCCCTCCCGGATCTCAGAAGTGGCAATCCCCATAATAATCTGATTCCTGAGCTGTATATATATCGCTTCCTCGCTGTTGAAATCAATCTCAATATACATCATTACACCTTTTTTCTTTTGAACTTCCTAATTGTTATATACATGGTAGCACAAGCAGCATTGCTTTGCAAGCAGGCAAAATGTTTCCTATAATTATTTTGTTTTTCCAATCTCCTCCACGCTCTTAACAGCTTCCCACATTTATTTTAACAGTATATGATAACATCCACAGCCCCACCGCGCATTTAACATTATTTTACGCGCAAATAGACTTCACCCATGGAGTTTTCCAGTATTTTTCCAACTCTCCGTCCTTGCATTATTTATCATTTCATGCTTAAATGGTAGAAGTATGTTACGAAGTTATACTCAGACTCAGGCATACAGAAAAGAGAGAGAAAACCATGATAAAATTAAGAGGAATCATCCATAACGCCAAGCTGACCAAGACCCAGCAGACCATCGCAGAATTTGTTTTAGACCACTCTGCCGACGCCTGTTTTATGACCTCCACAGAGATTGCAGACCGGCTGGAAGTCAGCGAATCCTCCGTTATACGGTTTGCCCGGTCTCTGGGATATACGGGATTTATGGAATTTCAGAAGAATCTCCGCAAGGAATTTCAAGATCAGGTACATCATATTTCCAGCGCCATCACCGTACCCTCCCAGCGTATGGCGGAGATCACCAAGATAGGGATCAGCGGAGACTACTTAAAACAGCATTTCCAGAATATCATCAGCAATATTGAAGAGATGTTTTCCAATAACAGCCTTCGAAACTTTGAAGACGCGGCGGACATCCTTGTAGGGAGCAGGCAGAAATACGTTACCGCCACCAGAGGCGATACTGCGCTGGCAGATTATGCCTCCCTCTATCTGAAACACATGGTTCCCAACGTCATCAATACCAGCTCCGCCTGCATGACGCCGGTGGATCAGATGATCAGCATCGGTAAGGAAGACTGCCTGCTGATCTTCGGCTTTCCGAGATATTCCTCCCTCGACCATATGACCGTAAGGATGGCAAAGGATGCCGAAGCACGGATCATCGTCCTAACCGACAAGCCGAGCTCCCTTCTGGCACAGTATGCTTCGGTATTATTCACCGTCCCGGTGAACTCTAACAACTTCAACAACTCTCTGGCCGCGGCGCAGTTTACTACAGAATGCCTCTTAGAAGCCGTCAGCCACAGGGTTCAGGGAATCGAAAAACGGCTCCAGAAAATCGACGAATATCTGGATGAACTAGGCACCTATTAAAGGATTCCAAGTTACTGTTCATGGGTCAGGAATGCGCCAAACTGCGACGCAAAGCTAGTACTTTAGGGCGCATTCCGTGAGAACAGACCTACGGAGTGAGGGGCGATACAAGTCATGGCTGATCCGATCATCAAACTCCTGACAGCCTCTTGATACGGTTCTTTCCATATATCTGTAATCCTCTCCTTCAATTACCGGATCTGTGACAATATATTCGGATCTTTTATTTTCGTATCTTCCGCAAAGAGAAGGATTTTCGACATAATCTCCGCCGTCTTCGGATCGTCGTCCAGAAACGGAAGGAAAATCCGTCCCCTGTGCTGCGAATGGACCGGAACCACAAACAGCATCGCATTTCCCGTCTGATGCACCACGCCGCTTCCCAAGTGGACGGAATACTGCCCAAGCTTTCCGTCAATAATTGCAAAATTACCTTCCAGACGCACATTTTTAAGGCCAAACAACTCCATACTGCATTCCGCAACCGCCCTGCGCATCTCAATAGTTGAATGGCTTGTCTCCGGGTCTACCCCTCCCGCATAAGCGACGCTGACCGCCAAATCCACATCCCGCATGACTTCACTGTATATCACATCCGGAATCTCCTTAATCTTCACCGGTTTTCCCGTCTTCCGGTCTGAAAATGCAACCCATTCCAGTACAGGCGCTTCAATGTCGCTGGGCGTAAACCAGTCCGCCATCGCATAGATGCAGGCCGCTAAGTTCTCTTTGTAGTAAATTTTCTGCAGGCCGTCCTCATAGTCCGCCACCCAGCGGCGGCTCTTTAACGCCCCCGCCGTTTTCTTCGGCTGGATCTGATTGCCGGAAAAGAGCCTCGACTCGCCTTTCTCCAGCTCCTCGTCTAATTTTAGATACAGCTCCCTGAACACCTGCTTAAAGGGCTGCCGGATCTTTTTCTCAAACAGCAGCTTCTGGTATTCCTGCCAGTGTCCGTCCATGTACAGGTCAAAGGGATGGGCAATGCTAAGCTTGGCTCCCGCGTCCACAGCCGTCACGCTGCCTTTCGCATCCACAAGTCCTTTGGCCGTCAGAAATCCCAGCTTGAAGCCCGGCGTCCTGTATCCCGTCGTCTCGTGTGCTTCTTCCCCGAAGCTTTTCCGTCTTTCTCCCTCCGCTGCCGCACATCTTCCATCCGCAAGCTTCACCACCAGATATTCCACAATCGGACGTGCAGCCGGATTCCGGTGCATTTCTAGAATCTCCCATGCTTCAAATGCCGTTCCGTCCTCCATGGCCTGTTCCATCATCTGCTTTGTCCGGCCATACTGCTCTTTTAATTTCTTATTGGCCTCCAGACATTTTTTCACCGTTTCATTCTTTTTATACTTCGCTGGGACAGACTTTAAGATCTTCCCATTCTTTCTGCATAGTACGGCGCTCTTTCCGTTCTCGTCCACGGATATCATGAACTCCGCATCCTCCGCCGCCTGCCAGTCAAAATACGCCGCGGACTGCTCTGCGAGCTTTCCTTCCATGCGCAGCACAAGACGGGTCACATCGGTAAATCCCGCGTTAACGCTTAAGTTTCCAAGCGCGATTTCCACAGCCCGGCCCTCGCTGGCGCGGCGCTGCGCTCCGAACTGCCTGCTTTCCTTTTTGTATTTCTGGATAAACTGATAGCGGTCCAAGAGCTCTTCCTCCCTCTCAATCTTTCCGGCCGGAAGCGGAAGCAGTCCCAGACTCATCAGCAGATCCTTATTACGCTTTTCGTCAATCTCTGCTTTCAGCGCTTCCTTTTTTACTTTCCCAAGCGCCGCATCCGCGTATTTTCTCGCCCTGCCGTGCGCCGTTCCGGTGGAGGAGTATTTGGCGGCGTCATAGAGAAGCTTAAAATTCTTCTCCCCCACGCTCTCATAGGCTTCAATGAACCAGTGGATGTCAAACGCCCCGTCCCTAAGCTCCTCCAGCGAAAGAGGCGTGTACTTTGCGATCATGGACGTAATCTGTTCGTCAAAATGCTCGCTGGTATGCGCCATAAAATAATAGCAAGCGCTGGCAAATCCGGGAATCTTTAGGTATTCCTCGATCATCGGGATCCACTGCTGGGCATACATGGCAAGCTCGGCAAGTCGTTTCTTTGTAATATCCGTCCTCTTAAGGACAGTCCTTAAATCCTCCGCCGTCTCCTCCGGCTTTGGCATGCACACCTTCAGCAGATGGCTCAGAACCGCCTTCCTCTCGCTGTTTGAAGAAAAATAATAGGTGTATCCTCTCTTTAACGGATCCTTCCCCAGCGCCGTCAGAATCTGGATCATATAATCAATGCCGTAAATTGCCTGTATCCGGTGCACATGATCGGAAAAAGGCGTAGGCTGCTCTCCCCGCTTTAATTCGACCTGAAGAACCGTCGGGATCAGTTCCCGGTACAGTTCGTGGGCAAACGCCATTTCCGGCACCTCGTCCCCAATCATATCAAAACGGTATTTTCCGTCTACCGGCCTGATCTCATTGTTTCCAAAGAAAGAATCTAGCGCATAAATCCTTGCTCTCCTTGAGGAAACCGCCCCTTTCTGCTCCACGGTACTGACAGGCTCTAAGAGCTCCCCCAGCTCAGAAAATGTAAATACCGCCTTGTAGAACAGATCTTTATCCCAGATCCCGCGCACATAGCACTGCACATAATCGGCAAGTCCCAGATAGCCGCTGCGGCCTCCATAGTAATAGCCCTGTCTTTTCTGCTCCCTCTCCTTCTGCTCCGTGAAGTGGCGCTGCAGCATGAATCTTAGGGTAAATGCATTTCCCCAGTCCTCTTTCCCTGCCAGAGAAAGCCACTGAATCATATCTGCAAAGACGGGCAGCTCCGCCGTCCGCTTCGTATAGGTCGTATAGTTTCCATTCCACTGTTTCTCGGAAATAGAAAAGAAATCGTTGGACGTATCCAGTACAGAAACGTATTTTGCCGTTCCGCAAAGCGCAAAACGTATCTTCCGTTCATCCGGCACATACTGGGAGGCAAGAGCGGCGATCACAGTCCATACCTGCTCCGCATAGGTCAAGGCGGGTACTGGCTTTTGGAACGGAGGTTTCTTTCGCATTCCTTTTCCAAATACCTTTTTATACAATTTTAAATTGTATTCATAATAGCCTGACTGTCCGCAGCACTGGCGGTAAAGAAAAAGCTCCAGAAGAAACTCCGGCGTCCGGATCTCTTCTTTATAAAATTCTTCCCACAGACTTCGGAAGGGATAGGCGTCCAGCGGTTCTGCCTCCGGATCTTTGTACAGTGAACGGCATGTTCTTAAGTTATTTCCAAGCAGTTCATCCTCGCCCAGCGTATTTGTATAGGACAGGGCGCTGTTCTTTTTTATCAGCTCGTCTAATTTTTGGCACGCGCGGATACAGGCCTCTTCTCCGTATGCAAACAGGTCGGACGCCCGGCTTCCGTCTGCATCCATCGGCGGCAGAACCCACGCTTTCCCCGCATCATAAAGGCCGTATCCCGGCGTGTTCAGAATATCCTGCGCAGCGCTCTCCTCCCCCAGAAGCTCCTTTAACAATACCTGTTCCTTTCCGGCAGGCTCATTAAGCGCCCGAAGATAAGGAACCGTCTCCTCAAACGCTTTCCCATCCTCCTTTTTCAGCCAGAGCGCAAGGTCAAGGGCTCCCATGCGGCATTCCCCGGATTTCTCCCCAAGAAGCCTGTTGATGCAGGCTGCAAGCCCCATATGATCCTGCTTCTTTAGCAGCGCCAGCGTCCCTTTCCGGCCCTTTTTGTATTTTAAATTCTTTTCAATCAGCAGATAATCTTCTTTTGTCAGCTCCATATCATCCGCCAGATGATAGGCCTCTTCATTGGTATATTCCTCCGGATTATGCAGAAGCTCAAAAAGCACGCTTTTTCTTGCCTCCGAAACCGGTCGGTAGAGCAGAAGCCTTGCCGCTGCCGCTCTCGACGCGCTGTAATAGGAATAGCCTGCCCCCTGTCCAATCAGCGGTATCCATCCGGCGGCTTCGTCAAGCGCCGCGCTGTCCTGAAGCATCCATGCGATCAGACACAGCCGCCCGGCAAGGTCAGACTGGTTCATGGACACCTGATACCATGGAAAAATACAGGGAGAAAAAGTAACCCCCTTCTTCGGTATTTTCTTTAAAAGCCCCTTCAAAACCTCGAAACATGCCGCCGCTTCTTCTCTGTCTGCAAAGTATTCCCTTAGGTCCAGTTCCTTCGGCTTTGCAACCTTGCTGCCCCTGAAGGAATAGGGGTTTTCGTCGTCCTCCTTGATAAGCCGGTAAAATTGTGTATTTACCGACTCCATAAATCCCGGCATAAAACATGCCGCAAGCTCCAGATCGTCGGAATGCTTCAGGAGCATCTCCTTCGCCGCCTGAATCTTTAATCCTTCGTCCTGAATGGAACGGTTAAAATAAGACGCCGTCATCTGCTGATGTCTCGTGCCATGGATTATCAGCTTCCGCACAGCCTCCACCGCCGCCTTCGCATCGTAGAATCCCTTCGCCCAGAGTGCGCAGCTAATCGCAACGGAATCCTCCGTGGCAAGCTGCCCATCGCAAAACTGCGGATCCCTAAGACACTTCCCCATCAAATCAAGCAGTTTATCCGTAATCCGGTCTACATTTTTTTCGTCAAAAATTCCAATCCATGTGGACACCGCACGTTTTACGGAAGAATAGCGGACAAGGTTATTCTCCTCTATTACCGCGAACAGGTGCAGAAACGCTTCCGGCCGGCCCGCATCCATCGTCTCGCATACCGCCTGTCTCGTGCCCTCCTGCAGTCTTGCCGCCAGAAGAAATCTGCCAAGAAGATCATACAATTCCACACTCTTACTCATAACGATTCCGCGGATCAGCTCATGGTTCAGCATCGCCGTATTTCCTTCGCCCAAAAGAATATCCCTGACAGCCTGAATGGCTCTCTCATCTCCTCTGTCGATCTGGGCCGCCAATATTTCCGCGTACGCAAACTGGGCGTTTCTGGCATGGTCGTATATCTCCGGCGTGGTATTCCCGGTCAGAAGCTCCGGAAGGCTCACGCCGTAAAAATCCAGCCTCGCATATGTCCGCAGAACCTTCACGCTCTGCTCCGCAAAGGGCAGATAGCTCCTCGAACGAAGGCTTCTCCTGTACCAACCGGCCGTCATCTGGTACTGGTTCATCTGATCCAGCGCATAGTAAAATTCCACCTGCGCCTCTTTTGGCACGCAGACGTCCACCAGCTTCTGAAATCTTCCCCGGTACAGCTCGCTCAATGTATGGAACCGCCCCTCCGACAACAGCCTGCGCATGGCGTAACAGGCTTCCTGCGGGATCGTATAGCCGTACACATCCGGCAGCATTTCCTTCTCCTGCACGGAAAGATGTTTGCCCTTTTCCTGCAGGCCATTTACCCAAGTTTCGGTAATCTTCCTTCTCGTCTGATATGTAAATTCCGCCATAATCCTCTCCTTCCCCGGCATGAAACACTCGAACGCCGGTAATTATGCAAAACTGTGCCAGCACAGCATTGTATAATGAACCGTGAATAATTTGCTAACCCGATAACATTGTAAGACGTATCAACGTAAACACCAGATCCTCTTTCCATGGAATCCCGCCTTCTAGTTCCGTCAACTCCACATCGCCCGCAAAAACACGGTAAATCCCGTCTTCAAAACACTGAACCGTATTCTCCAGCGCATCCTGCAGATTCGCTTCCCCGCCTCCGTGGACTCCGAAGGAAATCTTACCTCTGGCCGCCTGATCTGTGATCTGCTCCCGGGTCAGAAAGGGAAGTAGCTGCCCTTCATCCTTCCTAGCATTATAGTCCCTCACGCCAAGCTCCGTCAGGCCAAGCAGAAGCTCCCGCACAGTCTGCGGCCTCTCCTCCAAAACAAAAGACATCAGGGGCAGGTCTTTGCCCATCCGCCTGCCCAGTTTTTTCATTCTTACATAAATTGTAACTGACATGCACTTACTCCTATTATTTTTCAACAGCTTACAGATTTATCTAAATTTAGTATACTTATGAAATCGCAGGATATCAACTTATTTCATGATCGGATCGCTTATTTTGGTATTCCAGAATATCTCCGGGCTGGCAGTTTAACTCCCTGCATATGGCGTCCAGCGTAGAAAAACGAATTGCTTTTACCTTGCCTGTCTTTAAATTGGATAAATTAACCGTAGAAATCCCCACTCTTGCGGAAAGCTCATTCAAAGACATCTTCCGGTCTGCCATCACACGATCCAGCCTCAAAATAATCGCCATTCCCATCCTCCCCATTCCCTATAAAATCTCATCCATTTCCTTCTGCATCTCAAAGCCCGCCATAATGATCCGCCCCAAGATAATCATCAGCAATCCCGGGAGAAAGAACGCGCCGTCAATAAAGACAAAACGCCCCCATGAAAAAATATCAAACCCGGAAGACTGAAAACCGGAAAGCCTTGGAATAACAATAGCTCCGGCGCTAAACAGTATTCCGATGATCCGTATACCCAAAGTTAAGGTTCTGGAAAAAGGATTCTTGTCTATCGCTATTTTTATCAGAGAAACAAATAGTATGATCATCGCTGCACAAATCAACATGACTCTCGCCACAATATCCATCCTGCCTCCGCCTCCGGACGCTTCCTGAATTTCAAAAATAAGCCCGCCGGCACATACAAGGGAACAAAAACCTGTCAAAACAATCGCAAGTACAAGTATCCCTCGTATATTGCTTTAGGCGAAGGCAGAAAAAGACGGCATGCCTGCGCATTGCCGCCTTTATTGTCTTTGCTTCTCTTTAAATACATGTGAAATATCATATAATTCGGGAACATCTGATATTGTGCATATATTGACACAATAATTGAGCCAGACAAACTCCTTTAGGTCAGTTTACAAGGAACTACACGCAGACCGTGAAACGGGCTGCTGACAACAAACGGCGCTATGCTCCCGGTAAGGGGCATAGCGCCTGTTTATTGTGGGGGTATCCAAAGGGGGCAGCGCCCCATTTGGCACACGACTTTGCGAAGCAAAGTGTAGTGTGTTATACGCTCTGTCGGCGTTGCCGTGAAAATGCCGTTGCCGCCGGGGAGGGCAAGGGCATTTGAAGCGGCAGGAAAACAGGGCTTTGTTTGGGGCTGGGAAGCCGGAAACAAAGGGCTGGTTTCAGCAGCAGACAGGGCGTATATGAAAGCCCTCGTCCACCGTCCTCAGCCTATGGGACAAAATGTGCCAAACCTTTAGACACCGTGACTATATGTGTGGCCACACTCATTTATTTTAGTGGTCGTTCTTTTCTCAAAATTGAAATGGGCGGGAAGCCATTTTAGGGCTTTCCCGCCTTGATTGCCCATCAGCAAAGGCAGGCGGGGCTGTCAACGGCGGCGCATTTGTGCGCCGTTCATCTTGACCGTTGACTGGCTCGGCTGCCTTTGCTATCTCCCCCGATAAACTGAAAGTTTTAGATTAGTCCCACACGATTTCCAAACAATCGAAGTTATCTGGAATTGGTGGTACGCACGAATAAGTATTTAATTCAAATGCCTCTATTGTAATTACTCCATCAGAGCATAGCCATTCGCAATTTACTAATTTTTCTAATTCCGCAGGCAAAATGGTTGTGCAAATCACGATTGTATCTCCTGCAAGAACTAATTCTTCTTTCCCATTGTTTTCTACGATTTCTGTATCATCGTGGAGAGCAACACGCACCCATGCTATGTCAGGCATTAACTCAATCTTTTGTAGCATATTTCGTATTTCAGAAAGCGTTGGACGGCCAAATTCCCATTAGTTCGGAGCAATGGAATCCTCCTCTGTGTTTCCATCGAAAAATTCATCAAGCGTTAGTAATGGCAAGCGTTCTTCATTTTCTTCCAATATTTTTTTGAATGTATTCAACTCTATCATAGTCACAATTCTCCTCGCAAATCAGAATTAGTTGATTTTATCCTCTCCCCGGATTTTCTTGTTTTTCCGTTCTTCTAACTCCGCAATTTGGTTCATCAAGCAATCTGAAAAAGTCCCCTCAATCGGTGTAGCTTCTCCTGTTGTGTAGTAGTCAAGAAGGACTATGTTATTATTCTTGTCAAAACAAAATATTTCATCACCATTCCCTATAATGGACAAGAATGGGATAAAATCAGTAAAACCTTCATCGTGTAGTTCTTTCGTTTTTTCACGAATATCCAAAAAATCGGGTATTCCATTGGCAATTCCATAGACTATAATTCCTCGACAGAACGACCAAAATGGGCCTATGTCATATTGTTTCGCTTGTGGCCATATTTCTTCTCGAACCTCCATATAAAGCCCACCTAATGGGGACATAGTGAACTCTCTAAAATCAGCAGGAAGATTTATCCCATACTGATTTTCAAAATCCTTTATATCCTGCTCCGATGGCTCATTTCCCATACAAGCTACAACCTGATAAGTCTGCTTATCATAATTATGGAAATAATCATAAACTTTTTCCAATGACATAATATACCTCCTACAAAATGCGATTTTTTATTTTCTTACTTCCGTCCCCGCTGTGGGGTTGGTTTTTTCAGCAAGTCCGACTTCTGTGCAATCTTTTTCAGCCACTTCTTTTCTTCCCCGGACAGCTTCTTAAAGTTCAGCCGCAGCCGTTTGCAGATAAACGCCAAAGACGCTTGCTCCGGGTCACTGTCTGGGTTGGTAATTTCGGTAGCGGCTTCCAATAATCCTTTCAGCGGGTTATCCTCCGGGACGCTGAAAAAATCCTCCCTGTGGGCTTCCCGCAGGCCGGCGGCTATCTCGTCTATGTCCTGCTGGATTATGTAACGGCAAAAGCTGTCATCATCAATATGGGCAGCGATAAGCTGTCTTAACTGCGGGTCGGTCAAGCCGGGATTGTGCTGTTTCATAATCATTGCGCTCATAGCGTCCACAATGGCGTTTGCGCTCTGTACCTGCTTCACCGCCGTTCCGTTCACATAGATTTCAAGGTCGGCCATCAGCTTGATAAAATCCGGGTGCGCCGCCAATTCGCACAGCAGAGCATTGTCCACCTGCCCGCTTTTCAGCAGGTCAATCATTCCGTCACTCAAACGCAGGTCTGCAAGATCAGCGTTTGGGTGACGCTTCATTTCAGACAGCCCCAGCAGATAGTCGGTGGTCACGCCGTAAAACTTCGCCAGCTTGATAAGAGCATAGTGGCTGATGTCCTTAAAATCGTCCGCTTCATAACTGCCCAACGCAGACTTGGAGAGGTTCGTCTGCTCTGCAAGCTGTTCCAGCGTCAAGCCACGCTGCACACGCAGGTCTTTCAAGCGTTCTTGAATGGATAAAGACATTTTCTCGCCCTCCTTGTCTGTTCGATAAATCGGAAGTTAGTGAATCGGTAATAATTCCATATTTTTTGCCCGCTTTAGATTTATTTTAAGGTCGTCATATCCAAACGGCTTGCCATGTCCCGGATATATTAGATTTGGTCTAAGTGCGATGATTGTTTCCCAAGATTTTAGGAAATCCGTTTTATCCTCCGCCCAAATAGTTATTCTGTGTAAACTTGGCAATCCGTTCATAGCAGCGTCGCCGCAGAATAGAGAACCGTCATTAGTTAAAAGAGATATGGAATCGGCGGTGTGACCGGGAGTATCAATGATTTTTCCTTGCAATAAAAGTTCCACTTGCTTACGGTTTTGTTCGGTCACTTGAATACATCTACATGAATATTCTTGCGTTATTGGAGGAAACAAATGCTTGCCCTTGCCAACAAATTTCATTAAGAAACAAAAGAGCAAGGCAATCTTGGTTGTGCAACCGCCATGAAAAGAGTTTTGCCCTTTATATAATCTTTCTAACGCCTTGTCACTCATAACGATTTGAATGTCAGAGCATTCCGAGAGTATTTCATTCAAATAGCCTGCATGGTCATCGTGAGCGTGTGTCAGAAAAATATATCGTATCTGTTGAGGGGCTATTTGCATCTTTGCCAGTTGCTTTTTGAAATGTGCAAATCCTCTTTCATACCCTGTATCAATCAGTACATAGCCGTTGTCAATAGGATATATCCAATTATTTACTATCCTGCTTCCTGCATTGAGCATAGATGTTCTCTCTTTTCATTTATTTTCATCGGCGTCAACTTTCAATTTACTGTTCTGTATTTTCCCATTATACCACAATTCCGAGAGCGTGGAAATAGCGAGTTTTCCGGGCTGATTTCCTACCTCTTGGATATACGGCACAGGCAATCAAAAAAGTATACACTTGAGATAGTTCATCGATGGACAAGCCTCTTGAAAACTAAATGACCGTCTGAAAAGGAATACCCCGGCTGGGGAAGTGTGCTGTGACCCCGCTTCTGGACACCGTGACCAGAGAGGGTGAGCGTACCAACGCCGGAACACGCCGCAGGAATGGGGCAGGAAGCCTTTTCGGGGAAAACGGCAGCAAGAAGAACAATGGAGGGAGTGCATGAAAGAAAGACCCTATCAACATTTGCCACCGCTGGAACACAGGCCGGACAGCTTCCCCTACCGCATGACCCCGGCGCAGAGGAAGCGGGCCAGCAGCCTGATCCGCCGGGAGTGCTGCAACTGTGGTGGTGGAAACTGCTTTGCGCTGGACGATGGCGACACCTGCACCTGTCCGCAGATGATTACATTCTCCGTCTGCTGCAAGTGGTTCCGCTGGGCGGTCTTGCCGCTGGATAGGACGCTGGAAGCGGAGATTTACCGTGACTGTGCTTTGAAACGCTGCTCGGTCTGCGGAAAGCCCTATGTGCCAAAATCCAACCGGGGCAAATACTGCCCGAACTGCGCCGCCAGAGTACACAGGCGGCAGAAAACAGAAAGTGAACGGAAAAGGAGGTCTGCTGTGGACAGTTAAGGCGGAGAAAAGCCTTGATTTGCAAGGCTCCGCAAGCCCAAAACCGGGGCGGGCGGTATGTTTTATCGCCCACCCCGGAAAACGGGCTTCTAACCGTCCACAAAACACGCTATGACAAACACGATTTACATTCACCAGCCGGAGAAAGTCATCAGCTTCACCCGGCTCCCCAATTTCCTTTTTGAAGCCCCATCATTCAAGCCCCTGTCCAACGAAGCGAAGGTGCTGTACGCCTTTATCCTGCGGCGGGCGGAGTTATCCCGGAAAAACGGGTGGGCGGACGAATATGGGCGGATTTACCTGTATTACCCCATCTGCGAGGTGGTCGCCCTGCTCCACTGTGGGCGGCAGAAGGCGGTGAATACCCTGCGGGAGTTGCAGTATGCGGGGCTGGTGGAAATACAGAAACAGGGCTGTGGAAAACCCAACCGCATTTACCCAAAATCCTATGAAGCGGTTCCAAACACCGACTTCAAGAAGTCCGGCTGCGGTACGCCGGAGGGATGAAAACCGTACCCTACAAGTACGAAAATCAATCCTCTTGGAGTACGGAAACCGGACGATATATAGAAATACAGAGATTAAAACCATCTATTTATATCGATTCCATTCCAATCCTATCAGAGATATTTTCGGCGGGAAAACCCGCCGGAAAGGAATGGAATGGGGAAAGGAGTTCAATGGCGCAACACGCAATTTTGCGATTTGAGAAACACAAGGGCAACCCGGCAAGACCACTGGAAGCCCACCACGAACGGAAAAAGGAGCAGTACGCCAGCAACCCGGACATTGACACCAGCCGGAGCAAGTACAATTTCCATATCGTCAAGCCGGAGGGGCGCTACTACCATTTCATTCAGAGCCGCATTGAACAGTCTGGGTGCAGAACGAGGAAAGACAGTACACGCTTTGTCGATACGCTGATAACCGCCAGCCCGGAGTTTTTCAAGAAGAAATCCCCGGAGGAAATACAGGCGTTTTTCAAAAGAGCGGCGGACTTCCTCATTGACCGGGTAGGCCAGGAAAATATCGTGTCGGCGATAGTACACATGGACGAGAAAACGCCCCACCTGCATTTGACCTTTGTTCCGCTGACGAAAGACAACCGCCTGTGCGCCAAAGAAATCATAGGCAACCGGGCCAATCTGACAAAGTGGCAGGACGATTTTCACGCCTATATGTTGGAGAAGTACCCCAGCTTGGAGCGTGGGGAGAGCGCAAGCAAAACGGGAAGAAAGCATATCCCCACCCGGCTTTTCAAACAGGCGGTTTCCCTCTCCAAACAGGCGAGGGCGATTGAAGCCACGCTGGACGGTATCAATCCAATTAACGCCGGAAAGAAGAAAGAGGAAGCCCTCTCTATGCTCAAAAAGTGGTTTCCGCAGATGGAGAACTTCTCCGGGCAGTTGAAGAAATACAAGGTCACGATAAATGACCTCTTGGCAGAAAATGAAAAACTGGAGGCAAGGGCAAAGGCCAGCGAAAAGGACAAGATGAAAGGCGTTATGGAACGGGCAAAGCTGGAAAGCGAGTTACACAACATTCAACGGCTGGTTGACCGTATCCCGCCGGAAGTGCTGGCAGAGTTGAAGCGGCAACCGAACTATGGAAAGGAAAGGTGATTTTATAACGAATATCAGATACAAAAAGGAAACAGAAATCGTGACTTTTCAAGGAAAGGAAATCACGCTGGAAAATCTCTCCCCGGTATTTACACCGGAGCAGGAAGCGGCCAAACGCCGGGAACTGGAACAGCAGCTTTATGAGGTGTTCCGCAAGTACGCCGACAAGCGGCAGAAAGAGGAAGCCGGGGCGTAAGTTTTTCCAGCCACATCATTGATTTACGGGGCTGTTGGCGGTATAATAAGACTGTCAGCAGCTCCGTTTCTTTTTTAAGAAAAGGAGCGACAATATGAATAATCGGATAGACGCAATCTATGCAAGACAATCGGTAGACAAAAAGGACAGCATTTCCATTGAAAGCCAGATTGAGTTTTGCAAATACGAATTGAAAGGCGGTAGTTGCAGGGAATACACAGATAAAGGATACAGCGGCAAAAACACAGACCGCCCGAAATTTCAAGAGTTGGTGCGGGATATTAAAAAGGGCCTGATAGCAAAAGTCATTGTCTACAAACTTGACCGTATCAGCCGTTCCATTCTGGATTTCGCAACCATGATGGAGCTGTTCCAGCAGTACAATGTGGAGTTTGTTTCTTCCACGGAAAAGTTTGATACTTCAACCCCGATGGGCCGGGCCATGCTGAATATTTGTATCGTGTTCGCACAGTTGGAACGGGAAACGATACAAAAGCGGGTGACGGACGCTTACTATTCCCGCAGTCAGCGGGGCTTCAAGATGGGCGGGAAAGCCCCCTATGGCTTCCATACGGAGCCTATCAAGATGGACGGTATCAATACAAAGCGGCTGGTAGTGAAGCCGGAGGAAGCGGCAAATATCCGGCTGATGTTTGAAATGTACGCCGAGCCGACAACTTCCTATGGGGACATTACCCGGCACTTTGCGGAACAGGGCATTTTATTTAATGGCCGGGAACTGATACGCCCCACGCTGGCGCAGATGTTACGCAACCCCGTCTATGTGCAGGCGGACTTGGATGTGTACGAGTTTTTCAAGAGCCAGGGGACGGTGCTTGTCAATGACGTCGCCGACTTCACGGGCATGAACGGGTGTTATCTCTATCAAGGCCGGGATGTGAAGCCGGGCAAGGCCCAAAGCCTGAAAGACCAAATGCTGGTGCTTGCGCCCCATGAGGGGATTGTCCCCTCGGATATATGGCTGACCTGCCGCAAGAAGCTGATGAACAACATGAAAATCCAGTCCGCCCGGAAAGCCACCCATACATGGCTGGCGGGGAAAATCAAGTGCGGGAACTGCGGGTACGCCCTTATGAGTATCTTCAATCCCTCCGGCAGACAGTACCTCCGCTGTACGAAACGGCTGGACAACAAAAGCTGTCCCGGCTGTGGGAAAATCATCACGGCGGAACTGGAAGCGGTGGTGTATCGGCAGATGGTGAAAAAGCTGGACAGCTACAAGACACTGACGGGCAGGAAGAAAGCGGCAAAGGCCAATCCCAAAATCACCGCCCTGCAAGTGGAACTTGCCCATGTGGATAGCGAGATTGAAAAGTTGCTGGACAGTCTGACAGGCGCAAATAATGTGCTGCTCTCCTATGTGAATGTGAAGATAGCCGAACTGGACGGACGCAAGCAGGAACTTCTGGCGAAGATGGCGGAGTTGACCGTGGAAGCCATCAGCCCGGAACAGGTCAGCCAGATTTCCGGCTACCTCGACACTTGGAAGAACGTATCCTTTGACGACAAGCGGCGGGTGGTGGATTTGATGATTACCACCATTGCCGCCACAAGCGACAGCTTAAACATCACATGGAAAATCTGACGGGCATATCAGCGCCCGTCAGACCGTTACCTTGTGTAGTCCCTTGTAAACTGTACTTTGTCATATTATAAATAACCGTCATTGCCTTAGCTTCAGACATTGGCATTACAGAATGATACCCGGAACCTTGAATGTGTTCAAAGCCGTTTCTTTCAAAAAATCCCCGAATATCATAATACGCTTTGTGCCAATCACCTTCCGAATAATATTTCTTAAGCGCGTCTGTATCCAAATCAAAATTAATTCCTTTTTTCTGAGAGCTATCCATATTCTATCAGTTCCTCAGAAAATCCGTTATCAGATTTTCCCTGTCAGTTCCGTTATACCAGAAACATTCCTCCAAATGCTCTGCAATTCCCACTCTGTCTTTCAGTGCAAATATAGCCGCCCAGAACCTCCCATAATCTTCTTTCCTGCCCTTATCAAGATAAATTCTCTTTCCATACTGGCGGTCTGCACAGTTCAAATCTTCCTGTTCAAAAATCTCATCAGTCTGACTGCACAATTCTTCGAGCGTTTCCACGTCCAGACAATTGGAATCAAATTTCAATTCTACTTTATACATATTTAATTCCTTTATGCTTCATCAATCGCTTTCCCGATATCATGCCTCATATACTTATTGTCGAACTGCACCCATTCGGCAGCCGCATAAGCATTGGCCCTTGCCTCCTTCAGATCCGCTCCCTTCGCCGTAACGCCGAGCACCCGGCCACCGTTGGTCACGTACTGCTCTCCTTCCAGCTTTGTGCCCGCGTGGAAGCAGTAGTATCCCTCATGCATTTTAAATTCCTCCAGCCCATGGATCGGAATCCCCTTTTCATAAGCCACCGGATAGCCTTCGCTGGCCAGCACTACGCAAACCGCCGCATTGTCCTCAAACTGCAGATCTATCTGATCCAGCGTTCCGTCAATACACGCCTCCGCCACTTCAATCAGATCATTCTTCATCCTCGGAAGCACCACCTGCGCCTCTGGGTCGCCGAATCTGGCATTGTACTCTAACACCTTCGGGCCGTCCTCCGTCAGCATCAGGCCGAAGAAAATAACACCCTTAAACGGCCTTCCCTCCGCCTTCATCGCATCCACGGTCGCCTGATAGATCTGTTTCTCACAAAATTCGTCTACTTCCTTGGTATAAAAGGGACTGGGCGAGAAGGTTCCCATGCCGCCGGTATTCAGTCCTGTATCTCCGTCTCCGGCACGCTTATGGTCCTGCGCGGAGGTCATCGTCTTAATCGTATTTCCGTCCACAAAGGACAGAACGGATACCTCCCGTCCGGTCATAAATTCTTCAATGACCATCTCATTTCCCGCGGAACCGAACTTCTTATCCAGCATAATCGTCTTTACGCCCTCTTTTGCCTCTTCCAGATCGTTGCAGATTAACACGCCCTTTCCAAGCGCCAGTCCGTCCGCTTTCAGCACGATCGGGAATTTGGCTGTCTCCAGATACGCCAGCGCTTTTTCTGGATCTGTAAAGTTCTCATATGCCGCCGTCGGAATATGGTACTTCTTCATCAGATCTTTAGAAAATGCCTTAGAGCCTTCTAGGATCGCCGCATTTTTCCTCGGCCCGAATGTGCGAATGCCAGCCGCCTCCAGCTCGTCCACCAGACCGCCCACCAGCGGATCGTCCATTCCCACGATCACAAGATCAATCTCTTTCTCTTTTGCAAAAGCGACAATCTTGTCAAATTCCATCGCGCCGATCGGTTCACACTCCGCATATTCTGCAATCCCCGCATTCCCCGGCGTACAGTACAGCTTATCCGTCCGCGGACTCTTTGCCGCACAGTAACAGATCACATGCTCTCTTCCGCCGCTTCCGACTACCAATACATTCATCTTCGCTTCCTCCTTCATGCCTGTATGTATCTCTTCGTTACTATTCACGGCCTAAAAGGCCGCTCATAGCAACGATTCGGGGCGATATTCAAAGTTTTGCTACGCAAAAATCGCCCCTCACACCGTAAGTCTGTTCTCACGGAATGCGCAGTTCAGCGCATTCCTGACCCATAGCCTTATCTGTCCTCTTCTGCCACTACCGCTCTGCCGTCTATCACCTTTACCCTGCCATGGGCGATCAGGTCAACCGCCTCCGGCAGGATCTTCCATTCCGCCTGCTCCATCACGCGCCTCTGCAATATTTCCGGAGTGTCTCCCGGCTGGACTTCCACAGCCCTCTGCAGGATGATCGGCCCCGTATCGGTTCCTTCATCCACAAAATGAACGGTGGCGCCCACTACCTTCACGCCTCTCGCTAACGCCGCCTCATGCACCTTTAGCCCGTAGTAACCCGTCCCGCAGAAGGAAGGGATCAAAGACGGATGGATATTGATGATCCGATTGCGGTATCTAGAAATCATAGCCGGAGGAATCACCACCAGAAAACCGGCAAGCACAATCAAATCCGGCCGATACCCATCCACCGCCTCCAAAAACTTCTCGTTAAATTCCTCTCTTGTGCCAAAGCTCTTCGGAGAAATGCATTTCCCCGGAATACCCGCCGCTTTCGCCCGTTCCAGCGCATAGGCATTGGGGTTATTGCTGATCACTCCCGTTACTTCGGCGTCCCGGATCCTGCCTTCTGCAATGGAATCCAAGATCGCCTGCAGATTAGTTCCTCCGCCGGATACCAGTACCAATACTCTTAGCATACTATTACTCCTTTTTCTCCGGCTTCAATGCGCCCAATCACATACGGCTCATCTCCCGCAACCCTTACGGCCTCCATGGCCTTGTCCACATCCGCCTTATCCACAGCCACCACCATGCCGATGCCCATATTAAAGGTATTGTACATCATCTGTTCCGCGATATCGCCCTTTTCGGCCAGCAGCTTAAAAATCGGCGGAACCGGATAGCTGTCCTTCTCTATTACAGCGCGTACTCCGTCGACGAGCATACGCGGAATATTTTCATAAAAGCCGCCTCCGGTGATATGGCTGCATGCCTTTACCGTCACGCCGGCCTTCTTGATGCTCTTCAGCGCCTTTACATAGATCCTAGTAGGCGCAAGCAAAGCCTCGCCAAGGGTCTTTCCAAGTTCGTCATAATAGGTGTCCAGCGATTCTTTCGTCATCTCGAATACCTTGCGCACCAGCGAAAAACCGTTGCTATGTACGCCGGTAGAAGCCATGCCGATCAGCACGTCTCCGCCTTTCAGATGCTCTCCGGTAATCAGTTCCTTTTTCTCACACACACCCACGGCAAACCCGGCAAGGTCATAGTCCTCCTCCGGCATCAGCCCCGGATGCTCCGCGGTCTCCCCGCCGATCAGCGCCGCTTCTGCCTGCACGCAGCCCTCTGCCACGCCGCTTACAATGCTTGCGATCTTCTCCGGATAATTCTTGCCGCAGGCAATATAATCCAAGAAAAACAAGGGCTCTCCTCCGGCGCAGGCAATGTCGTTTACACACATCGCCACCGCATCGATGCCGATGGTATCATGCTTATCCATAATAAAGGCCAGCTTTACCTTGGTCCCACACCCGTCCGTTCCGGAGAGCAGTACCGGCTCCTCCATCTCCTTGATCTTAGCCAGCGAAAAAGCGCCTGAAAATCCGCCGAGACCTCCCAGCACCTCCGCCCGCATCGTCCGCTTCACATGCTCCTTCATAAGCTCTACCGACTTGTAACCAGCTTCGATATCCACACCTGCATTCTTATAATCCATATCCGTCTCCTTCTCGATGATCTGAATCCATCCGCCTAAGTATTACTGTTCACTCCGCTTACAATACTGCCCTGCCTATTTCCGCTCCATATAAGCCTTATGTCCCAGCTCTTTCAGCTTCGCATCCTTCCCCTGAACCGTCTCCTTCATCTCTTTCGTATAGGCTTTCAGCCTCTCCAAAATCTCTGGTTCAGACACAGCGAGAATCCTTGCCGCAAGGATCGCCGCGTTCATTCCGCCGTCAATGGCAACCGTCGCAACCGGGATTCCCGGCGGCATCTGAACGATAGAATAGAGCGCGTCCTGTCCGTCCAGATTCTTTCCGGACATCGGCACGCCGATTACCGGCATAGGGAAAATAGCCGCGCACATTCCCGGAAGATGCGCCGCCATCCCCGCTCCAGCAATAATCACCTTAAATCCCTTCTCCTCAGCAGAGCCGGCATACTCAAAAAACACATCCGGCTCGCGGTGGGCCGAAATAATCGTCATCTCATACTCAATTCCAAGCTTATCCAGCATGTCGGCGGCCTTGCCCATAACCGCAAGATCCGAGTCGCTGCCCATTACAATTCCTACCTTTGGCATATCCTTCATCCTTTCTGTTCACGTTCTTTCTCACTACTGTACATAAATATCATAGCATAGGAAACCGTTCCTATTCAATGCATTTGCCCAAGTTACCTATTAGATAAATTAATGACCAGTTATTTTATTTCAGGGTACCCTTCTAGAGGCTCATTTAAAATCTCCGTCCCCGGCAGTACGAATCGTCCGTCCTCGATTAACGAAACTTGCGTTCCATCCGATCGGATCACCCGGATACTTCCCAGTTCGTCATAGGGAATGGTAATATCCGTATGGCAGTTCAGATACGCCTTCGACACGTCCTCTTTTCGCTGGATGGAAACGGAATTGTCCTTAGCAATAATTTCCTTTCCATTGGGATTAAACACCCGGATATCCTCGCTCCAGCTATAGCAGGTATCCCCTACCGCAAAATGCGGCCCGGTCTTCTCCGCAATCAGGATTGGGAGCTTATCCTCAATCCCGAACCTGCGCGCCGCCACATAGGCAGTGGTATTTGTCCCTATGGCAAATTCGCCAAGAGGCAGCGTCTTATGGTTATGCAGGATATTATCCGCAATATATTTCCTGCAATCCTCCTTCTTCTGGAAATTGCCGCAGCTATAGTCCGCGATCATTCCGTCCTGAAAGTCGATTTCCAAATCCAGATACTGCAGCTCTCCAAGATATACCTTCGTCACATGAAGCTTTCCATTGGTTCCCTCAAGAACCGGCGAGGTAAATACTTCTCCCACTGGAATATTCACATCCGCCACACAGTTTTCAAAAATGGTCTCCTTCTCAGGATCCGCCAGCGTCTGAAGCCGCACCGTAAGATCTGTCCGGTTCTCCCCCTTTCCGGCGATGTGCACGGCAGCGCCCTGATCCAACGCGTCAATCAGCTTCTGCTGAACTTCTTCGTAAACCTTCGCATCCAGTGTATTAATCCGGATTACCTCGTCAAAAATCTCCTTGTACTGCGGTCCGATCTCCGGAATCGGATAGGACACAATCGTAAAACTCCTCTCTTCTCCTTTGATATATTCATTTACCATCTGCCCAGTTTTACCGGTAAAAGTCAGAAGGATCTGCTCCTGCTTTTCGGTCAGATGAACCGCCTCTTCCTTCACCTCCGGAATAAACGGCTTCTCCCCAAACACTTCTATCACAGCCGGCCCGGCAAATCCTGCCGCCAGCTCTTTATTCGTCTCATAGGCATGACGCATCACATCCAGTTTCCGCTCCGCAAACCGCTTATTCAAGAATAATCCCTGATCGTCCCTGTGGTCATAGTCATACTGAGGATTCGGACTGCCGCCGTAATATCCGATCTTCGCCTGCCGGTGCTTCGTAAGGACGCTCGCCCCTGCCCGGTAAATCACAGGTTTTAATCCCATTTTCTCAAAATTCCCGACGGCTCTTCGCACCACCGTCTCAAATCCCAGCACATACCGGATATTTACCACGGATTTCTTCGACAGATCCTTCCCAGTATTTACAAAACCGATCCGGTACCCTTCCGTGTAGACGTCCGCCATCTTCTGAACCACCCCATCGTCAAGCTCCAGAAGATGCTCCGCCGTGCGAAGCTCATTGCCGCTGATATATTCGCCAAATCGATACAGATACCTAAGATCGGACAAATCCGCCGTCCTGATGATCTCCGCCGCAAAATCCATCGCCGGGTCAATCTGTTCTGACACTCTATCCGCCGCGAACACATCGCAGTAGTCACTGGCATACCAGTAAATGATATCCTTTAATTCCCGGATAAATCCAGTCGTATCTTCCTTTTCCGCCTCATCCGCGGCAGCCGTCCCGCTGCCGCAGGCTTCAAAACAGTTATAAACCTCAATAAACAACTCCATCAGAATCGTAAGGTACTCTTTCTTTCCCTCAAATACATAAGGAATCCCGCCCCTAAGCTCTGCATAAAGGAAACAGAGTATCTGTCCGGACTCCTTCCCCAACATTTTCACCGCATAAGCCGGATTCCCATAGCTTGTCTCATAATTTCCCGGCAGTATATCCTCGTACAGCCTCCGGTTCCACTCCTTCAGTTCCTCCATAGAACGCTTCTCATAGTCCCCTTTTTCTATCTCACACTCCAGAGTAAGAAGCATCAGAAGAAATTGTGAAACTTTCTGAAAATATATGCGGAAGGGAAGCCTCACCGACTCTTCCTTTGGTATCTGTTCAATTCGCTCTGCCGCCAGTTTGTACCGTTCTGTTATCACTTAGAAAAACCCCCTTATAAATGTCGCTGTAAATATAAGCAGAAGGGCTGCGTTACCCGCAATCCCGGCTTTGCAGGATGCATAATTCTTCTCTCGCTCCTTGAAGCCCTTGATGCCGCGTTCCACCCCCACAGCCGACATTATAAGCACTCCAAGGCCGGTAAGCCCGATAAAAATATTAACGTCACCCCTGCTTATGTACGAAACTGAAAATATCAGAATCATCAAAAATGCTGACGTAAATGCCAGCGCACTCGAAACCAGCCCTCTCTTAGAATGTTTAAGCTTCACCTGTCCATGTTTATAGTAACGGCGTTTTTTTCTTTCCTTCTCACGCTTACGCCTTTCCTTTTCTTTCGCTCTATCTTCTGCCATTTCTTTTAGTTCTCTTAATCCCATGTCTTCTCCTTAATGCTGCGCATATGATAAACGCAATATACCCAAACGCTCCTCCTAACGTATTCAAAAGCATGTCGTCCACGTCAAAACTTCCCACCTTCGTAAGAAGCTGGAATGTCTCTACGCAGAAGCTAAGTGCAAAGCTATAGAACACAGCCGCTAAAAAGCTCCTGTATTTACTTGCCATAGGAAGGAAAAATCCAAAAGGAACAAAAATCAGCACATTGCCAAACAAATTGGTAAACACCGCATACCAGCCAAGCTGCTCCCGATATATCCAAAACCTCTTGATCTCCTTAAACAACACCAAATTATACCGGTACTCCTGCATCGCCCCTCTTCCATACCACTCAGAAAACAGCAGGAAATAGATAATAAATCCAATGTAAAAAACAAACAATATTTTGCCTAAAAAGCGCAGTCTCCTTCCTCTCTTTCCCATACTAGAACATCAAACCCTCTTTATTTTTCAGCAGACGTCCTCCGCAGACAATCGCAATCACACCTGTAGTGACGCCAACCACAATCATCACAATGCCAATCGCAATACCCGCTGCTCCGGTAATCCCCATTGTCTTAAATGCTTTTTCATTCATCTTCGTTTCCTCCTGTAATTTCTTGAAGAATAAATTAACATCCATACTGTTCATAATATGCGTCAATTGCCGATTTTAATGTATCGTCGATCACAACTTTTCCTTGACACTCTCTATTATACAAATACTCTACAACCTCTTTCATCGTCACAATAGCGCCAGTCTCAAATCCATACAATTCTTGAATCTCATCGAGAGCGCTGATCTTGCCGCCTTTGCCGACTTCCATACGATTTAAAGAGACCATTAACCCTCTAATCTCCACATCGGCCTGAGCCTTAATGATCGGAAACGTCTCCTCAATGGATTTACCGGAAGTTGTCACATCCTCAATAATTACTACCCGGTCCCCATCCTTCAGCCTGCTTCCAAGCAAAATCCCAGTATCCCCGTGATCCTTCACTTCTTTCCTATTTGAACAGTAGCGGATATCCTTACCATACAAATCACTGATCGCCATCGCAGCGGCCACAGAAAGCGGAATCCCTTTGTATGACGGCCCAAACAGCACGTCAAAATCCAAGCCATAAGTATCATGGATCGCTTTCGCGTAATATTCGCCCAGCCTTCTAAGCTGAGTTCCCGTCACATAAGCTCCCGCATTCATAAAAAAGGGAGATTTTCTCCCGCTCTTCAACGTAAATTCTCCAAACTTCAGCACGTTGCTTTCTACCATAAAATCTATAAATTCCTGTTTATATGCTTCCATAACTGTTCAGTGATCCATGATCACTTTCTCCTTTCCAGACAAACTCAGAAAATAACAATTAAATTCTTTTCAATTCTACCATAGCTGCCATACAATTTCAATTCTATTATGCTGTACTCCCCATCAGTTCATCTTCGACAATAACGGCAGGTGGTTCTATTTGTTTTGACGTGCTTTTAGCAAACAACATTTATAGATACAACTAATTCTTCCGCCTAAATCTACCATTTATTTTATTAATCGGTAATATTTACACATCCTCGGTTTTGGATACTTATTGTATGTAGACTTATAGTATTCATTTCTATTATGATATAAAATTAGGAGGATTGCACTATGGATGTTATTAAAGTGTTTGGAACAA
This sequence comes from uncultured Dorea sp., assembly GCA_910589275.1. Lineage (GTDB taxonomy): Bacteria > Bacillota > Clostridia > Lachnospirales > Lachnospiraceae > Claveliimonas. The sequence continues at coordinate 31,189 of CAJUTH010000037.1, forward strand.
ATTTAAAGAAATACCGCACAGCTATTGGAATTTCTCAAGAGGCTTTTGCTGATAAATGCGGAATGCACCGTACGTATATTAGCGCAATCGAATGTTACCGCCGTAGTATTTCTCTTGAAAATATTCAACGTATTGCTGATGCACTTGAAATTGAAACTTATAAATTATTTATTGAAAGTGAGGAATAAAAAATGATAGTCACACTTGATGATTTTATTCGAGAATATGAAAAAATCAAAGCATATGGATGGATAAAAACGCATCGTTCAGGTCCGACAGGTATTGGAAAAACCCTTGAAGATTTGTTGGGTATTCCTGAAAACAATCTTGATGAACCTGATTTTGGAGAATACGAATTGAAATCTTGCCGATTAAACTCTCAAAGCATGTTAACAATGTTTACACGAGCACCACAACCAGCTAGAGCAAATACACATTTGCGTAAAAAATATGGTTATTCAAGTAACGCATACAATAATAACGAAAAAGTACTTCACTCAACTTTAACAGCGGCTAGATTCGTTCCAATTTGTCGAATTGTTTGATTTTTACAGAGAGAGAAGCGCTAAAAAATTGGCTCTTTGTCAAGTTAGTTGAATTGTCCATTTTAGTATCACCGCCGATAACACCTGCTCTGTAACTGCGGATAATAGCTATGTGCTATGGCTTAAATTATAAGCGATTTTATTTAGAAACGCAACATCATTTTATCAACAAAATATTTATTCAACATAACAACTCATAAAGTCTTTCAATCTCTTCATTAATAGCCACCGTATTCGCTTCATCCAAAACGCATGATAGTTTGATTTCACGTTCAACATTATCTTCTATATCTGGCAAATTTATAAATTCAAGGTATAGCCTATCTACAAAATCATCTATTTGGGTAAGTATTGACTTGGGGAGTTCATATAACAATTTAAGTAATGGTTTAAACACTTCATCTGTATGTATTGTTTTAAAATATAATGCCCATGCAACTATCCTTTCATAAAACGAAGCAAGCTGCTTTGAAATATATACCATCATCTCTAAATCACTCGGTACTCCCGCCTCTCCAATCGCATCCTGAATTGCAGAGTTCAAAAGTATGCTTAAAATTCCATTTAATTCTACAATCTCATTCAGTTTTACAGAAACATCGTCCAACAGTTCATTAGGACTCATCTCAATAATATGTGTTGTAAATAAACCATATTTAAAATCCCATCTATGTTTCTGTAATTTGTCAAACTCGTCTTTAATCACATGTGCCAGAAATTTGTACTCCCATGCATACGGCTTTTCAATTAAAACACGTAGAGCTTCTGATGAAATATCGCTCTCTAAAATATGCGGTTCTAACGTATTTGATATTTTTTTATATACCAATCCATCAGCAAATATCAAACTTAATTGATGCTTCATGGTAGTAGTTATGTCTCGCACAGATTCATACGTATAAATCCATTGTTTTGATTCATTATATATTTCTGAAACAAATTTTAAATTCTGGGGGTTGTCAACAATAGTTAAAAAATTTCCTTCTTTATTGGCTTCCCATATTTTTAATTGACTATGTAACTGCTTGTCCACAAACACAAATACTGGAATCCCTTTAGCTTTTGCATGTAGATATTCTAAATTCGTAATAGATTTCCCTCTCTCTGTCACATACCCATATCTTGTTCCAACAATAAGTATAAAAATATCAGCCAATTTGTCAACATTGCTCAAGCAATTTTCAAAAGTACCAATACACGGGTCAATAGGAAATGAACTAAATTCGGACAGCATGGCTTGAAAACCGTAATTGATTTCAAAAAAATCTTTTAAGTCTTCTCGAACCTGTTTGAGGTCATAGCAAGTAGAACTAACAAAAACTACTGGTATATGTCTATCTGTATTCATAATTTCTCCTTATCTTATTTTTTCCACTTATCCCCTTTTCACCTCTCCATTGTGCCGCCGTCTTGCCAAACAAAGCCATATTAAGAATATCTGCTTCGGGTGCGTATGTATATGCCATTTCCTGCGGGGATAATGTTGGTGTTATCAGAAATTCTTTTACTGCATCTGTATGAATGCGATAATTTATTTTTGAAAGTTCCCTCTTAGCATCCCAACCAATCGCTAATCGGTTTGCTTCATCTTTCTTTAACCGCTGATAGTCCTTAATAATATAGAGCTTAAATTCTGGAGAAATCCACAACGCAAACTCAAAGGCTATATCTGTATGAGCATATGTACCTCCAAATCGTCCTGATTTTGATATAATACCTATTGCATCTGTTGCTTTTATCTACTGTTGCGGTGTCAATGTAAATGCATTATCTCCCGATTCCGCTTTAAACCTATCGAATTCGATAGGTTTAAAATTGGGATTATGAATCTGTTCCCACAAACCCAAAAATGAGATTGTGGAATGATTACGCATCCAGTTCGCAACCACGATAAAAGCATTGTCTGGATTTTTATATTTGGCAATATCCGTTAAAGAAATATAAGCTTCTTCATTTACAACATCACCCATTACTCTGATTTTTGTTCCATTGGCATCTATTTTCATATTTTTCATTATCTCCAACCCCTTCCTTTAGCACAGATTCAGCCATTTACAAATACCCTCCCCATCACATTACAACCGACAAACCATAATGTATTCTTCTTCATTTTCGTCAATGACTTCAAAACCTACTTTCCGATACATTCGAACCGCATAATTTGCCTTTTGCACAGAAAGAGACGTCTGCTTATAGCCTTTATTCTTTAAAAATTCAAGTATATCTCTCATAAGTGCTGTACCAATGCCCATATTTCTGTATTCCTCATACAGTGACATAGCAAATGAGGGTGTCTCATCATCAATATGCCCATGATCATTCATAATACGCACCCATACTGCGCCTACAATCTTTTCTTTTACTTCCGCAACCAAACACCAATCGTCTGATTTCCAAAATCAGCAATATATACCTGAAGTTCCGGCTGTTCAATAATAGCTTTTGGCGGCTTTTCCATTCCCTCTGGAATAAAAATCGCTTCATACAGAAACTCAGATAATATGCAATATTCATTTTCCCTGATTTCTCTAATCCGATAATCCATACTTATATAACCTCAAAAAATCAAACAACAAAATTAGCGATACCATATATTAAATGACAAATTAGAAAAATAGAAATCGGCACAACTGCTATTATATTTTTTCTATCAATAGCAAAAAACATAAATGCCAAACACGGGGAAACTGTCAACCCCAATATAACACATATATTCACAACACCTAAATAATAGCTTACCCAGTTTGCAAAATATATGAAGCAACAAATTATCACAAAAATAATCAAAGGAGTAATATGGAATTTATGGCTCTTTATGTTTACAAAAATACACAAAGCTATAACCATCAAAACCTGACAGACAGAAGCTATGATGTCAATCACTTCAGTAACCGATTCCGTCCTTAATACATCATTAGGTGCTGGAACAGCAAACCAAATAAAATTAGGTATCATTATAATCAAAAACAATAACAGTCCATAAATATTGAAACCAAACTTATATTCTTTTAGCACCAAATTCACTCCTTTATTACCTCTTTTAACAAGGAGTACATTTTCATATCAATCACCTTGCTATTCTTCACAGCATTACTTCTCAATGTACCCTCATATTGAAACCCTGCTTTTTCAAGCACCCTGCAAGACGCTATATTATAAGCAAAAGGCTCTGCCACTTTATTCTTATACGACTTCGCCGACATGAAGCCTGCGGCTCTGCCAACTGGTATTCTGATGAAGTGTCAAGCGCCTGTTCCAGAGTTTTTAGGTTCTCCATGCCTTTGTCGTAATTTTCTACCCTGTCCGACAATACTTTAAATTCCTCTTTTTTCTCCGAGTCTGCTTTTCATTATATCTTTGCAGCGCTTCATCAAATAGCTTATGGTACACTTTCTTAATGCTCTCGTTGCAATAATCTACATTAAGGTGTGAACGCTCACCATCCACATTTTCAGCCAAGCCGCAAGCTCCGTCGCAGTCCCCTGCCACAGGGGGCAGTCGACAGTAATCCTTTTGTCTATTTCCTCAAGTAAAGGCTCTGGCGGCTCTCGCCATAATTCTGTCTCTGCCTTTTGAAAATCCCACAGGAGCGTTTCGGGATTGCGGAGGAGATATAGTTTCTGCTCTTGCTGGTATGATAGACAAGCAGGAGACAGATACCATAGCTGTCTGCAAACTGTTTCAGCCTTGTAATGATTTCATAGTCGTTTGCGTAACTGTAATTGTCCCCGCCGACTTCCCGCACCTTTTGGAGCGTGTCAATAATAATCAGTTTTGTATCGGTATGCTGTTTCATAAATTCCTGCAACTGTTCATCCAATCCGTTTCCAAGATTACCCGTCGAAACAGAAAAGAATAAACTGTCTGCCCCGTCCGTCCCAAACATACGGTACGGCCTTTCCTGCAGGCGGCGGTAATCATCTTCAAGGGCAAGGTACAAGACCGTTCCTTTTCGGGCGAGACATTCCCACAGCGACACACCCATACTGATATGGTAGGCAATCTGCGCCATAAGGAAGCTCTTTCCAAGCTTCGGCGCACCTACGAATAGATAAGTCCCAGGGTAGAGCAGACCGTCAATCAAGGGCGGCTTGCTCGGATATACAGAATCATACAATTCTGCCATAGAAACAGTTTCAAGGACTTTGCTATTGTTTTTCGGCGAGTAATTGGTTATACTGTTATTGTTTACATTAGGCGGTTGCCCCGTATC
>CAJUTH010000038.1 GCA_910589275.1 uncultured Dorea sp.
TAAGGCGTTCAGCCCCCTTGTTTTTTCCTTTGGGAAAATGAGGGGGCTTTTCCTGCCCTCTCAATCAATTTCGATTGGAGGAAAAGAAACATGGCATATAACCACGGACGGGAGGACAGGAAATGGCGCATCTGGAAAGAAGCCGAGGAAAGGGTTCTGCGTGAGTGCGGCGTTGATGAAGCGGTCATTGAGCAAATCCGCACAGACGACAGGGCAGATTTTAATTCCAACAGGAGGTTTTACCGATGGACGAGCGACTTCGGGGAGTACCTTGAGGAAATGGTGGGCAGGGAGAAACAGGCAGAGATAAGGACGGTAACGGATTTACTGGATGAGATTGAAAGCAAAACTCTGTACCTTGCCTTAGTCACAGTGGACAGACGTACATTACAAATCGTCTTGCTGAAAATGCAGGGTTACTCCACAAAAGAAATTGCCCTGCTCGTGCATTTGAAGGCAGGGGCTGTATATGCGAGGGTGGCTCATTTACGTAAGAGGTTGCGTAAGATTTTATAATGATGTAGTCTGCTTTTCTGTGAAATGTTGAGTGAGAGGTCAAAAGCTTCTCACTCATTCTTTATATATGGTATCTCTTTATATGTTCTCTAATGGAATTATACAGACGTATCCGTGCTGCAGGAGCTTGCCCGGTCGGAAGACGCTCCGGGAGAGCAAAGGATTCATTGGGAAGAACGAAGAGAGACAGTGGCGGCAGAGAGGACTGAGGACGGAAGATACATATGCCCTTCCTGCGGAGGGGAAATCCAGGCAGACGAGAATACGGCCAGTACCAGATGCCCTTATTGTGAAAATGTAGTGGTGATCCGGCAGACGGTTTCCGGACGGTTTGAGCCGGATGCGGTGATACCCTTTCAGGTGGAGGCAGACAGGGCGAGGCAGATGTTAGAGGGGTTCTGTAAGGGGAAGCGCCTGCTGCCGAAGAACTTCAGGGACAGGAGTTACTTAAAGAACCTGAAGGGCTGTTATGTGCCCTACTGGCTGTTCGACTGCGACGTCCATGCAGATATGAGCTTTCGGGCTACTAGGACAAGGATGTGGTCGGATTCGAACTATAACTATGTGAAAACCTCTCATTATCTGGTCAATCGTTCGGGAACTATGCAGTTTGACCATGTTCCGGTGGATGGGAGCGTCAGGATGAGCGATGAAACGACGGAATCCATAGAGCCCTTTGATTACAGCGCGCTGACCGAATTTGAGCCTGCCTATCTGGCCGGTTATGAGACGGAGAAATATGACGTAGAGGCGGAAACAGCGAAAAACCGAGCGGATGAACGGATCTATCACAGCGCGGAGCAGGAGCTGGCGCATACGGTGATCGGGTACGATACGGTAAGGGTTAGCAAGCGCTTCCTGCATGCGGGAAATTGCCGTGTCCATTATGTACTGCTTCCGGTCTGGCTGTTTGAGACGGTGTACAAGGATAAGACTTACCAGTTTGCGATCAACGGGCAGACAGGGAAGATGGTGGGGGAGCTGCCCATGGACAGAGGAGCGTTCTTTAAATACCTGTTTGGGTTTACCGGGATAGGGACGGTGGTCCTGTCTCTGCTTATCCTCCTGATCGGAGGTGCGCTATGAAAACTGTAAAAAAATGCGGAGGGATTCTGCTGGCGGCATTTCTGCTGTTCGTGAGTTTCCTTCCTGAATATGAAGGGACGGCCGCGGAAGAAACGGAGCCTGTTCCGGCCGGAGGATGGATTCAGGATGGAGCGGGACTTCTGACAGAGCGGGAAGAAGAAAAACTGGAAGAACAAAGCGGGGAGATTCTGTCGGAGTATGGAATCAGCGTGGTCATTGTGACGACGAACCGGTTTGAAGGTTACGATATCTTAGACTGGGAGAGAAAGCTGTTTGCAGAGAAAGAGTTTGGAGCCGGGGAGGATAACAGCAGCCTGATGCTGGGAATCAGCATGGCGGAGCGGGACTGGGGGATCACTGCATACGGCAGGGCAGAGCAGATATTCGGCGCGTATGGAAGGGAGACTATCGGAGAGGAGATTCTGGATGATTTATCGGACGGAGATTACTATGATTCCTTTGCTGTTTTTCTGGATATGGCGAACCGGTTTCTGGCGGATGCAAGAAAAGGGAAGATTTATTCCGAATCGAACCATTACAGGAAACCAGTCAATCCTATAGCGGCGGTTTTTGGGGCTGCGGCGGTGTCTTTTATCGTTTCGCTGGCGGTGGTGCTCGTATGGAAAAGGGGCATGAATACGAGGGTTCTTAAGAGCGGAGCGGGGGATTACCTGCGGAAGGGGAGCTTTCATCTGACAAACAGGTCAGATCTGTTCTTATACCATACTGTGAACCGTACCAGGCGGCAGAAAAATAAGAGCCATAGTTCCAGCGGAAGGATGCATTCTAGCGGAAACGGAACGAAGGGGAAGTTCTAGTACAGCGTTCGAAGGGATGAAATATAAGAAGTAAAACAGAAGAAATGAACAAAAAAAATGAAACGGATGGCATAGTTGGAGGAGAAAGATATGGGACTTATCAAAGCAGCAGTTAAAGCAGCGGGCAGTACAATGGCAGATCAGTGGAAGGAGCAGTTTTACTGCGATGCACTCAGCGCGGATATTTTGGCGGCAAAAGGAGAAAAACGGACGTCGGGGGGCGCGTTTAACACTAAAGGAGAGAGCAATATCATTACAGACGGCTCCTATATTGCGGTGGCGGAAGGACAGTGCATGATGATCGTGGAGGACGGCAAAGTCCTAGAGGTATGCGCGGAGCCGGGGGCATATATTTATGATACAGGCACATCTCCGTCGGTATTCGGAGGCTCCCTGATGGAAGGCTTAGAGGGTCTCGCAAGGCAGATGTGGGAGCGGTTCCAGTACGGAGGCGGAACAGGGAAGGATCAGAGGATTTATTATTTTAACACCAAGGAAATTACCGGAAATAAATATGGAACGCCGAACCCGGTGCCGTTCCGTGTTACGGATGATAATATCGGGCTGGATATGGATATTTCCATCCGCTGCAATGGGGAGTACTCCTACCGGATCGTAAATCCCATGCTGTTTTATGCCAATGTGTGCGGAAATGTGCGGAATGTGTATACCAGAGACCAGATTGATTCCATGCTTAAGACAGAGCTTCTGACGGCGCTGCAGCCCGCATTTGCCAGAGTATCCGGCATGGGGATCCGCTACAGCGCACTTCCGGGCCATACGGCGGAAATTGCTGACGCCCTGAATGAAGTATTGTCCAGAAAATGGACAGAGCTTCGGGGGATTCAGGTTTATTCCTTTGGCATCAACAGCGTAACGGCATCCAAGGAAGATGAGGATATGATTAAAGAACTGCAGAGAACGGCGGTGATGAGGAACCCCAATATGGCGGCGGCAAATCTGGCGTCTGCGCAGGCGGACGCTATGCGGGATGCGGCAAAGAATGCGGGCGGTGCTATGACCGGATTTATGGGCATGGGAATGGCCGGGCAGGCAGGCGGCGCCAGCGTACAGGATTTGTTTGCCATGGGGCAGCAGTCTGCCCAGAACCGGCAGGCAGGGCAGATGCAGACCAGTCAGAGTCAGGCGGGACAGTTCCAGCAAGGGCAGATGCAGACCGGTCAGAGCCAGGCGGGGCAGTCTCCCAGCGGCTGGACGTGTCAGTGTGGAACGTTAAATCACGGCAATTTCTGTACCGAATGCGGAAAGCCGAGACCGAAGGCAGAGTGGATCTGCGGCTGCGGCACGGTAAATAGAGGGAATTTCTGTACGGAGTGCGGGGAGAAGAGACCGTAGGGGATACGGCGCTATATATTTTTCAATTCCTGATAGAGCCTTCCGATGGGAAGCCCGACTACGTTGCTGTAATCTCCCTGTATGGATTTTACATGGATGGAGAAATCTCCCTGGATGCCGTATGCCCCGGCCTTATCCAGAGGATCTCCGGTTGCGATATACCGGAGCAGGTCTTCCCGGTATATGGGATAAAGGGTTACCTGCGTACATTCATAGAAGGTTTTGATGAGGGTTCCTTGTATGATGGATACGCCGGTGTAGACCTGATGGGTGCGGTCGGCCAGCATGGAGAGCATGTCCAAAGCTTCGGATTCGTCTGCGGGCTTTCCAAGGATTTCGTCCTGATATACAACGATGGTATCTGCGCCGATAACCACATCGTCCATGTCCGCGTGGTGCTTCCAGACGTCCATAGCCTTTTGGCTGGCTAGCTCCATAACGATGTCGGAGGGCTCCGACTGGGTAATAATCTCCGGTATATGGGAGGGGATTACGGTAAATGCAAGGCCGGTGCGGGCCAGCAGTTCTTTCCTTCTTGGGGATGCGGAAGCAAGGATATATTTCATCATGGTAACCTCTTTTCTTTTTTGGGATGGTGAATTATAATGATGGCAAGGCAGTTCTTAGGAAGAACGCCTTGCTATTATCATATCATTAGAAATGGAAAATGAACAGGAGGAAATACAGGATGTATATCAGTGAGATTACTACAACAGTCCCTGAAAATGTAAAGGAGCGTGTGCCATTAGAGCAGGAGGTATATAAGGTGTTTAAGAAGCTTGGGATTCCCTTTGAGCGGGTGGATAATGATCCGGCGGCGTCTATGGAGGAGTGCGCGGACGTGGGAAAGGTATTCGGCGCGCCGGTGCGAAAGGATGTGTTCCTGTGCAACCAGAAGAAAACCAGCTTCTTTCTGCTTGTAATGCCGGAGGAAAAGGCATTTGACACCTCTTCTTTCAGCAAAAAGCTGGGAGTATCCCATATGTCCTTTGCATCGCCGGAGCATATGTGGGAGCATCTGGGGACCAAGCCGGGTTCTGCTAGCGTGGTAGGACTTTTGAACGACAAGGATGATTATGTGCAGTTGATTCTGGACAAGGAAGTGGCTGAGGCCGAGTATTTTGTATGCAATACGGGAATCAATACCACTCATTTAAAGATTAAGACGCAGGATCTGATCAAGAAATTTCTGCCTTATACCCACCACAGACCAAGGATCGTGGATTTATAAGGAATTGATTCCGGTCGGTAAGATAGAGTTTAAGCATGGCCGCTCCTGCGGAGGGATCTATCATAGAACTTGATGGGAGGATGCAGTATGAGACGAATGGAAGAGGAAGAATTGGAAAAAATCTTGGCGGGACGCCGGGAGGGCGCTAGACTGGATCTGTCGGATCTGGAATTTCGGAATCTGGATTTGAAAGGAAGGGATCTTCACAATATTGATTTTCGGGTCTGCATGTTTATCGATGTGGTATTTGACGGTGCCGATCTGTCATGCTCTAGTATCGAGAATGCAAGATTGGACGGATGTTCCTTAAGGGGCGTGAATTTTCAGAATGCTTATATGAAGGGAGCCTGTATGCGCGGGTGCGATATGACCGGCTGTGACATCAGAGGCGCGGATTTGTTTTCAGCGGTGCTGGAGAGAGCGGCGCTTGAGGGCGTTATTTCCGATGAGAGTACGAAGTGGTTTCGGATGCACTGTCCGGAGACCGGACCGATTCTCGGATATAAAAAATGCGTTAATGACAGGCTGGTGCAGCTCCTGATCCCGGCGGACGCAAAGCGGACGTCGGCAACGATGCCGAGCTGCAGGTGCAATAAGGCGAAGGTTCTGACGATTAAAAGTTTTGACGATACGCAGGAATTTGAGGAGGCATGGTCGCTGGTGGATGAGAACTTCGTATACCGGAAAGGCCAGTGGGTGGAAGTGAAGAATTTTAATGAAGACCGGTGGTTTGATTCTACTACAGGGATTCATTTCTGGATGACAAAGGCGGACGCGATCGGGTACTAAACCCTATGTGTTTCAATCCGCGTCCGCCGGGAAAATGTCTGGTAAGCCGGGACTATTTTGCATTGACAGAGATTCCGTTTACCTCTACTTCGTCGTCGATAGGGATGACCAGGCATTTTCTTCCGTCAATGATCTGAATATCAACAAGATCTGAGCGCTCGGGATTTACATTGACGACAACCTCCGGTGTTTTGATGCTGAATTTCTTGGTTTCGGCAATATTTGAGGCGAGAAGGGAGCTGTGAGCCCCAATGGTTTCGTTGTAATCTTTTTCAAAGGTTTCCAGCTTCTCATCGGGGATGCCGCTATTAGTTAGAAGCTTTCGGACTTCCTGCTTTCCAAGTTCCAAAGGCTCCGGCTCATCCTTAGCTTCTTCTATCATTTCATTCAGGTTTTCATGGATCGTGCGGATGACGGTGTAGTCGCAGTCTTCCTTCAATGTGTTGACAATGATATCCTGAAAGGATTCTTTCTGAGTTCCCGCGCTCATAACTTCGCTGCAGCCAAGAACCGAGGCTACAAAGTAATCCTGAAGCTCTTCTGGTTTCTTGGAATAGAAGAGAAGGTGGTGGAGATCGGGGGAGCGGTCGTTAAATGCCGGAAACAGGAATCCGTTTGCAGGTTCGCCTACCACCCAGTCGCGGATGCGGTCTTGAATGCTGTTGGCGGCGGGATTGTAACAGAGTCCTGCCTTGGATAATGCCACAGGGCAGATACAGCAAAGGATATGCTCGTATACGCTGTCGGATGCGTCGAATAATTCGCTTCCGTCAAGGGCTCTGCCTGGGATATCGTAAACGGCATGGATCAGCAGGATGAGATAATGCTCTCCAAAATCGTAATACTCTATCACCTTATCATAAAATTCTTCCAGCAGGATATCGTCGGTCAGTTTGCTTTCCTTTAAGCGCCGGATAAATTCCTGTGTTCCTCCGGATAATTCCTGCTCCAAAGGAAATTCCATATGTATCAGATTCTTTCCGATGGTTCCGGAAAGGGCTTTCTTGAAAATATCGAAATATTTGAAGGTTTCTTCTTCCGGGAGAGAGAGAAAGGCATCTTTAAATTCCAGCCGTTTTTCCTTGTCTCCATCTACGTAACAGCCGCAGATGCGGGTGATGGCGCAGTTTTCCGGCGAAAACTGCCTGCGGATTTCTAATACTTCTTTTTTGTTCATGATCTTACTCCATTCTATCTGCATTCTATCTGTAAAGTGTAACTATCTTAGCATATCCGGCAGAATTTTGCAAAAGGGCCATGCATATTATTTCAGGATGAGGATTACAATGTTAGTGACAGCAGGAGTTGCGAGGAGATTATGCGAAGATTTCTGGCAATCGTATTAAGTATACTGATCGGAGTACAGGGAATCCTATGGTTCCCGAAAGGCATGGAGGCGCGGGCCGAGGATGTAGCTGAGAATACGAACGAGAGCGGAAGAGAAGAGGGAATAGAAGAGGATACAGATAGAACAAAAGAGCAGGAAAACACTGACGAGATAGGAAATGCCGGAGGAACACAAGGGCAGGAAAACACTGATGAGATGGGGAATACTGGAGGAACACAAGGGCCAGAAGGCGCTGCCAAGGAAGAGGAAGGGATGGAGGAAAATGCCGGGCAGGCCGGCGGAGCGGGAGTAGAGGTCAGCGCGCCCTCTGCGATACTGATGGAAGCGTCTACCGGAAAGATCGTTTATGAGAAGGACGCGGATACCAGACGCCCGCCTGCAAGCGTGACCAAAATCATGACGCTGCTGTTGATCTTTGACGCACTGGCGGATAACCGGATTGCGTTGGAGGACGAGGTGCAAACTTCCGAGTATGCAGCTTCTATGGGCGGCTCGCAGGTGTTCCTGGAGCCGGGAGAGACGCAGACGGTGGATACCATGATCAAATGCATTGCAGTGGCAAGTGCCAACGACGCCTGTGCGGCGTTAAAAAATGGAAGACAATGTAACAGCTTGGCCCAGGACTTTGCACTCTGCTGCAAAGTCCGTAAGAAAGCATAAATTGTGCCAAGAGTGAATCCGGCCCTTCGCGAAGCGAATTTTAAATGGGTCGGATTCAGTAACAGTTCTGTCGAAGGCTGAACTGTTACAAGACAATGTAACAGCTTGGCCCGGACTTTGTTTTTTGCAATAGATGTTGTATAATGCAGGAAGAAGGAAGCCTACAGACTGGAGGAAAGCTACATGCAGTTATTATTGAAGGACAAGCCGCTCTTGGACATACAGGCAAATGGAAACTGTATGATACGGGATTTTGACAGACTGCCATTTGCCCTTAGAAAAGAGAAGGTTACATTTGTTGAATTTATGGAATGGGCCTCTAACCGTACCTTATCTATCGGTCGGAGTTATGCAAAAGAGATTCTGAATACTTTAAGGCTTTCGCAGGGCAATCGGTATGCGGTATGTAAAGCATGCAGGGGCCTCAGTTTAGAAGACGCCTATTGGATTCGGGAGGAAGGGGACAAAAAGACCTGGCAGGAGGTTAATCTGTTTGGCAATCCATTATCTTTATTTATTACAGAGGTTTCTCTGTCGGGAAGGAATATCCGGTATCAGCCGGAACGGATGGGAGGGCACATCCACACGCCGGAACTTACCACATTAGGAGCCAGTGCAAAGGGATGGATCCGGAAAGAGGACGGGCTTTATCTGCACAAAGTAGGAAAATATGAAATCCCATCAGATGAAATTCTGACGGCGCTTAACATTCCGCATATTTATTATCAGATATCCGATGGGGCTGAGATAGAACCGTATTTGTCAGAGGAGCGGAAACAGTGGATTGAGGGTACAGGCGAGAAAATCGTTAATTCAAAGCTGTTTACCTCACAAGACCGTTCACTGGTGACATTTGAGGAATTTCGGAGCTTTTGCGAGGGATATGGACGGAATGCCTATGAAGAGGCGGAAAAGATAGACCGGGAATTTTATCTGAGAATGCAGATTGCAGATTATGTTTTAAATAATAGTGACAGGCATGAGCAGAACTGGGGATTTTTTATGGATAATAAGACCGGGAAGTTGACGGGATTTTGCCCGCTGTTTGATCATGACCGCGCATTTTCATCTTATGAAACGGTGATATCCCAGACGGCGTCAGAGCCGGTCTCCTTGTATGAGGCGGCGGAACAGGCGCAGAGAGAGCTTAAGATGGATCTGAGCGTTCTGGAGGAAATACAGAAACCGCCGTTATTGAGTATGGAACAGTGGGCACAGGTCCGGGAAAGAGGGAAAAAACTAAAAAGGTAAATCGCCTATTTTGCTTAATATCTATAGCTTTTAACCGATAATTATAATAGTGGGTTTATAATGTCCTTAAGCCACAGAACTTGTTACGGCGGGATGAGAAACGATAATAGAGAGGTATGCGCATGAAAATATATGGCGATTATTCATTTTTGATTGAGAAGCCGAATGTGATCTATGATTCCAGAGTTCAGATTGTTCAGAATAACACGAAGATCGTAGAATTTGCAGATAGCTTTATACAGGATCAGAAGGCAGCGTCACAGGATCAGGCGGTGATTTCCAAAGAAGGGATGGATTATATCCGGGATCAGTTGTCAGATCTGAGTTCCGGATCGTTATTGGAAACAGAGGATGGCAGAACCTTAACGCAACTTACAGGTCCGAATATGTCATTGATGGACGGACTTTGCAAGACCTACATAACGCTGCGGCTGGATTCCATTGACGAGGATGGGATAAGCAGGAATCTTCACATGGAAATGGAGTACCAGTACCGGCAGGAGCTTGGCGGAAAGAATAAGGAAGACTGGGACAGCCATGCGGAGAGTCTGGTAAACGCCTATGCGTCTGCGTATAAGAAGATTATAGAAGGATATGCGAGTGGAAATGGAGAGGTGTGGGTAGAGGATACCAGTACCGGAGAGGAGTTTTGCGGCGTCGAACTGGAAATAGATGGACAGCCGGTGCGTTATCGGAGGCTTACGAAGGAGGAGTGTCTGGAGAATCTAGATAAGACCTTTGATAAGCTGGTAAGGGAAAAGGCGGAGGAGTTTGCGAAAGAAGTAGAAGCCAGAAAGCTTGCCGATGCAAAAGCAGAACAAGAGAAAGAATCGGACTCTGAGAAGGCGCTTCGGGCTTTTGAGAAAATGATCAACGGCCTTGTAGATGAAGTGAGGGCTCTTCTTGACCGGGTAATGCAGGAACTGAACGCTCTGCTGGGACCGGAGGAGCCGGAGATTGATTTTGAAGGCAGGATGGAAATAGAAGCCCACAATCACAGGATGGAGACTGTGGCAAGAGGAAAGCAGCAGTCACAGTATGCAAATTACAGGAAGATCAGTCAGATGGCTTCGGATATGCAGTCTCTTTTGGGTAATGTAAGGGCGTAGAAAGCCATAGTTTGCAGATAGCAGGTTGATAGATCAGGGTTATTTTCTGATCCGTTTATATAGGCATAGTTTTGCACTAAAAAAATGCTGTACTGGGATAAACTGGCATCTCTGGTTTCAGGGGTGCTTTTTTGCGTCTATTTCCGCGAAGCAATGAGTGGGGGAGGTAGTGTAAAATCCGGTGTACAGAGGCAGGCGGATGGGTTATAATGAAATCATCGAGTGAATGAGGGGAATGAGCCAGACGGAAGGGAAGTAAAATTATGGGCAAGATAGTAGGCATTGGACATCAGGACTTTGGAACACTTCAAAAAGAAAGATACTTTTATGTCGATAAAACAAAATTCATCAAAGAATGGTGGGAGAATGGAGACAGCGTCACGTTGATTGCTCGGCCAAGGAGGTTTGGCAAGACGCTGAATATGAGTATGCTGGAGCAGTTCTTTTCTGTGCAATACGCAGACAGGAAGGATTTATTTGAAAGTCTTGCCATTTGGGAAGATGAAAGGTACAGAATGCTTCAGGGGACGTACCCGGTCGTCAGTATTTCCTTTGCAAATATCAAAGAGCAGAAGTTTGTTACAGCGCGGAGAAAGATATGCCAGATTTTGGCAGATCTGTATTCTCAAAATAATTTTCTGTTGACGGAAGGAATACTGGATAGCAAAGAAACGCAGTTTTTTGAAAATGTGACGGTAGATATGGACGATGTGGCGGCTACGCTTGCGGTTCATCACCTCTCGTCTTATCTGAACCGGTATTATAAGAAAAAGGTAATTATTCTGCTGGACGAATACGATACCCCGATGCAGGAGGCCTATGTAAACGGTTACTGGGATGAAATGGCAGAATTTACCAGAAGCCTTTTTAACGCTTCATTTAAGACGAATCCGTATCTGGAACGTGGAATTATGACTGGAATTACCAGAATCAGCAAAGAATCTATTTTCTCAGATCTGAATAATCTGGAGGTTGTTACTACGACCTCTGAAAAATATGAAGATGCTTTTGGATTTACGGAGGAAGAGGTATTTGCCGCGCTGGATGAGTTTGGACTGCCGGAGAAGAAAGGGGAGGTAAAGCAATGGTATGACGGATTTACCTTTGGCAGAAAAACGGATATCTATAATCCGTGGTCGGTGGCGAATTATCTGGATAAGAAACATACCGGATTATACTGGGCCAATACCAGTTCCAACAGTTTGGCGGGAAAGCTGATCCGGGAAGGCAGCATGGAGATAAAGAAAGCTTTTGAAGGGCTGCTTAAGGGAGAGCATCTGATCACTCCGGTAGATGAACAGATCGTGTATCATCAGTTGGACAGCAGCGAGGAAGCGGTTTGGAGCCTTCTGCTGGCCAGCGGATATTTGAAGGTTATCAGTTATAAAAGGTATGAAGATATCGAAGATGATTTCCGGGAGGCAGACTATGAACTGGCTTTGACGAACTTAGAAGTCAGGAGGATGTTTCATCGGATGATAAAAGGATGGTTTGGGAGTGTTAGTTCTTACTATAATGAGTTTATAAAAGCGCTGATTCTGGATGATCTGAAAGCAATGAATGTATATATGAATCGTGTAAGCGTGGAAATGTTCAGTTATTTTGACACAGGGAAAAAGATGTCAGTTAGTGAGCCAGAACGCTTTTACCATGGTTTTGTCCTTGGACTTATGGTGGAGTTAAATGACCGCTATACGATTACATCTAACAGAGAGAGTGGATTTGGCAGGTATGATGTGATGCTGGAGCCAAAGAAACCGGGGGATGACGCTATGATTCTGGAATTTAAAGTACAGGACCCGGAGGACGAAAAGGAGCTTTCCGATACGGTAGAAGCCGCATTGGAGCAGATAGATACGAAGAAATATGCGGCGTATCTTACCGCAAAGGGAATCCCGGCAGATAAGATACGGAAATACGGCTTTGCATTTTGCGGGAAACAGGTGCTGATCGGAAACTGACAGATACAGTAATTAAGGAACCGGAAAATTTATGGCGCTGCTTCTTTCTGATACCGCCCTTCCAGATAAGAGAATTCCTGCTTTGGATCTTTTGTTACCAAGATAACCGCGTCATTGCCAGAAAAGAAGACCGTAAGATGCGCGCCGTCCTTCTGGAAATTTTGTTTTCCTGATATTCTTTGGCGCCGCCGAAATCAATGATTTTTGTATGAAAAGATTCCGATGTATGGGAGGATATCATGATATTTTCCAGTTTGATGTCCCTGTGGACAAATCGAAAAAGATGGGAAGTTAATATCAGAGAAATTAATAACAGTGGCAGAAGGTCGGAACAGAGATTTCCGACTTTTTCTGTTGCAAATAGAATAGATGAGTTATCTTACTGCTATATTATTTGTATATAATGGACGCTTTGCAGTACTTGGACAGGTATTTTCCCGCATAGTATTTTTATGATTTTATATCTGCCCAAGGCGGACTAAATGGAAAAGAAGAGTGGGAAGCATAGAACGGAAGATAAGAAAAATCCATCAAATACAGGACAGATAAAAGTTTCTAGAGTAGTATACGGAACGAGAACTCTAGCGGAGTGCATGGAGGCGGCGATAAGGCTTTATATGGAGAAGTGATACATAATGAGATTGTATTTAAGAACGAGAAAAAATGACTGGAGAGGTGTATATGGCGGAAGAAAATAAAGCGGCGCTGTACCTTCGTTTGTCAAAGGAAGACAAGGATAAGCTGACAAAGGGGGACGACAGCGCCAGTATTCAGAATCAGCGCCTTTTGCTGACGGATTATGCCTTGCAGCATGATTATCAGATTGTGGAGGTATATTCTGACGATGACGAGAGCGGACTCTTTGATACGAGACCTGATTTTGGGAGAATGCTTACAGACGCAAAACTTGGGAAATTCAATATCCTGATTGCCAAGTCCCAGTCTAGATTTTCTCGGAATATGGAGCATGTAGAGAAATATCTGCACAGGGATTTCATAAACCTTGGGATCCGGTTTATCGGTGTGGCTGACGGAGCGGATACATTTAATGAGGGGAATAAGAAGTCACGGCAGATTAATGGTCTAGTCAATGAATGGTACTGCGAGGATTTGTCCCAGAATATTCGGAGCGCCCTCCGTGCCAAAATGAAGGACGGCCAGTATCTTGGGTCTTCCTGCCCTTATGGGTATGTGAAGGATCCGAAGAACCATAATCATCTGATTGTGGACGAATATGCCGCAGAGGTGGTGAGAAGGATTTATTGGCTTTATCTGAAAGGGTATGGGAAAGCAAAGATTGGAAGGATGCTCACGGAGGATGGAATCCTGATCCCTTCTATTTATAAAAGGGAAGTCCTCGGCATGAACTATTATAATCCCCATGAGACGGCGCATACAAAGGGCTGGTCTTATCAGACGGTCCATACTATATTGAACAATGAAGTTTATCTGGGGACGGTGGTGCAGAACAGATCCCATAATTTGTCCTATAAGAATAAGAAACATGTCAGACAGCCGGAGGAACAATGGATCCGGGCAGAGGGCATGCACGAGCCAGTCATAGACTCTGATACTTTCCGAAAAGTGCAGGAGAGACAGAAAACCCGGACAAAAGAAATAAAGAGTGACAGTGTTGATTCTGTATTTACCGGAGTTATATTCTGTGCTGACTGTAAACATGCTATGGTGAGGATGTATGAGCGCGGAGGAGAGCATAAATTTATCGGGTATTGCTGCAAGACTTATAAAACACAGGGGAAAAGGAAATGTGCCAGCCATGCCGTGAAGGACGGCCGGCTTCAGGAAGCGGTGCTCCGTTCGATCAAGGAGGAAGCCGGGAAACTGCTTACGCTGGAAGATATCCGATATCTGAAGGGAATACGGTATGCGGGCGATACAAAGAGAAATTACAGCATTCAGGCAGAATATCTGGAAAAGGAGATCGGGCGCAGAGGGCGATATAAGAAACTGACGTATCAGAATTATCTGGAGGGCGTAATTTCCAAAGAGGAATATGTCTCTTATACAAAGGAATATGAGGCAGATATTGAAAGGCTAACAGAACAGTTAAAGCTTTGGGAAGGGCAGCAGGAGGAAGAAAGGAAGCGGGCGCCGGAATATGACGAGTGGGTTGGAAATTTTATTGACTATATTCATGTAGACCGGCTGACAAGGGAGATGGTTCTGGAACTGATCAATAGAATCGAAGTGAATGAGGATGGCTCTATCACTATATTCTATCAGTTTCAAAATCCAAATCCCATACGCGAAGCGAAGCTTTAATCTTATAGGAAATCTCGCCCTTTTGCGGTGCAAAGAAAAGCATATGTTTTGTACACGTGAAGTCTGCTGTGAAGGATTTTGAAACTATTCGGGAAAGAGATTATTTCTATATTGATAAGACGAAGTTTATTAAGGAATGGTGGGAGCGGGGAGACAGCGTAACACTTATTACCCGTCCGCGGCGTTTTGGAAAGACGCTGAATATGAGCATGTTAGAGAAATTTTTCTCAGTAACCTATTCCGGCAGGGCGGATTTATTTGAAGGACTTTCGATTTGGGACAATGAGGAATACAGGAGCCTGCAAGGGACGTATCCGGTGATTTCATTAAGTTTTGCCGACATAAAAGAAACTTCTTTTGAGGCGGCCAGAAAAAAGATTTGCTACATCATAGAGCAGCAATATGAGAAGTCGAGATTTTTGCTGGAAGGGAATTTGTTAAGTGAGCGGGAAATAGCTTTTTATCATAGTGTTTCTGCAAATATGGAGGACTATGCGGCAACCTCTTCTTTGAAAACGTTGTCTAATTATTTAAGCAGATATTATGGAAAGAAGGTTATTATTCTTCTGGATGAGTATGATACCCCGATGCAGGAAGCTTATGTGAATGGATACTGGGATGAACTCGCGGGCTTTACTAGGAGTATGTTCAATGCTGTATTTAAGACAAATCCTTATTTGGAACGAGCGGTTATGACAGGGGTTACCAGAGTCAGCCGGGAATCTATTTTTTCAGATCTGAATAATCTGGAGGTTGTGACGTCGACATCTGAGAAATATGCAGAGGTATTTGGATTTACGGAAAAGGAAGTTTTTAAGGCATTGGATGAACTGGGCTTATCCGATAGAAAGAACGAAGTGAAGACATGGTATGATGGATTTTCATTTGGAAAAACAAAGGATATTTACAATCCATGGTCCGCTATCAATTATTTGGATAAAAAAAGAGTGGATTCTTATTGGGCGAATTCAAGTTCTAACAGATTAGCCGGGAAACTGCTCAGGGAAGGGAATAAAAATATTAAGCAGGAGTTTGAGAATTTGCTGCGGGGAGGGATTCTCCGGGCAGAGATTGATGAACAGATCGTATACAGTGAACTACCGGAACAGCGGAATGCAATCTGGAGCCTGTTGCTTGCAAGCGGATATTTGAAAGTAATAAGAACGGAATTTATAGAAAGAACCGGGCGGTGGTATTATGAGCTGGCGTTGACGAACCGGGAGGTGCACCTTATGTTTGAGAAGATGGTGCAGAACTGGTTTTCGGGCAATGAGGACTATAATGATTTTATTCAGGCGCTGCTGTTGAATGATTTGGATGCGATGAATGCCTATATGAATGAGGTTACTTCCGAGATGTTCAGTTATTTTGATACCGGAAAGAATCCGTCAAAAGAGGAGCCGGAACGGTTTTATCATGGGTTTGTACTGGGTCTTATGGTGGAACTGTCTGACCGGTATACGATTATGTCGAACAGGGAAAGCGGATTCAGCAGATATGATGTATTGCTGGAACCCAAAGGACAGACGGATGATGCAATCATACTGGAGTTTAAAGTGCAGAATTCGAAATATGAGAAAGAGTTATCCGATACCGTGGAGGCTGCGATAAAGCAGATTGAGGAGAAGGCTTATGCGTCAGTCCTGACCGCGAAAGGCATTCCGCCGGAAAGAATCCGAACATACGGATTTGCATTCTATGGGAAGCAGGTGCTGATTGGCATGGCATAGGGGACTGAACAATCCGCTCATAACAATTAGATATGCTGGTTTATTATCGGCGCTTGATGCAGAGAAAATGTTATTCAGGCGTCTTCTTTTTTTCAACGGCGCCTGTGTGGCAATGGCAGAATATGTCTGTGGCAGCGAAGAGGAATTTGTGAATCAGATGAATGAGCGCGCCAGAGGGCTTGGCATGGAAAATACGAATTTTGTAAACTGTAACGGGTTGGATACAGAAGGCCATGAGACCACAGCCAGGGATATTGCGCTGATGTCAAAGGAACTGCTTACCAAATATCCGCAGATTCACGATTACTCTACCATTTGGATGGAGAACATCACGCATACTACGAAAAAAGGAAGCAGCGAATTTGGGCTGACCAATACGAATAAGCTGATCCGCCAGTACCAGTATGCTACGGGCCTGAAAACCGGCTCTACTTCAGACGCGGGGTTCTGCGTATCCGCAACTGCAGAGAAAAACCAGATGGAAATGATAGCGGTAATCATGGCTGCCAAGGATTCAAAGTCCAGATTTAAAGACGCGATGGCGCTGTTGAATTATGGTTTTGGAAAATGCATGAAATACATGGATGAAGGGCTGCAGGCCATTGCGCCGGCAAAGGTGGAAAAGGGAATGGAAACAGAAGTTCCTGTAAAGCAGGCGGAAGGCTTTCAATATATTGATACCGTCGGCGCAGATCTGACACAGATTGAGAAGAAGCCGGAAATGAAAAAGAAACTAGAGGCGCCGGTAAAAAAGGGGGATAAGGCCGGTGAAATGGTTTATTATTTGAACGGGGAGGAGATTGGAAGGGTAGATATCGTCGCCGCAAAAGACGTGGGGAAGATGAAATATAAAAATGCACTGGAAACCGCGCTGGAGAAATTTTTCATGTAGCTTTATGTCATTTACTGTACGTACTTGCTTAATGGAAAAAAGAATGGTACTCTTACATAGAAGCATTTTTCGGATAGGAATATTCATCCGGGCATAGAAACGAGGATATAACAGGTATGAAGAAAAAAAGGTCATGGAAGGAAAATCTGGCGGTATCTGCCGGAGTCGGCGTGTTTGCAGCGGCGCTTGAAATATGGAGAGAGCTGCAGGAATTTATCATCAGGCGTTACCGTATCCCATATAAAACTACAGGCGCAGAAGAGGTTAAGCTGATATTCCTTTCTGACCTGCACGGAAAACAGTATGGAGAGGACAATAGAAGGCTTACGGCTGCGATTGCAGTTGAGAAGCCGGATTATATACTGATCGGAGGAGATTTGCTGACGAGAAAGGAAGAGGCTACAGATGCTGCGGCAGTCAGACTCCTTGAGAAACTGGCGGACATCTGCCCGGTCTATCTGGCGAACGGCAATCATGAACAGAAGATGCGCATGAATCCGGAGGAATACGGGAACCGTTATAAGCGGTATATCGAGAAAGCAAGACGGTTAGGGATCCATGTTTTGGAAAATGAGACAGAGCAGATTACGATGAAGGGAATCCCGGCCGCCGTCAGCGGCTTGGAGATTCCTTTGGGATGCTATGCGCATTTTCGGACAAGGGAGCTGAAGCTTTCAGATATAGCAGAGAGACTGGGGGAATCTGCGAAGGGGAGATACCAGATTCTGCTCGCCCATAGTCCGGTTTATTTTGATACTTATGTGAAATGGGGGGCGGATTTGACGCTCTCAGGCCATCTTCACGGGGGGATTATAGGCATTCCAAAGCTTGGCGGGCTGATAACGCCTCAGATCAAATTGTTTCCTAAGTATTCCGGTGGGCTTAGCAGGAAGGGAAAGAGAGTCGGCGTTGTAAGCCGGGGGCTTGGGACGCATACTGTGAACATAAGGCTGTTTAATCCCGCGGAATTGGTTGTGATTACTTTGTGTCCGGGGAAGAAAGATGCGGGGAGCAGCGATTGACAAACGGAATTTCAAAGGATAGAAAATCTTTTCTTGTGCAAGCGTGGAAAATCAAGTATAATAGTTTGGTTAGTTTGATAAAGTGAGGAGTAACATGGGAATTCCGGTAAAGCTTCAGGTGTTTGAGGGGCCGCTTGACCTGCTTATGCATTTGATTGACAAAAATAAAATAGATATCTATGATATTCCGATTGTTGAGATTACGAATCAGTATATGGAATATATCGAGGCGATGGAGCAGAGCGATCTGAATGTGATGAGCGAATTTCTCCTTATGGCGGCTACGCTTCTTGACATCAAGTGCAGGATGCTGCTTCCAAAGGAAGTAAATGAAGACGGGGAAGAGGAAGACCCCAGACAGGAGCTGGTAGAACAGCTTCTTCAGTATAAAATGTATAAATATATGTCCTATGAGCTGAAGGACCGGCAGGTGGATGGAGAGCGGGTGATGTACCGGAAGCCGTATATTCCCGACCAGGTGGCTGACTATGTGGAACCGGTGGATTTGGACGAACTGTTAGAGGATCTTACTCTTGGAAAGCTTCAGAGCATTTTTCAGGATGTAATGAGGAAGCAGACGGATAAGATTGATCAGATTAGAAGCCGGTTTGGAAAGATTGAAAAGGAAGAGATTACGGTATCGGAGAAGCTGTCCCAGGTAGAAGAGTATGCGTTGAAGCATCATAGATTCAGCTTTCGCGAGCTGATTTCAAAGCAGCATTCCAGAATACAGATTGTAGTTACTTTTCTGGCTATTCTAGAAATGATGAAATCCGGCCAGATTGTGATAGAACAGGAGCAGCCCTTTGACGATATTCTGATTACGTCCCAGATGTAATGTCTATCGTTATGATACGGCATGGGACATGGAAAAAGAAAGGTAGTATAACGTGGAAATCAGCAGGTTAGAAGGCATTATAGAGGCAATTCTTTTTACGATGGGAGAATCGGTGGAATTGTCAAAGATAGCCCTTGCGATTGGGCATGATGAGGATACGACACGGAAAATCATACACAATATGATGGACAAGCTGAATGACTCTGACAGAGGGGTGCGGATTATTGAATTGGAGGATTCTTTTCAGATGTGCACCAAGGCAGATATGTATGAATACCTGATACGGATCGCGAAACAGCCAAGGAAGTATGTGCTGACAGAGGTGCAGCTTGAGACTTTGTCAATCATTGCATATAAACAGCCGGTGACGAAGTTAGAGATTGAGAAAATACGCGGAGTCAAGTCAGACCACGCGGTGAACCGTCTGGTGGAGTATAATCTGGTCTGCGAGGTAGGGCGGATGGACGCTCCCGGGAAGCCGATTCTATTTGGCACTACGGAAGAATTTCTCCGTAGATTCAGTATTCAGTCATTGGAGGAGCTTCCCAGCATGAACCCGGAACAGCTTGAGAATTTTAAGACGGAGGCTGAGGAAGAAGCGCAGTTGAAATTAAATATTTAACGCATGGGGGAGCCTTCTGCTTCATACATTTAAATAACTTCTTTTGGATAGGTTCTGTATGAGAGAAAAAGAGAAGGCGCGTATCCGCAGATTGATAAAGAAGATGGGAGCTGTGATAAGTTTCTGTCTGGCAGCCGCTGTGTTTGGCGGGGGTTTTGGAAGACAGGCGGCGATTGCATATGCAGAGGGGGAAAAGAAAGCAGAAGAGCCAGAAGACGCTGGGTTTAAGGGGCAGCTCTATGCAAGGTCGGCGGTGTTGATAGACGGCGACAGCGGAAGGGTGCTTTACGGAAAAGAAGAGGATGCGCCAAGACCTATGGCGAGCACAACAAAGATTATGACCTGTATTCTGGCGCTGGAGCATATGAAGGGGGATAAGGAGACCGCAGAGGTATCAGAGTATGCGGCCGGACAGCCAAAGGTTCATCTGGGTGTAAAAATGGGCGAACAATATTACCTAAAGGATCTGTTGTATTCTCTTATGCTGGAATCCCATAATGACAGCGCGGTGGTTATCGCGGAGCATGTGGGAGGAAGCGTACAGGGATTTGCAGGACTGATGAATGAAAAGGCAGCAGAACTTGGACTGGGCGCTACCTACTTTATTACGCCCAATGGATTAGACGCCTCCGATGATCAGGGAATCCATTCTACCACGGCAAAGGAGCTGGCTCTGATTATGAGATACTGTATCATGGAATCGGAAAAGAGGGAGGAATTTCTTCAGATTACCCAGGCGAAAAGTCACAGCTTTGGGGATGTGTCTGGAAGCAGGAGTTTTAGCTGTAACAATCACAATGCTTTCCTGTCGATGATGGAGGGGGCGTTGTCTGGAAAGACCGGATTTACCGCGGATGCCGGCTACTGTTATGTGGGAGCCCTCCGCCGGGACGAAAGAACGTTTATCGTTGCGCTTCTTGCCTGCGGATGGCCGAATAATAAGAATTATAAATGGGCTGATACCAGAGCGCTTATGGAATACGGACTGGAGAATTATAGTTACCGGGATTTGTGGGAGGAACAGAGATTTCAAAATATCCCTGTTAAGGAGGGGATTCCGGACGGCGGGAGGCTTAGCGGAAGCTCTACAGTAGGCGTAATGATAAAGGACGCGCCGAAAGAATGGAATTATCTGGTAAGGAAGGATGAGAAGACTAAGCTGTCTGTTACGTGCGGGGAGAAAGTGAAGGCGCCGGTAAGAGCAGGGGAAACCGTTGGGGAGATTGTTATTTCTTTGGAAGGAGAGACCATTGGGAAATGGAAGCTTATAACGTCGGCTTCAGTTGGGAAAAGAGATTTTCAATGGTGTATGAAGCGGATAATACAAGAATATGTTAAAATAAATCAAGAAAAGTGATTAAAAACATCACTTTTCTTTTTTGAGTTCTCGTGGTAGTATAGGAGAGGATAAAATAAAGCAAAAAAATTGATAATTTTTACTACGCGGAAGCGCTTTCTCTATAGTAAGAGAACGGCAGCTTTGCATGAAAAGCGAAAGCGATCGCAAAAGCGTAGTGGATGAAATAGAAGGGAAGGATATAAATATGAAAAACAACAGCAAATATGAAAGACAATATTTTATGCCGCCGGAAGTTACCTACGACTGGGTAAAGAAAGAATACATTGACCAGCCGCCGATTTGGTGCAGCGTTGACCTTAGGGATGGCAATCAGGCGTTGATTGAACCGATGAGCTTGGAGGAAAAGCTGGAGTTTTTCCAGCTATTGGTAGATATTGGATTTAAGGAGATTGAGGTTGGATTTCCGGCAGCCTCTGAGACGGAATATAAATTCATGCGTACGCTGATTGAAAAGAATATGATCCCGGATGATGTGACAGTTCAGGTTCTGACACAGGCGAGAGAGCATATTATTAAGAGGACTTTTGAGGCTGTGAAGGGGGCGCCTCATGCGGTGGTGCATCTGTATAACTCTACATCCGTTGCCCAAAGGGAGCAGGTATTTAAGAAGAATAAAGAAGAGATCAGAAAGATTGCAGTAGAGGGCGCGAAGCTTTTAAAAGAGCTGGCGGATGAGACAGAGGGCAATTTTACCTTCCAGTACAGTCCGGAGAGCTTCCCTGGAACAGAAGTGGATTATGCGGTTGACGTATGCAACGCAGTTCTGGATGTGTGGAAGCCGACAGCAGATAATAAGGCAATTATCAATATTCCGACGACAGTTGAAAACGCTATGCCCCATGTGTTTGCCACACAGCTTGAGTATGTGCATAAGCATTTGAATTACAGGGAGAATGTGATCCTCTGTCTGCATCCTCACAATGACAGAGGCTGCGGCGTGGCTACGGCGGAACTTGGCGTATTAGCGGGAGCAGACCGGATTGAAGGTACGTTATTCGGAAACGGGGAGCGCACCGGCAATGTGGATATCATTACGCTGGGGATGAATATGTATTCCCACGGCGTAGATCCGGGGCTGGATTTTTCCGATATGGGAAAGATTCGGGAGACCTATGAGCGGCTTACCAGAATGCAGGTATATGACCGCCAGCCCTATGCGGGAGATCTGGTGTTTACTGCATTTTCCGGCTCCCATCAGGACGCCATTGCCAAGGGAATGGCTTGGAGGGAGGATGGAAAGAGCGATATGTGGACGGTTCCATATCTTCCGATTGATCCGCAGGATGTGGGCAGAAAGTATGATTCGGATGTGATCCGTATCAACAGTCAGTCGGGCAAAGGCGGTGTGAATTATATCTTAAAGCAGGGGTACGGCATCAACCTTCCGGAGAAGATGCGGGAAGAGGTAGGATATCTTGTGAAGGGAGTATCCGATCGTGCGCATAAGGAGCTGACGCCGGAGTGGGTATATCAGATCTTTATCGATAATTACGTGAACGCTAAGAGTGTGTTTGCTATTGACGAGTGTCATTTTAAGCAAGTGGACGGTATTATTGCAGAGGCGACGATCCAGCACGGCAATGACCAAAGAGTGGTAGCGGCCTCCGGAAACGGGCGGTTAGACGCGGTGAGCAATGCGATTAAGCAGTATTTTAATATCAGTTATGAGCTGAGGTATTATGAGGAGCATTCTCTGACTAGAGGGTCGTCGTCTAAGGCAGCCGCTTATGTGGGTATTGTGTGTAAAGGCAAGGCATGCTGGGGCGTGGGCATCGACGCGGATATTATCAAAGCATCCATTGAAGCGCTGATTGTAGCGGTAAATAAGCTGGATGAAATTAAGACTGCAAATACCTGCAATGATGCGCGGATGATTGAGATTATGAATTATATTCAGGAAAATTATATTGATGTGACGCTGGATGACCTGTCTGAGAAATTTTATCTGTCAAAGCCCTATCTGTCCAAGTACATTAAGGAAAAGTCCGGCATGACATTTGGCGAACTGGTAAAAAAAGTGCGTATGAAGAAGGCCCGCGCAATGTTAAAGAGCAGCAGTATGACGGTGGAGAATATTGCGCTGACGGTAGGTTATCAGAACGTGGAGCACTTTAACAGGCTGTTTAAGAAAGCATACAACATGACGCCGGTGCAGTTTCGGAACCAAAAATAGCATATTATTTGCAAGATGGCGCGGCGAAAAGGATTTTGCCGCGCTGCTTGGCATATCACAGTTCACGGGGTGTCTGCCCCTTGCGGAGAGCTTTGGCACAGGAAACAGGGCATTGCAGAGACGTCTTTAATGGAAGTGAAACCGGTGCTTACGTAGTCTTAGGAGCGAAGGCATTCCTGAGCTTCTTAGACTACGTTGGTACTGGGTTCACTGGAATGTTGTCTCGCCCTGCTTCCTGTGCCAAAGCTCTCCGCAAGGGGCAGACACCTTGTGAACTATGACTTGACATTTATTTAACGAAAATAAATAAAACTGTTGCACTTTACAGAAATAAAAGTTATAATATACAAGGCAGAAATTTGGTTGCTTTTCACGGCTCAGGAATGCGCCGCAGGGCGCATTCCGTGAGAACATGATACAAGAGTGAGGGGCGCATTTTGCGCAGCAAAACTTTGATTTCCGCCCCGAATTGTTGCTATGAGCGGCCTCATGGGCCGTGAATAGTAACGAAATTTGGTTATTATATAAACCTAATATACAAGTATAGTAAGGAAAATGGAGGGCTGGTTATGAGTAGTAACATAGCAACAACAAGTGCAGCGGGCAGAAGAATTACAGCTCTGCTTGATGCGGGAAGTTTTGTTGAAATTGGCGGAGCAGTGACTGCCAGAGCTACAGATTTCAACATGCAGGAAAAAGAGACACCCGGAGACGGTGTGATTACCGGATACGGTGTCATCGACGGTAATCTGGTATATGTTTACAGCCAGAATGCAGAGGTCTTAAACGGAACCATTGGAGAGATGCATGCGAAAAAAATTGCAAATATCTATGATTTGGCGATGAAGATGGGAGCGCCGGTGATCGGTCTTCTTGACTGCGCAGGCATGAGGCTTCAGGAGGCGACAGACGCATTGGACGGTTTTGGAAACTTATATCTGAAGCAGGCAATGGCTTCCGGCGTGATTCCTCAGATTTCCGCAGTATTCGGCACTTGCGGAGGCGGGCTTTCAGTGCTTCCGGCGCTTTCTGATTTTACGTTTATGGAAGAGAAGGAGGCTAGGTTATTTGTTAATTCTCCCAATGCAATTCCGGGCAATGACATCGGCAAATGCGATACTTCATCTGCAAAGTTCCAGAGTGAAGAGGCGGGGCTGGTGGACGGCGTCGGCACAGAGGATGAGATTCTTGCAGATATCCGCTCTCTGGTATGCATGCTGCCGGGCAATAATGAAGAGGAAGCATCTTATTCCGATTGTACAGATGATCTGAACCGCGCCTGTGCAGGAATTGAAAATGCGGCAGAGGATACGGCGATTGCCCTTGCAAATATTTCAGACAGCAATGTGTTCTTTGAGACAAAGAGAGAATACGCAAAGGATATGGTGACTGGCTTTATCCGCCTGAACGGAATGACCGTAGGCGCGGCTGCGAACCGGTCTAAGGTTTATGATTCCTCAGCAAATGTGACGGCGGAATTTGACGGTTCCCTTTCAGCAAAGGGCGCGAAGAAAGCTGCGGAGTTTGTAGAGTTCTGCGATGCATTTAATATTCCGGTGCTGACCCTTACTAATGTCACTGGATTTACGGCAGGAAAGTGTTCGGAGCGGAATCTGGCCAAGGCGGCGGCTAAGTTAGTATATGCCTTTACCAACGCGACGGTGCCGAAGGTAAACGTTGTGATCGGCAAAGCATACGGAAGCGCTTATGTGGCAATGAACAGTAAATCAATCGGAGCGGACATGGTATATGCATGGCCGGAGGCTGAGATCGGCATGATGGATGCAAAGCTAGCTGCCAAGATCATGTACGCGGGAGCTGACAGCAGGGTGCTGAATGAAAAAGCGGCGGAATATAAGGAACTGCAGTCCAGTCCCATGTCTGCGGCAAGAAGGGGATACGTGGACGCGGTGATTCAGCCGGCAGATACAAGAAAATATGTAATCGGGGCATTTGAGATGCTCTTTACGAAGAAAGAAGTACGTCCTTCAAAGAAACACGGAACAGTTTAGCGAGGTGAAGCAAAGTGAAGAAAAAGATTAGCTTATTAATATGTATGCTGACAGCCGTACTTGCTTTCACAACGGGATGCGGACAGGAAAAGGAAGTAATCGAATACGATGAGGCTGCGGTCAGCCAAGTTGTGGATTATGTGTTCACTTATTTTCCGAATTATGACGACGCGTCGGTGGAACAGATCAAAGGACTGAGGGAATTTGCCTTTGAACAGCAGCTTACAGAGATGATGCTTCCGATAACTCCCGAAAAATATTTGAGTGCGATTGATGCATGGAAGGCCGGGGAAGAGGAGTGCGGAGCATACGTAGAACATGGAGATTATAACTTTGAGGCCGGTGCGGATGAACTGGTGGTATCCACGGAGACAGAGTTCGAGGACAGGACTGCAACGGTAGAATTTGTTTTTGACGAGGACCTGTATCTGGAAAGCCTGACTGTCAGCGCACAGTTTTCAATGGGAGAGATATTAGAGAAAGCAGGTTTGAATACGCTGCTTGGCATGGGAACCGTATTTGTTGTACTGATAATCATTTCACTGATTATTTCTTTATTTAAATACATTCCTGAAATACAAAGTAAGTTCCGGAAGAAACCGGAAGTTAAAGAGATGCCCGCGTCTGTGGCGGCGCCGGCAGCATCGGTACGGAGAACGGCAGCGCCGAAGACGGATGATTCGGAGCTGATCGCG
Organism: uncultured Dorea sp.; assembly: GCA_910589275.1. GTDB lineage: Bacteria > Bacillota > Clostridia > Lachnospirales > Lachnospiraceae > Claveliimonas. The sequence goes on from CAJUTH010000038.1 coordinate 25,753, forward strand.
GTGATCGCGGCGGCGATCGCAGCGGCGGAGGGCACAACGACAGACGGCTTTGTTGTAAGAAGCATTAAGAGAAGAAAATCAAATAAGTGGAATTAATGACGAGGAGGAAATAAGCAATGAAAAATTATACAATTACAGTGAATGGCAATGTATATGATGTAACTGTGGAAGAAAAGGCAGCGGGAGCAGCGCCTGTACCGGCACCGGCAGCGGCGCCGATCGCTGTTCCGAAAGCAGCGCCGGCTCCGAAGGCAGCCGCAGCAGGGGCAGGTTCTATTGAAGTGAAAGCCGGAGCGGCGGGCAAGGTATTTAAAATTGAGGCGAATGTGGGCCAGAGCGTGAAGAAAGGTGATCCGGTAGTTATTATTGAGGCGATGAAGATGGAGATTCCAGTTGTGGCGCCAGAAGACGGAACCGTAGCAAGCATTGACGCGGCAGTGGGCGATGCGATTGAGGCCGGAGCTGTTCTTGCTACATTAAACTAAAGCATAACTGAGCTTATGTCCTAGACACGACTGGAGGTTATAAAATGGATTATATTGTAACGACATTAGAGAACCTCGTGCATCAGACGGCATTTTTGAATCTGACAGGAGGCAACCTGATCATGATCGGATTCGCTTGCTTTTTCCTGTATCTGGCTATCAGGCACGAGTTTGAGCCTTTGCTGCTGATACCGATCGCGTTCGGTATGCTGCTGGTTAATATCTATCCGGATATTATGCTGCATGCAGAGGATGCGGCAAATGGAACCGGCGGTCTGCTCTACTATTTCTATATTTTGGATGAGTGGGCGATCCTCCCTTCGCTGATTTTTATGGGCGTTGGGGCAATGACGGATTTTGGACCGCTGATTGCGAATCCTAAGAGCTTCCTTTTGGGAGCGGCAGCGCAGTTCGGTATCTTTGCAGCATATCTTGGAGCAATGGCAATGGGCTTTTCCGATAAGGCTGCGGCTGCAGTATCAATTATTGGAGGCGCGGACGGACCAACGTCCATATTCCTTGCGGGTAAGCTGCAGCAGACGGCGATTATGGGACCGATCGCAGTTGCCGCCTATTCCTATATGGCGCTGGTGCCGATTATTCAGCCGCCGATCATGAAGCTTTTGACCACAAAGGCGGAGCGTCAGATCAAGATGGAACAGTTAAGGCCAGTATCCAAGCTGGAGCGTATCCTGTTTCCGATCATTGTTACGATTGTGGTATGTATGATTCTTCCGACTACAGCACCTCTGGTAGGTATGCTGATGCTTGGAAATCTGTTTCGGGAGTCAGGAGTAGTAAGACAGCTTACCGAGACGGCTTCGAATGCACTGATGTATATCGTAGTTATCCTTCTTGGCACGTCGGTAGGAGCTACCACAAGCGCTGAGGCGTTCCTTAACTGGGATACCATTAAGATTGTAATCCTTGGTTTGGTAGCATTTGCATTCGGTACTGCTGCCGGAGTGGTTTTCGGCAAGATTATGTGTAAGGCAACCGGCGGAAAGGTGAATCCGCTGATTGGTTCTGCGGGAGTATCCGCAGTTCCTATGGCTGCAAGGGTTTCACAGAAGGTAGGAGCGGAGGCAGACCCGACCAACTTCCTGCTGATGCACGCAATGGGCCCGAATGTTGCCGGCGTTATCGGTACGGCAGTAGCTGCCGGTACTTTTATGGCAATCTTTGGGGTTATGTGACAACAGGAAGAGAGCTGCATGAGGTCAGCATGGGTTTGACATGAACTGAGTGTTGCCGATGAGTTAATAAATATATGGAGGAAGATATAATGGTAGATATGGAGAAACGACCAATTAAGATAACAGAAACCATTTTGAGAGACGCGCATCAGTCCCTGATTGCTACACGTATGACAACAGAACAGATGCTGCCGATCGTAGAGAAGATGGATCAGGTGGGATATCATTCCGTAGAGTGCTGGGGCGGCGCGACCTTCGACGCATCCCTCCGGTTCTTGAAGGAAGACCCATGGGAGAGACTGAGAAAATTCCGCGACGGATTTAAAAATACAAAGCTGCAGATGCTGTTCAGAGGACAGAACATTCTGGGATACCGTCCGTATGCAGACGACGTAGTAGAATATTTTGTGCAGAAGTCTGTGGCAAACGGTATTGATATTATCCGGATCTTTGACTGTCTCAATGACCTTAGAAATTTACAGACTGCGGTTACCGCAGCCAACAGGGAGAAGGCCGACGCGCAGGTGGCTCTTTCCTATACACTGGGCGATGCATATACGCTGGATTACTGGGTAGACATCGCAAAGAGGATTGAAGAGATGGGAGCAAACTCAATCTGTATCAAGGATATGGCGGGACTTTTGGTTCCATACAAGGCGACAGAGCTGATCGGAGCCTTAAAGGACGCAGTTAATATTCCGATTCAGCTCCATACCCACTATACTTCAGGCGTTGCGTCTATGACTTACTTAAAGGCAGTAGAAGCAGGCGTAGATGTGATTGATACAGCCATGTCTCCCTTTGCTCTGGGAACTTCGCAGCCTGCGACTGAGGTTATGGTGGAGACCTTTAAGGGAACTCCTTATGATACCGGATTTGATCAGAACCTGCTGGCAGAGATTGCAGATCATTTCCGTCCAATCCGTGACAAGGCTTTGGAGAGCGGACTGTTGAATCCAAAGAATATGGGCGTGAATATCAAGACCCTGCTTTATCAGGTTCCAGGCGGCATGCTTTCAAACCTGACCTCACAGCTTAAGGAACAGAATGCAGAGGATAAGTATTACGAAGTGCTTGAAGAGGTTCCAAAGGTTCGGAAAGATTTAGGCGAGCCGCCGCTTGTTACACCGTCCTCTCAGATTGTAGGTACGCAGGCCGTATTTAACGTGCTGATGGGCGAACGTTATAAGATGGCAACGAAGGAGACGAAGGATGTCTTAAGCGGTAAATACGGCGCAACCGTTAAGCCGTTTAATGAGGAAGTGAAGAAGAAGGTTCTCGGAGAGAATCCAGAGGTTATCACCTGCCGTCCGGCCGACTTGATTCCGGATGAGTTAGACACCTTGCGTAAAGAATGCGAGCGGTGGATCCAGCAGGACGAGGATGTGCTGTCCTACGCGCTGTTCCCACAGGTTGCAACGGATTTCTTTAAGTACAGAGAAGCTCAGCAGACGAAGATTGACCCGGCGATGGCGGATACAGAGAACGGAAGCTATCCGGTATAACAACATGCATGAGATGTGACGAATTGAAAGACGCTTATTTCCTAGCATACAACTAGGAGATAAGCGTCCGTTACTATTCAAGGCTCGGGAGCCGTAATATAGGAAGCTTTGTTCTATTAATTTCTTAAACAGGGCATGAATGTTATAATCAAAAGAAAGCGGAGGGTTTGGCAGTAGAATCAGGAGGAGACGGATGAAGATTCAGTTAATGGAGGAACGTCATGAACGATGGAACGCGGTCAGGGATTATGCCGGCGGATGCGGATGGAGTTCAGGGAAAATCTTAGCAGAGGATATGGAGAACCACCGGTTTACAGACTGGGAGAGAGTGGCGGTTCTTTTGGATGATGATAAAATCTGCGGCTACTGTACCATTATAAAAGAGGAAGCAATTCCGGGCATGCCGTATACGCCGTTTGTGGGAACGCTGTTTGTGGACGAAGCTTACCGGGGAAGGAGACTGGGAGAGGAACTGATCGCGGTTTCTATGAAGTACCTAAAGTCAGAAGGCTTCGAGAGGACGTATTTGATTACCGACCATGATAATCTGTATGAAAAATATGGCTTTCAGATAGTTGACAGGCGGATGGCGCCATGGGGAAGAGAAGAAAAAGTATATATGAAGGAGAATGCGTAATGAATATTTTAGTAGTTGTGGACATGCAGAATGATTTTATTGACGGAGCGCTTGGTACGAAGGAAGCGGAGGCGGTTGTCCCGAAGGTAATAGAGAAGATAAAGAGCTTTGAGGGCAGGATCATCGCCACGAGGGATACCCATGAAGAGGATTACTTACAGACGCAGGAGGGAAGAAAGCTTCCGGTTAAGCACTGTATCCGCGGGACGAAAGGGTGGGAGATCCGTTCGGAGATTCAGGAGCTGATCGGGGAACTGCCGGTGGATAAGAAGACCTTTGGCTGTCTTGATCTGGGAAATACGCTTCAAAAATATGATGAATGGCAGGAAAAAATTGAGAGTGTTACGCTGATCGGGCTTTGCACGGATATCTGCGTCATTTCAAATGCGATGATTGTGAAAGCGGCGCTGCCGGAAGCGGCTGTGATCGTGGATGCCTCCTGCTGCGCGGGAGTGACGCCTAAGAGCCATAAGCAGGCGCTGGAGGCGATGAAGGTATGTCAGATTGAGATTATCGGCGAAGAATAAATTTTTAGGAATATATTTGGCGCCGCCAGATGGAGAGTGTGAGTACGATATGATTAAGAATATTATTTTTGACGTTGGAAAGGTTCTGGTGGAGTATGACCCTTATACCTATGTGGAGAAAAGAGGATATTCCAAGGAGGAACAGGAGATTGTCCTGAACGCAGTATTTTGCAGCGCCATGTGGCTTAAGGCAGACAGAGGGCCGATTGGGACAAAAGAGCTGATAGAAGGCTTTGTGGCAAATGCGCCGGAGCATGAGGAACTGATACGGGACGCTTATGGCCATGCGGAGGAAACGGTGTGGGAGATGCCCTATACGGTGGAGTGGGTAAAAGATTTGAAAAAAAGAGGATACCGGCTGTATGTGCTGTCGAATTACGGCAGGGATTTGTTTGAGAGAACAAAGGAGCATATGCCCTTTCTTCCTTATATGGACGGCGTGGTATTTTCCCATGAATGCCATCTGATGAAGCCGGAATGGGAGATTTATAAGCATCTGTGCGATATGTATTCCCTTCTCCCTTCAGAAAGCGTGTTTATTGACGATCACGCGGAAAATATTGAGGCGGCCAGAAGATTTGGAATACATGGAATCCAATTTGCGGGGTATGAGGATGCAAAGAGGAAGCTGGAAGCGCTTTTGGAGCTGGAGGATGAGGAAAACCGTATGGCATATTGTGCGGAATAGACGAGTATGGAGAAAAGATCAATGAGAAGAAAAGACAGGGAAATAACAGATTTTGGGAAGATGCTTGGGATTGTGGATGGCTGCGGATGCTGCCGGCTTGGGCTGGCAGACGAAGAGGGAGTTTATATTGTGCCTCTGAATTTTGGATATGAGAATAAGAATGGGGAGCTGACTTTGTATTTCCACAGTGCGGGCGAAGGAAAGAAGATTGAGCTGGCAAAGAAGCAGAGCAGGGTATCTTTTGAGATGGATACAGGACATAAACTTGTAGAACGGAAAACAGCCTGCGCTTATACGTATCTGTACCAGAGTGTGATGGGAAAAGGGAATATTGAATTTCTGAAGGATTATGAAGCGAAGTGCTATGGACTGAATCTGATAACGGCGCATTACACAGGCAGGACGGACTGGACTTTTCCGGAGAAGATGGTAAATGAAATGGCGGTTTTAAAACTTACTGTGACGGAGTGGATCTGTAAAGAACATAGATAGAGGAAGGAAAGTTTCCATCTGTGCGGCCATGGCAGGATGGCCGGGGCCGCGCAGGTGGAATTTTTATGTATGACTCAGAATTATAATGCGTTATGTACGATCTGCAGCGCCTCATACAGGGAATCTACGCCAATCTGTCCCGGAGCGGAAGCCATAGAGCCGGAACCGAAGGTCAGACAGGAGCCGAAAGCTTCGCAGGAAAGACGGCTGATGCTTCCCATGCCTGCCATGGACATTGTGATGATCGGACGGTCTGCATAGTCGGAGGCCATCTCTTCTGTAGCGGCAAGGAGTGTGAGGACGTCCTTTTTGTTCTGGGGCATAACGGCAATTTTAGGTATATCCGCGCCCATGTCCTGCATTTTGCGCAGGCGGTATACAATATCAGACTGGGCCGGTGTTTTGTCAAAGTCATGGTTGGAGGCAACGACCTTTGTATCTGCCGCGTGGATCGCTGCAATCATATCTGAGACGATTTCATCGCCTGTAAAGATCTCTACATCAATGAAATCTGCCATACCGGTTGCTGCAACGGCTTTATTGAGGCTGGCGTAAGCTTCTGTGCTCATCTCATGGACACCGCCCTCATTCTTTGTACGGAAGGTAAAAAGAAGCGGTGTATCGCCCAGAGCGGAACGTACCTCTGTAAGTACGTCTTTTACTGCTGCAATATCTTCTACACCCTCGAACCAGTCGACGCGCCATTCCATAATATCCATGTGCATGCCGGTATATTGTTTGGTGAGGGAAATGATTTCGTCCTTTGTTTTTCCTACATTAGGAATACAGATTGCAGGGATTCCTGCACCAAGCTCTAGGTTTCTAACCTTTACTGTGTTCATGATAATCCTCCTTAATATACGTGCTTAATTGCAGGCGTATGCCGGAGTGTGACTGGTCACTCCAGAGCAATACGGCCTGTTATGTTTTTATTTTAACAAAATATGGTATGGGATTCAAATATAAAATACTGTCACAATTAATAGTCTCCGTGCATAGAATTTTTATCGCTGCTATTTAGGAGGCCGCTCATAGCAAAATTCAGAGCCTGCGTTCATAAATGCACAGATCATCGCATATATTTTAACAGCATATACGAAAAGGGGAAGGAAGAGGATGGATTCTAATCGTTTATACAAAGATATACAGGCAAGGACGAACGGCGAGATATACATAGGAGTAGTAGGGCCGGTACGGACAGGGAAATCGACTTTTATCAAGCGTTTTATGGAGGTTCTGGTGCTTCCGCATATGGAGGATGAACCGGACAGGGCAAGAACTAGGGATGAATTGCCCCAGTCTGCTTCCGGGAAAACAATTATGACTACAGAGCCAAAGTTTATTCCAAAGGAAGCGGCGGAAATCCGTCTGATGGAAGACGTGCCGGTGAAGGTAAGGCTGATTGACTGCGTGGGCTATATGGCGGACGGCGCGACGGGACACATTGAAGGAGGAGAAGAGAGACAGGTAAAGACCCCTTGGTTTGATTATGAGATTCCGTTTACGAAGGCCGCGGGGATCGGAACAAGAAAGGTGATCCACGACCATGCAACGATAGGGATTGTGATTACTACCGACGGAAGTATCGGGGAACTTCCCAGAGGAAGTTATCTAGAAGCGGAGGATAAGACAATACGGGAGCTTGCGAGTATCGGGAAGCCCTTTATCGTGCTGGTAAATTCTGCAAGGCCTTTTGGGGAGGAAGCCAAGGAAACGGTACGGGAGATGGAAGAAAAATACGGCGTCCGCGCAATGGCGGTCAATTGTGAACAGTTGAAAGAGGAGGATATCCATAAGATTTTGGAGGGAGTGCTTTCTACATTTCCGATTTCAGAGATTGAATTTTACATACCAAAATGGGTGGAAATGCTTCCGATAGACCATAAAATCAAGCAGGATCTGCTGAGTCATATCCGGGAAATATTGGATAACGTGGATGAAATGGGAGATGCTTCCGGGAAGATTGCAATGCCGGAGAGCCCGTATATTGAAGAACTGAGAGTAGAACAGATTGGGATGGATACCGGCTGTGTGAAGATTCGTATAGAGGTTGCCCAGCAGTATTATTATGAGATGCTGAGCGAGCTGACAGGGACGGAGATTGCGGGACAATACGAACTGATCTCCGAGCTGAAGAATCTGTCCCAGCTTAAGGCAGAGTACGAGGGCGTTAAGGATGCGTTTAACAGCGTGAGGATGCGCGGGTACGGCGTGGTCAGTCCTACAAGGGATGAAATTACTCTTGATGAGCCGACAGTGATCAAACAGGGCAGCAAATACGGCGTGAAAATACATTCCACAGCTCCGTCCATACATTTGATCCGGGCAAATATTGAGACAGAGATTGCGCCGATTGTGGGAAATGAACAGCAGGCGGAAGATTTGATTGCTTATATAAAAGAGACGGAGAATCAGGAGGGAGGTATCTGGCAGACCAATATATTTGGAAAATCCATTGAGGAGCTTGTGATGGACGGCATGAGAAATAAAATGTCGGTTATCAACGATGAGAGCCAGACAAAGCTGCAGGATACGATGCAGAAGATTGTTAATGACAGCAACGGCGGATTGGTGTGTATCATTATATAGGCTTGCAAATAGGCCAAAGAATTGTTATTATAAAGAGAAAGGTACAAATGAGCACGTATTGGAGGTACATAATGAGAGTTGCAATTATTACGGCAAGTACACCGGTTTACAGAGGACATGAGGAAGATAAAAGCGGCAGGGTGATTCAGCATATTGTTGAAGAAGCGGGACATAAGGTGGTATTTATGAAACCATTACCTTGCGATAAGACGGTATTATCTACGGTTATGCAGAGGATGACAGACGGGCATTTAGTGGATCTGATCCTCACTACGGGAGGTTCCGGCTGTGCTGCCGGAGACTGTATGCCGGAGGCAACCTTAGAGATTTGCGACAGGCCGGTGGTCGGTATTCCAGAGGCCATGCGTGCGCATACACTGCAGATGACGAAGCGTGCCATGCTGAATAGGAGCGCGGCGGGAATCCGCGGGGACGTACTAATTGTGAATCTTCCCGGAAAGCCGAATGCAGTGAAACAGTGTCTGGAGTATCTGCTTCCGGAGATTATTCATGCTGTGGGCCTGATTCAGCAGGAACAGGAACAGGAAGAGTAGGAGAATGAGGATGAAGATTACCTATATACAGCATAGTGGATTTATGGCAGAATGCGGGAACTGTGTGCTGGTTTTTGACTATTATAAAGGGACGCTTCCGTCTATCCGCCAGGATAAGAAGGTATATGTATTTGCGAGCCATAACCATCACGATCATTTTCAGGAGGAAATCTTTGGCTGGGAAGCGATCTATCCGCAGATACAATATATTCTGTCAGACGATATACAGGCAGAACCAGCGGGTAACAGAGTATTTATAGGACCGGAAGAAGATCTGGAACTGGAGCATATCAGAATAAAGACGCTTCGCTCTACAGATGAGGGCGTGGCGTTCTTTGTTTCTGTCCGGGAAGGAAACGGCGGACAGGCTGTAAATATTTACCATGCGGGAGATTTGAATTGGTGGCACTGGGAGGAGGAAGGGCCGGATTATAACCGGGAGATGGAGAAGAATTTTAAACAGGCACTTTCTTCTATAGAGGGCGCTCATATTGATGTAGCCTTCGTTCCGGTGGATCCAAGGCTTGGAGATGCGTATTACTGGGGACTTGACTGGTTAATGCGGCATACGGATACTTCGCTTGTGTATCCGATGCATTTGTGGGGAAGATACGAAATCATTGATAAACTGATGAAACAGCCGGAGACGGAGAAGTATCGTGAGAGGATTGTACGGCTGGGAACGGAAGATAGGGTTGTTTCATGAAGAAAAACAAATAAACGGAAGAACATAGGATTTATCGA
>CAJUTH010000039.1 GCA_910589275.1 uncultured Dorea sp.
GCATGCTGCTTCGCCGCATCCTCTCCGATGCCGTTCTTTAACAGCACCCAGCCGTCGAAATAAATATTCGTGGATTCCTCCGGAACCGCAAAGGCCAGCGTATACTCTTCCTCATCCGCCTGATCCATGGTGTAGACCGCGTCCCCGGACCACTGGTAATTGAGCGCCACCTTGCCGGTGATCATATCCGCCTTCCCGGAATCCGTCTCAAAGGAATAACAGTTGTCCTTCACATCCTGAAGATAATCCTGAACCCGCCCAATCGTCTCCGGCGAGGTATCGTTCATCTCCCTTTCCAGATTCTTCCGGTAATCGGCATCCTCCACAAATTCCTCGGAAGTAAGAAGCTCTGATTTGACCGCCCCCACCGCCGCAAAATAGGAATCCCTCACATTATCCTTAATAGTGATCTGCCTTTTGTACGCCGGATCGTTTAGGATTCTCCAGCTTGAAGCCTCCTCTTCGCTCACCGTATCCGGATTGTACACAATACCTGTAATCCCCCACATATAGCCGGCGGCATAATCGCTCCATCGTTTCCCCTCCATCCTGTTGGTTTCAAACACCGACTGGATGTAAGGCGAAACGCCGTTTATGTAATAGTTATTCCCATCGGAGGTATCAAAAAAATCCTCCGACAAAGGCAGCAGCGCATCTTCCGCCATCAGCTTCATGATCATATATTCCGAAGGACACACCACGTCGTAGGTATCCCCCAGCGTCAGCATATTGTACAGATCCTCGTTGGTGCCGAAGGTAGAATACTCCACCTTAACCCGGATCCCATAGGTCTCGTAGTACCATTCTGTAAAATCCTCCACCATGGAACGCTCCCCGATCACGTCTCCGCTGGGAAGATCGATCGTCTCCTCCTCGTCCCAGTCCCCAAGGTCAATGTATTCCTCCCAGTTGCAGACCCTTAAGGTAACCTCTTTCTCTCTGCCATTCTTCCCCGGCGCTTTTGCCTCCGCATCTAACAAAGCCTGTGGGGACAGCGCGCAGAGCATGCAGCAGACAAAACCAAGCGCCGCCAGCCTTTTCTTTCCTTCCGCCATCATACACCATCCCTTTCCTGCCTCTTCTTCTCAGCCCTCAGATTCATCACCAGCACCGTCAACGCAACCGTCAGGAACAATACCGTCGAAAGGGCCCACAAAGCCGTTTTTATCGTGGTCTGAGCACCCTTTGTGGCGTTAACCACATAGGTACTGATGGTGTCAAAGGTAGCCGGCTTCGTATAGGTAGCCACAAAATAATCGTCCAGCGAAAGGGTGACCGCCAGCGCGAAGCCCGAGACGATCCCCGGAAAAATCTGGGGGATGACCACCTTCACCAGCGCCGTAAAGGGCGCCGCCCCCAGATCCAGCGCCGCCTCATAGATGCTGGGATCCATCTGCTTAAGCTTCGGGATCACCGATAAAAATACAAAGGGCGCGCACAGCGTCACATGCCCCGCAGCCAACGGCACAAAGGTATCCTTGCTGACGCCGAACACCACCACCAAAAGGATGCAGATGGAAAATCCGGTCACAACGTCCGCGTTAACCACCGGAATCTGGTTCATGGTAGTAATCGCAGAGGCCATGCCCTTTTTCGAATAAAATGATCCCACCGCCCCCAGCGTGCCAAGAACCGTAGCGGCAGCCGCAGAACCCACCGCCAAGACCACCGTCCCCATGATCATCCGCACCAGCTCCGGCGTGGTAAATAACGTCACATAATTTTTAACTGAAAACCCCCGGATCGCCCCGATATTCGTCGCATCCGTAAAGCTGTATACCGCCAGCACCAGAATCGGAAGGTACAAGAACAAAAGGACCAGCAAAAGAACCGTCCCTCTCCATATCTTTTTCCTCAAAGCAGCGTCCCTCCTCTCGTATTTTCCTCCTCCATCCCGCTGGTAAACAGCGTAAACAGACAGATGATGGCAAGCAGAATCAGTGCGATCATCGAGCCGCCGTGCCAGTTATAGGCCGCAAAATAGCTTCCGATCAGGCTTCCCATAATATAGGTACTGTTATAGAGCATATCCAGCACCACATAGTTGGTCATCGCAGGCAGAAATACCATGGACACGCCGCTTATAATCCCCGGCAGGGAAAGGGGCAGCGTCACCTTCAGAAAGGCCTGCGTCTCCCCGGCTCCCAGATCCCTTGCCGCCTCAAGGAGCGCCCCGTCCAGTCTAGAGATCGTCGTGTAGATCGGAAGGATCATAAAGGGCAGGAAATCGTAGCTCATCCCCACCACCGTATTAAAAAAAGGATGGTAGGCCAGATTCCCCTCAAGCCATGTAAGGATCTCCTTCAGCGCCGTAATCCGCAGCGAAAAGTTAATCCACATAGGAATCACAAACAACATCACCACCACCGACTTTGCCTTCATTCTGCTGACCGCAAGGATATAGGCCGCCGGATAGGCCATGAGCAGACATACCGCCGTTGTAACGATTGCAACGCCAAAACTGTAAAACAGCGTTCCCAGCGTATTGGGATCTGAGAAAAACCCGGTCAGGTTCTCCGTGGTAAACTGCCCTTGTCCATTGGTAAAGGCATAATAAAACAGCACGAACAGCGGTGCCGCCACAAAAAGCAGTAAAAAGACTGCGTATGGGATTCCCAGCATTTTTCTGGAAAACTTCAACTGTCTCATGGTTTCCTCCTATCTTTTTACCGTAAACGTCATCTTCTTCTCAGGCATAATCAGCCCCACTTGATCCTCCATATTCCACAGGTATTCGTCGTCCACCACAAAATCCTGCTCCAGATCCGTATGGATCACATAGCTGTAATGGTCGCCCTTGTAGATCAGATTGCTGATATAACCTTCCACCAGCCCCTCGCTGGTTACGTCAGTCATCCGGATATCCTGAGGCTGTATAGAGACAAGAATCCGAAGCTTCATCCGGTCAAGCTCCAGCCCATTGGCATCCAGAACGGTTCCGTCCGCATCCAGCCTGCTTCCCCTGACCAGATCCGTCAGCCTCACGTCCAAAGTAGTTCCGTTGTACTCCAGCTCATAATTCTTATTGATTTCTGCCTGAAAGATATTGGTATGGTCCTCCGCAAGCATGATGTGGATGTTGTCCGGCTCCACCGCCACGCCCACGCGCTCTCCCTCCGCCGCAGAGTGGACGGACTGGGCCACGATCTCATTTTTCCCGGACTCCACCGTGATCTCATAGTGGATCCCTTTAAAGATCACGGAGGAAACCACGCCTCTGATAATCCCCTTCTCCGGCTTCGTCAGAATCACGTCCTCCGGCCTTACCACCGCCGTAATGTGGGTTCCTTCCTCCACGTCGTCCACACAGGCAAATTCCCCGCCGCAGAACCTAGCCTTCTTCTTTCCGGTCATAATTCCGTTAAAAATATTACTGTCCCCGATAAAATCCGCCACAAAAGCATTCACCGGCTCGTTGTAAATATCCTCCGGCGTACCGATCTGCTGCATCTTCCCCTCCGACATGACCACAATCTTATCCGACATGGTAAGCGCCTCTTCCTGATCATGCGTCACATAGATAAAGGTAATCCCAAGCTCCCTATGCATCTCCTTTAGCTCTAACTGCATCTCCTTGCGCATCTTCAAATCCAGCGCCCCCAAAGGTTCGTCTAAGAGCAGGATCTGGGGCTCGTTTACCACCGCCCTGGCAATCGCCACCCTCTGCTGCTGTCCGCCGGATAAGGTATCCGTCTTCCGGTTTTCAAACCCCTCTAAATCCACCAGCTCCAGCACCTTCTTTACCTTCTTCTCAATGAGGCGCCTTGGCATCTTTCTCTGCTTTAACCCAAAAGCAATGTTGTCAAAAATATTCATATGAGGAAACAGCGCGTACCGCTGGAACACCGTATTGATCGGCCTCTTATTCGGCGGAAGGCTGGTGATCGGCTTTCCGTTCAGAAAGATCTCCCCCTCCGTAGGGATATCAAACCCCGCGATCATCCGAAGGGTCGTCGTCTTCCCACAGCCGGAAGGGCCCAAAAAAGTCACAAACTCCCCCTGCTTCACCTCCAGATTAAAATCCGAAACCGCCGAGAATCCGTCCTCATAGGTCTTCGTAATGTGTTTTAATTCAATAATATTCGTCCTTTTATCCATCTCTCAACCTCTTACTTTTCGCTAAAATGTAGGGGGCGTGCTGACCCAGATAAACTTCGCGGGCCCATTTCCCGGATTCTCAATCCGATGCTTCCACTTGGCCGGATAATAAAAGCTCTCCCCGGCCTTCACCTGATACGCCTTCTCCCCCAGATACAGCGTAAGGCTGCCGGATATCAGGTATCCGAATTCCTCTCCGTCATGGGGCTTATCCTCAAACAGGCTCTGTTGAGGCTGCACTGACACCAAAAGCGGCTCCATCTGATACTTCTGGGCCGTGGGCACAATCCACTGAATACTGTTCCCCGCCTCGTCCACTTTCTCAAAAAACCCCTCTTCCGAAAAAACAAAATGCTCCTCCTCCGTCTCCTTAAAAAAGTCGGAAGCCGTCGTCCCCAGACACTCGATCAAATCCAGAAGGGTCACCACCGACGGAGATACCTGCCCCCGTTCAAGCTGGGAAATAAATCCCTTGGTAAGCTCCGTCCGGTCCGCCAGCTCCTGCTGGGTAAAACCGTTCCGGTTCCTCAGATCTCTAATCTTCCTTCCAATCTGCTCATTTACATAGTCAACCTCCATAAGGCCCTCGTTCCTTTCTCTGATTTGCAATATACCTAAACTAAAAATCAATTTTTACTAAACTTCTACGCAGAATCAATTATACTCTTATTAAACATTTTGTCAATTATTAGAACTATCTTTTTTCTATTCTTTCCGCCGCAGATTTTGAAAGCTCCGCAGGCGGTTTTTGCAGCAAAATCTATCGGATCCTGTTCTAAAAAAAGAAGGCCGCCGCACATAGTCCGTGCGAAAGCCTTCTGTTTCAACGCATTCTCATGGTCATTTCTAAAACATTCCCATGACCACGATAAAATTAAAGACCCACATAACAATGGATATAATGATTCCCACAACGCTGAGTATCCTTCCGGCGGTTGCCATGCCGGCCTTACTAGAACCTGCTCCCATTCTTCCCCTTGAAAATCCGATACATCCCAGCAAAATTCCCACGATCGGAATCACAAATCCAAGGATGGATGCCAGTATCCCAAGTACCAGCGCCATCGTGGCCGCTCCGGAATTATCCACCGTCTGTACCGGAACCGGATACCCTCCGGGCATCTGCCCTTCCTGTGGCAATGGCTGCTGCAGAACTGCAAGAAGCTGTTCTAGGCTCTCCTTATAGGGCTTCTTCTGCAGCGTCCCCACAAATCCGTCCAGATTCCACTCTCCGCCAAAGGTTCCCTTCATCCACGCCTCCAGATGGAAGACTCCGTTCATATATCCCCATTTCAGGTACTTATACCCTTCGATCGCCGCATCGCCAGTGCGGTACGCCGGCTCTCCCTTCCAGCCCGACATAATAAACCCATTCTTCTGCAGGTAATCATCCATAATAAACTGCACAAAATCCCCCGGCTTATTTAAGACCACTTCTCTCACATATCTTGCCATAATTCTCCCATTCCTTTCCGATATTAGAAGATATCCGAATCATCTTCGGACACGCTTCCAAAATCGTTGATTCTTTCACAATAATAATTTAACATATCCGGGATGGAAATGCAAGAATACGCCTTGTTTATTTGCCCTCCGTATTGATCGGCGTGATCACAATATTCTCCGCCGCTATTCCTGTTTTCCTTGTTACAATGTCTTCGATCTGGGCCCGGTTGGCATCGGAAAGTTCCGCCGCGCTGACAACGATATCCGCTCCTTCCTGTGTCAGGCTGACAACCGCCTGATCAAATCCCTTCGAGGCAAGAAGCGTCTCTGCCGCCGCTTCCTTCTCCGCAAGATCCGTCAGCGCCAGAAGCTGATTCACCGCCTCCTGCTTCTGATCGTCGCTTAAATTCTGGTTGTCAATAATCTCCATCAGGGATTCTTTATTCTTCGCCCGCACCTGTTCTCTAGTGACCTTGGCCTCCGCCACAACTGCGCTGGCATCCCCGCTGGTAAGTACCGCCTCCCCTGGCGTCCCCTCTACGGTTCCGTCTGTTTCTTCACTGTCGTTGCTTGCAATCTCCCCATCCGTCTCCGCAAGATCCTCTTCTGAAATATCCAGAAGCTCCATATTCGCAAGCTCGCTGTTCGCTTCTGCCGCGTCCCCTTCTCCTCCAAAAATACGCCCCGAGTAATTCAGATACCCTGCAACTGCGATCATAACAGCCAGAGCTGCAATGATCACCTGATTTCTACGAAATATTCGTTTCACTGTTCATCCTCCTTGAGATAGATTTAATTGCTCTTCATTACCTTTATTTTATGCGTGTCTATTTCAAATAATGCTTGCACAGCCTCAGTTATATTCTGAACCGTCACCGCGTCGTCCCCTCCCTGTGCAATTACAATGACTCCCTCCACCACCGGCGTCATCTCCTTGGTCACATAAGGCTCTCCATTTCCATCTCCTCCGGAATATACCGTCTGCTTTGAGCTTACATTATGAACCGTGCTGCGGCTTCCTCCCTGGCTGTCCGTCTCCTGAACAGATTCGCTCTCGCTGTCCGTGTCCTTCTCAATAATCCGTTCCGAGCCGGAAGCAAGGGTCACCATCACCTCCGTCCTTCCCACTCCCTCTACCTTCGATAGAGCCGCCGCAAGCTTTTCTTCCAGATAATCTGCATAATCCTCTGCGTCAAGGCCTCTGCTCCCGCTTGCAGAAACGTTCTCAGTCCTCTCTCTTCTCTCAGTCAGCGGTTCTTCCTTCCTGTCTGACACCGGGAGAGCGATTACCAAAAGCAGCACTCCCGCAAGCAGCACGATCACCAGCCGGTCTTTTTTCATAAAGGCTCCCAGAAGCTTTTCCTTTAGATGCTCCGGGACAGGTATCTGTTTTTTCCTTCTATCTTCCAATTCGAATTTCCCCCACTTCAATCTTTCCTGCTTCCCAAGCTTCTCCATTTCCGTCGGAATCCCGGGTTTCTTCCCCCTCAGGCCCTTCTCCCGGAAACCCTCTTTCTTCATAAAAGCCAGACACTTCTTTATCTAATTCCTGTATTTTCTCCTCCATCTGCTGCGCCGCCGCTTCATAGCTTCTTTCCGCCGAGCGAAGATACCCTTCCCCTTCCAGCCCGGATAAGCGGATGACCGGAGACAGAATAAGCAGGATCAGGATAATCCCTGTAAAAAGCCGTATATATTTTCGATAGCCCTCCCCCGCCGCCACCTGCATAACAAGCGTGACAAGAATCATATAATATGCGATTTTCTGGATCCATTCACAGAAATACTCCACCTTTTCCACCTCATACCGAACTAGTTGTATATGCTACAATCGCAATAGTTAAAAGAAATAAAACTCCGCTGGTAACCACCGCCTTAAGTAGCAGGCGGCATCCTTCTCCTACCCCGCTGATACACTCTACGATCCGCTTATCAGAAACCGGCTGGATTACTGCTGCCGCAAACTTATAGGCCAGCGTGATAATCCCAAGCTGGATTAAAGGAACCGCGCAGAGTCCGCAGCAGATCAGCGCTCCGGCCAGACCGATACTATTTTTAATCAGCACCGCCGTTCCAAGCACCACCTCCGCCGTTCCTCCCAGCGCATCGCCTACGCCCGGAATCGCCTCCACCCCTCTGGTGACAATACTGCGCTTTACCGTATCAATCGCCGGAGAAACCAGCCCCTGAATCACATTCAGTCCGATCATACATCCAAGCAGTGATTTTAAAATCCAGCTTATGATGATTTCCAGAAGATCCGACAATTTTGACAGATAATCTTCCGGCTGCAGACTGTTCAATACCCTTACCAGCACATAAATGTGAATCATAGGAAGCATCACATGCATGACCACCCCGTCAACGACAAGTATTAGAATCAGCGCAAGATGATAAAACGCTCCGGAGGTTATGCTTCCCTTCGCCGCTGTCACAGCAACAAAATAGATCGGATACAGCACCTTCATAAAACCGGTAAGCCGGCCTATCCCGTCCAGCACCCAGTCCGAAGCGGCCTGAAATGAAGTCAGACACACTCCCACCAGCAGCATATACAGCAGAAAAAAACTAATTTCGGATACCTGCCTTGTCTGAAATACATTGGAAAGGTTTAAAAATATCGCAGCGGAAACCGCAATCGCGATCAACTGGATGATACTTCGTTTATTTACCCGGAAGGCATAGAACAACTCGTCCCCAATCAGCTTGTTTACAAGCCCCGCATCCAGCCTGACTTCACCGGCCATCACTAAGCGCACCGTTTCTGCGAAATCCGGCTTTTCCTCCGGAAACAAATCGGAAAGAAGCTCATCCATCTCTGAAAAATCCATTTCACTTAACAGTTCATCTCTTGTAGTTTCTTCTAACCCCCTTGTAACGTCCTCTGCGCCTATCCCCTCCTCAGATACCTCCTCTTCTGAAAGCCTCTCTTCACTTTCCGAAAACGCCCTTTTTTCCTGCGCCTCTTTCCCCTCAGAATCCGCCGCCTCAGAGGGCAGCTTCATACTCCACATGCAGAGAATCAAAAACAGATAAAACAAGCTCCTCATACGCTTCCTGACGCTGCGTACCGCC
Organism: uncultured Dorea sp.; assembly: GCA_910589275.1. Lineage (GTDB taxonomy): Bacteria > Bacillota > Clostridia > Lachnospirales > Lachnospiraceae > Claveliimonas. Next base: position 8,620 of record CAJUTH010000039.1, read on the forward strand.
TTTCTCTTTTCCAGCCTCATGGCAGAAATTCCCCTATCGTTTCCAGTGCAGTTAATACAATCGGTATACTGAGCACCAGTATCATTAGTTTCCCGAATATTTCAATCTGCACCGCTATGGTCTGATATCCCGCGTCCTTGCAGATGCTGGAGGCAAATTCTGAAGTGTAGGTGATCCCTATCATTTTTACCAGTGTTTTCACATAAGAGGAATCTAAATTTATGATGCCTGCAATCTTATACACCGCATCCAGAAATACGGAAAACTGTCCCAGTATCCCCAAAAATATTAGTATGCTGACGCCTGCCGCTATATAAATACTGTATTCCGACCTGCCGCTCTTAAACTGTACTGCAAGAAGCGCTCCTGCAATCCCAAGAAGTCCTGCCTGTACAATTCCCACGCCTGAATCCTCCTTCTTCCATTTTACAGAGAAAATAACCCTTTGATTGACTCAAACAGCTCGTATATGTACGGTACGATCCAGAACAGCACCAGAATCAGCCCCGCAAGGCTCGTGAGAAATGCCTGTTCCTCCCTGCCGCTGTGCTTCAATACCTGACAGAGTATCGAAACGAGTATTCCTACCGCCGCAATTTTAAAGATTAGATTAACGCCCATGAATTCCTCCTTATACCAGCAGAACCGCTATCAATATTCCGCCGGATATTCCCAGACAGCGGCAGAGTTTTTTCTTATTCTGTATTTCCCTGTGCATGTCCTCAATCGCTCCCGCAAGCTCCTCCTGATATCCGCCAAGGATCCCAAGCCCCAGATCGGCATCCGCCCCTCCCAGCAAAGCGCCAAGCTCTCCCAGCCTCTGCAGTTCCCCCCGCGGCAGTTTTGACGCTCTTAAGTACAAATTCACACTTTCCCTCCAGATATCCCCTAAGCTTCCGCCTTTCCTGCTCTCCATCCGGATGCTCATCTGCTTCAGCCACACATCATAAGGGGGCTTTACATGTTCCCCGGTTTTCCGGAACACATGAGAGAGCACCGATCTGGCATAGCGCACTTCCCCCTGTATCATTCCGATTAATTTCTGCAGATAAATCAGCTCCTGATAAGCGGCTTCTAACTCCCCCGCCGCACATGCGCCAAGAAGCGCGGCGGCGGCAATGGTAACCATGCTGCCAGTGATCTTTAACATACCATCTCCCCCTGTTCATCATAGATTCCTTCTATCAGGCCTGGATGCTTCACATCACATAATACAAGATAACGCTGAAACATTTTCTGGGTAAAGAAATCCTGAAACATCGGCTTCCCCCTTATTTCCTGCCACGACGCCCCATGGACCGTGGCAAGCGTCCGGCATCCGCAGCACATGGCATATTTTAAGACCTGCACCTCTTCCATGCTGCCAATCTCATCCACTGCAATCACCTGCGGCCCCATACTGCGCACCAGCATCATCATCCCTTCCGCCTTCGGGCAGGCGTCCAGCACATCTGTCCGGTTTCCCAGATCGTTCTGGGGAATCCCCATATAGCTTCCCCCAATCTCAGAACGCTCGTCCACAACCCCCACATTTTTTCCCTCCAGATACTCGCTGCCATTTGAAATCCGGCGTATGATATCCCGCAGCAAGGTTGTCTTCCCACAGCCTGGCGGCGCAATAATCAGCGTATTTAACACATCTCCCGCCTGAACCAAAAACGGAAACGCTCTGTCCGCGCAGCCATGGATCTCATGGGCGATACGGATATTAATAGAAGATATATATCTCAGATTGCGTATCTGCCTTCCGTCCAGTATCACCTGACCCGCCATCCCAACCCGGTGCCCTCCCTCGACCGTAAGATATCCCTGACGCATTTCCTGCTCATAGGCATACAGCGAATATTCCGCCGCATACTGCACGGTCTCTTGAATTTCCTCCATTGTAATCCCGCCGCTATATAGTCTCCCTGCGATTCGTTCCCGTCCGTCATACTTAAGCGTCACAGGCTGTCCGGCCCGCAGACGGATTTCCTGCAGCTTTTTAAAGTCCGGCTGTTCAGCCAGAATACTTTCCCTAAGCCTTTTAGGCAGGATATTAAAGACGCTCTCTATTCCTTTTGCTCCCATAGAACCTTCTTTTCTTTTAACTATCTGATACACCTTTGTCCACCTCTTTAAAGCATATATACGGCTGGAACAGTCAATTTATTCCTGAAAAATATGTTTTTGGAAAATTTGATGAATATAGCTTTACATGTAAAGAAAATACTTGATCTTATTGAGTATATTGAAACACATGATCCAAAAGAACAGCCGGAGGAACATAAATAATGTAAAAAAGGGACTGCCATTTCCTGACAGTCCCTTTTTTACACTCTTGATACTTATGTAATTATTTCGTCAGCGGATTCTCGCTGAATACCTTCTTATATCTGCCAATGAGATACAGTGTAGCAACTACCTGAACCGCCGCAAGCACAAACATCAGAACCATCAGCGTATAAACCGCCTTGCTCTCGCCAGAGATGATAGTTAATCTTCCCACAACCACTGGCATCAGGTAAGAAGCCGCGCCCATGAAGGTGTAGTAGATACCTGTATTACGTCCCTTTGGTCCCGGAACAAATTCCTGTACCACAGACAATCCTGTCTGCAGCGCGCCGCCCGCACATCCGAATCCAAGCAGAAGGATTGCAATGTAAACGATCGCTACCTGATGGATAAATAATACGCCAAGCAGAGCAACTGCCGTCATCAAAGAGTCGATAATCAGCACCTTCAACGGATGCCATTTCAGCTTGCTCATCATCACTGCCCAGAATGCAACGGCTACGATGGAACCCACCTGATACATGGTGGTAAAGGAAGCCGCCTGCATCTCAGACAGTCCGCAGTATGCAAGGCCGAATGCTTTCGTGTACTGCTGAGCGCCGTACATAACCGCCATTACAAGGAATGCATAAAAGTAAGTAAGAAGCTTTGTAAATCCTCCCGGCGCAACTAAAAGCCTTGCCTTTGCCGCATCGATCTCCGCCTGATCTGCCTTCTTGCCGCCCTGTCCGCCAAGCTTTGCCTTCTCATCGTCATATACGAACTTCGCCATACATGCCAGAACAAGAACAACAACAGACAGTACCAGCGGAAGAATTACATTCACCTGCAGGTTTCCGGTAGCTACGCAGATAATTGGGTAGAAGATACTAGAAGCCGCAACGAAGAACTTAATCATAATCAGCGCGGTACCAGGCGCCGCCGGATATGCTTCCTGTACAGCCGGATATCCGGATGCATCCCAGAAGCCGGAGGTAGCCACGCCCGCCATCAAGCCCGCAAATGCAGCCAGCTTTGCGTTGGTCGTCATCAACATTGTTGCAAAACATACGATGTAAAGAGCGGCTCCGCCGATCATTAATTTCTTACGTCCTACGCGGTCGGAAATCTCTCCGCCGATCCACACGGATATAAACTTACCAAAGCCGGTCCATGCAATTGCTGTAGAAACAGCCGCTGCTCCCGCCGCATATGCCGCAGACTCCGGTTCGGACATATCAAATCCCCACTTCAATGCGAAGTTTACCTGATTCTGTGAGAAGATCAGCGCCTGCATACCATGGGTCAGATATGCCATATAGACCGTGACCATGGAAAGGATGTACTTTTTTGCCTTCATTTCTCATTTCTCCTTTTCTTAACTTTTTATTAACTTCGTTAATTAAATAATAAACATTATCCCAGAAAATGTCTAATTGGTTTCCTGCCTGTTATCCATTCATTTTCTCTATGATTACGCAGTCCGGGGGCGGCCGTTCTCTTTTCCAGCTACGTCGAAATCATTCTGTCTGCCATCTTCCCGCAGGTTTCCGGCAGACAGAATCTGGAAGAGACCTCCCACCCCCGGCTCACATCATGAAAAGCTATTCATGAAACTTCTTATTTTGCCTGCTCTGCCTGAAACTTCTGATACTCCTCTACCGGCATCTCTTTTCCGGTGTACAGCTCATAGTTTACAGCTCCCTGCCACAATAGCATACCCTTGCCGCCGATTGCTTTTGCACAGCCCGCGGCTTCCGCGTCTAAGATCAGTTGGGTCTTTTCCGGATTGTACACCGTATCCGCAACCACCAGATCCTTTCTTAAAAGCGCGGTATCTACCAAAGAGATTCCTTCCTGAGGCTTCATGCCCACAGAAGTAGCATTTACCAGAATATCGCAGGCTTTAATAGCCTTTGCAAGCTGATCCGCTTCCTCAAGCTTCGTAACCGTTACCTTACACTCCGGACATTCTTTTGCAAGCTTCTCCATGGTGCTCTCTGCTCTTGCATAGAACTCATCATCCCTGTTAAAGATTGCTACCTCTGCCGCGCCGTCCAGAGCAGCCTGTACCTGAATCGCTGTCGCAGCCCCGCCTGCTCCAAGAACTACCATCTTTTTGCCCTTTACCTCCACACCGTTGATCGCCAGATTTTTGACAAAGCCGACGCCGTCTGTGATATCACCGTATAATTTGCCGTCTTTATTTACAAATACGTTGCAGGCACCGATAATGCGGGATGCCGGCGACAGCTCATCCATCAGCTCAGCGGCAATGTTCTTGCACGGCATCGTAAAGTTGCCGCCCCTTAAGTTCCACAGTTTTACGGTATCCAGCGTCTGCTTCATACCGTCCACATTTACGTCAAACGCCATGTATGCCAGATCCAGCCCGTCATGCTGGAAACAGAAATTGTACATTGCCGGAGAACCCGAATGTCCCACCGGTGTTCCGAAAAGCGCCAAAAGTCCTGTATGTCCGTTAATTCTCTTTTCCATTTCATTTTCTCCTCATTTATAAACCATTTCTTCTATTAAAGCTTCATAGCAGCGTCGTATGCTTCCTTGGTAGCGTCCAATGCCCGGCGGGCTCTTGTAGCGTCTCCTACTACATGTACCTCTGGTACGATAGCCCGGATCTCATCAGCAAAATCATAGACAACCTCCGGTCCCTCCCGGTGCGTATACCTTGAAGAAAAGCCCATAGACAGAACAACCGTATCAAATCCTCTTGCTTCATAGAGCGTCTCGTCCGACTTATCAGCCGCATTTTTATAGCTTACGCCGTCCGGGAAGATTTCGGATACCGCCGCGCTTGTAATCTGTTCAATACCGTATTTTTCAAATGCATCCATCAGGAATACTCTGTGCTCATGGATCACATCCGGTCCGATGGCATCCCGCATCTCGATAACAGACACCTCATGTCCCTGCTCTGCCAAGAACTCTGCGGTCTCAGCGCCGACCATACCGCCGCCTACTACCAGTACCTTGTGTCCCACCGGGCGTTTTCCTTCCAGACAGTCGATGCCGTGAACGATCTCAGGACTTGTGATGCCTTTGATAAACGGAAGGATCAGCGTCTCGGAACCAGTAGCTAAAATCACTGCGTCCGGGGTATCTGCCTTCAGCATCTCGGCGGTAACCTTAGTATTCATCTTAATAGTAACGCCGGCCTTCTCACATTTTACAACGTAGCTGCGGATCATACCTGTGATATCGCCTTTTCCCGGAGGGTAGGCCGCCAGTCTCATATTGCCGCCGAGCTTATCGGAAGCTTCAAATAACGTAACGTCGTGTCCTCTTCTCTTTGCCGTAAATGCAGCGCACATACCCGCAACGCCGCCGCCGATCACATAGACCTTTTTGGGTTTGTCGGCCATCGGGAATCCTTCGGACTCACGGCCAAGCTTCGGATTGGTCAGACAGCAGACCGGATTGCCCTGATACATATTGGCAACGCAGCCTTGCAGGCAGGCAATACACGGAGTCATATCCTCCAGCCTTTCCTCTAACGCCTTTTTCGGCATATGAGGATCAGCCAGTGACTGGCGGCCAAATGCAACCAGATCAGCCTTGCCCTGTCTTATCATCAGCTCTGCAAACTGCGGCTCTGTATAACGTCCTACTGTGATAATCGGAACGGATACGGATTTCTTAATGTTCTCCACCAGCTCTGCGGAGAATCCGCCATGGATCCCTGTAGGCGCCCACATATACTCATCCTTCAAATGTACGGCTCTTGAAACATGGAGTCCGTCAACCCCGCAGTCCTCCAGATAAGCGGCAATGGCGCACATATCGTGATTATCCAGTCCGCCGAACATATCCTCGGTACTGTTGATACGGGCGAGAACCGCAACCTTCCCTTCGGTCTTCGCTTTTACTTCCTCGATGATCAGCCGTGAAAACCGCATCCTGTTCTCGAACGTACCGCCAAATTCATCAATACGCTTATTAGTCCTTGGGGACATGAAAGAATTTACAAGATAGCCGTGAGCCATATGGATTTCTACTGCGTCAACCCCGGCTTTCATAGCCCGCAATGCAGCCTCTCCATAGCCCTTAATCAACTGGTATACCTTTTCCGTAGAAACTTCCTTCGGAATATCCTTCTTCTCAGAGGCTTGAATAGAGGTAGCCGCCTCAATCGGCGCGCCCGCATTCTTCGCATTTCCCTCCGGGCCCGCATTCTGGAGCTGGATAGAAAGGCATCCGCCCTCGGCATGGACTGCATCCGCAATCTTTTTCAGGCTCTCGATGCTGTCGTCATTGTACAGGCAGGGCTTTCTCGGTCCGCCCTTGGCTCCCTCATGTACCACCGTCGCCTCAATCGTAATCAGGCCGAACTGTCCCTTTGCTCGCTCTGTATAGTATGCAAGAGACTGCTCAGACCATGTTCCGTCTGTATTTGCAAAGTTATTTCCCATGGGCGGAACTACAAAACGGTTCTTTACTGTCATAGGTCCAATCTGAATTGGTGAAAACATATTTTTGAATTTCATCTCTTTTTTCCTCTCTTTATCATTTCGTTCCGGTGTTCCGACACGTTTATAGACCTGCTTTTCTAATCATAAACGTGCCGCCCTCCATATCCTGGCAAATCTGTCTAAATTTTCACAAATCTTCGTACAACATACGCCGGACTTATCTTTCGATGGATCCCCCCGGAAAGCTTCCGCCTTCTGAATTTCCTAAAGGATAAGTCCGCAATTTTTAACAATCTAGTACAACAAATATTAAGTAATTGACAATTGTACTAGTCTTCTAACAGCTCCGGCCATGTCTCAGCAAGAACCTTCTTTGTATTCTCATATGTATAAGCGGCAGCCTCGTTCAACCCGCGTCCTAAAATCTCGTCAGAAATAACCTCAACGCCTACTGCCTTCGGATCCACGCCCGCTTCTTTGATCATCTTAACAAATCCAGCGGTATCCTTTGCGCCGGTTCCCGGTGCAAGACGGTCATGCATAGACTCATCCCTTAAAATAGAAGCTGCATACGGTCTCTCATAAGCGTCGTTAATCTGAATTGCCACAGTCTTTGCAGCCTGCTCTTTGGTAAGGATATCGTATGACTGATTTGCCCTTACCCAGTGCCATGTATCTAAAATCAGCGCTGCGTTCTCAGCGCCGGAAGCCTGAACAACAGCCCATGCCTTCTCAAGGTTCGGAAGTCCTGAGTATGGCATCGGCTCAACGCCGATCACTCTCTTGCCTGCCCTGTGGCATAACTCTTTTAACTTCTGAGCGGTATGCTCTACGGAATAGTTCTCCATCAGACCACAGTTGATGTGGTTCACTCCAAAGAGATCGCACATATGGAAACACATCTGCTCTTTATATTTCTGCTCATAAGAACGGTTATCCTCTGCCCACTGAACGATATACTCAACCTCTGTACACTTCATTCCATGTTTCTCTAGAATTGCAAGGATATCCTCATCGTAAAGACCCTCATTCAACGCATCAACATAAGTCTCCGCCCGAAGCCCGATTCCGTCATAGCCCGCTTCCTTGGCAGCGATCACACGGTCCTCAAATTTACACTGATCTCCCAGCGTCCATGAACTGATTGTAATTGGATGTTTTTTTGACATTGCTCTGTTCTCCTTCCATTTGTTCAAATCAATCATTTTTTTGTAAATAATCCAACTCAAACCTGTCATATTTACTATAATCAAATTATAATCCATCGTTAAAATAAAATCAAATTGTAAATATCACACGAATCAATAGATTTTATTTATAATTTATGATAAAATAAGTCTATACAAAAGATGAGGAGGGATGTTATGAATCTTTATCACTTGCGATACTTCGTGACACTTGCTCACCTTGAGCACTACACAAGAGCCGCTGAATTACTATCTATCACACAGCCAAGCCTCAGCCATGCAATTTCTTCCCTTGAGAAGGAACTTGGCATCAAGCTCTTTGAAAAAGAAGGACGCAATGTGGTCCTTACCAAATGCGGACAGGCATTTTTAGAGGATGTGGAACAGGCGCTGGATATTCTGGATTCCAGTATCAGCAGCCTGCAGATGACCGGAAGCGGAGAAGGACTGATCGACATCGGCGTACTGCGTACCCTGAGTACGAATCTCGTACCGAATATCGTCCGGAGTTATCTGGACTCGCACCCTCACAGGCAGGTTGATTTCCGCTTCTTTAATTCAACCGGGCTTACGCCGGATCTGATCGCGGAGCTGAAGGAACGCAAATACGACATTGCCTTCTGCTCCATGATGGAAAATGAGCCGACCGTGGAATTTATCCCCATCGCAAGGCAGGAACTGGTGCTGATCGTTCCGAAGGGTCATCCCTTAGAAGGCAGGGATAACATCAACCTTGCAGAATCGCTGGACTATCCCCTGATCGGGTTTTCCAAAAGAAGCGGCCTCAGGCCGATTATCGACAAGCTGTATGAACAATGCGGATCGATTCCCAAATACGCTTACGAGGTGGAAGAGGATCACGCCGTGGCGGGTCTGGCAGGCGCCAATTTCGGCACTGCAGTCGTTCCTAACATGCCGATTCTAAATTATATGCCGGTCAGCGTGATCCATATCGCCGAACCAAGCTGGGAGCGCATGTTCTATATGTGTACCTTAAAAAATGTCTATCAGGCCCCGGCTGTCCTTGAATTTAAAGAATACGCAAAAGAACACGCCGCACTTTAAGTGCGCGTGTTCTTTTTAACGTCTCTGAATACCTTTGTCTTATACAGAAAAACCTTTGGGAAACTGCGGGGCAGGCATATCAATGACTGCTCCATCAGCTCCATGGCTTCGCGGTATGTTCCGGCTTGCCCTGCCGCATCATCAAATCGCCTACGGCCTCCGCCGCGTCCTTACCCTCAAAGAGAACCGCATTTACCTGCTCCACAATGGGCATGTCTATGCCGTATTTCCTTCCAAGCTTAACAGCCGCCTTGGTAGAATACACACCCTCCACAACCATTTTCACCTCATCCATGGCCTCCTGCATGCTCATTCCCTGCCCGATCAGATAACCCGCCTTCCGGTTACGGCTGTGTATGCTGGCGCAGGTTACGATCAGATCCCCAACTCCTGTAAGGCCGGTAAAGCTCTCCACGGCTCCTCCCATTTTAACTCCCAGTCTGGATATCTCATGGATCCCTCTCGTAATCAGCGCGGCCTTCGCGTTATCCCCATAGCCGAGCCCGTCGGCAATCCCGGCTGCCAGTGCGATTACATTTTTGAGAGAACCTCCCAGCTCCATTCCCAGCATGTCAGGGCTTATATATACCCGGAAAAACTCATTCATAAAAAGCCTCTGAAGGTATTCTGCAGTCTCTCTTGTCCTTGCTCCGATCACTACGCTGGTAGGCAGCTCTCTCGCCACCTCCTCCGCATGGCTTGGCCCCGATAGAACTGCCACGTCCGCAGAGGGCAGTTCCTCCTCGATCTGCCCTGAAAGGGTCAGAAGAGTGCTCTCTTCAATCCCTTTAGCCACATCTACAATCATCTGCCCTTCCCTCACATAAGCTTTCATCTTCCTTGCCGTAGCCCGTACTGCCGTGGAAGGAACCGCCATGACCAGCACATCCTTTCCCTCTATCGCAGACTCCAGATCCGAAGTAAACTCCATATCCTCCGGCAGACGCACTCCCGGAAGCTTGCTTTTGTGCTCTCTGACCTCAGAAAGCTCCCTTGCTTCCTCTTCTTTGTAGGACCAAACCTTCACCCTGTGCCCATTCTTGTGCAGCAGAAGCGCCAGCGCCGTTCCCCAGCTTCCCGCGCCGATTATACCGATCTTTGCCATAATCTCTATCCTCCGTCCATCTTAAAACTTACTGTCCGCTCTCCTCACATTCATTTACCGTTTGCATTATTAGGATTTCTTTCCTACGCTCAACTTATTCTCCGTTCCTGTCATCAGCCTCTTAATATTTGCACGGTGCTTGAAAATGGCGGAGATCACCAGCAGAAACGCAATCGCATAAATCTCATACAGCAATCCTCCCGTAACCTTGTAATACCCGGTCTGCCCCAATACCACCACTGAGATAAAATATACCGTGACTACAACCATCGAACCCACTGACACATACTTTGTACCGGCTACAATCCCTGTAAATACCGCAAGGCACAATACCACCGTCCACGCGTTGGTCGTGCTGGCAATCAGTCCGGCCGTAACCGCAATCCCTTTTCCTCCTTTAAACTTCATATAAAAAGGATAATTGTGTCCCAAAACCGCCCCCATGCCGGTATACATAGTAAGCACAGGCAGAAGGTCCCTCTGAGAGTTCCGGAAAATCACACAGGCAAGGATCACTGCGAAAATACACTTAAACGCATCGCCGAAAAAGGTAATCGCCCCCGCCTTCCATCCCAGCGTCCGAAGCGCGTTGGTAGCTCCCGCATTCCCGCTCCCCATCTGCCTGATATCCACCTTCTGGGTCTTTCCATACAGATAGCCCGTCTGTATCAGCCCAAATCCATATCCTATTGCCAAACATATCAAACGCTCTATCATGACTAACGCTCCTTCTCCTTTCTCTCACGAATAAAGAACTTTAAGGATGTTCCTTTAAATCCAAAAGCTTCCCTGATCTTATTTTCCAAATATCTGGTATAAGAAAAATGCATCAGCTCCTTATCATTCACAAAGATCACAAATGTAGGCGGCTTTACCGACACCTGAGTGATATAGTAAAGCTTCAGCCTCTTTCCCTTATCCGACGGCGGCTGCTGCAGGGCGACCGCCTCCATCATGATCTCGTTCAGCACGCCGGTAGCCACCCTAAGCGTCTGGTTTGCGATTACCATATCAATCTTATCAAATAATTTCGGAAGCCTCTGCCCGGTCTGTGCCGAAACATACATAATCTCCGCATACGGCATAAAGGAAAGAATCTGACGCACCCTGCTCTCATATTCGCGCATCGTCTTGTCATTCTTCTCAATGGCGTCCCACTTATTTACAACGATAATGATCCCCTTTCCTCTTTCATGCGCAATCCCGGCAATCTTGGCATCCTGCTCGGTCACGCCTTCCGCAGCGTCAATCACCACCAGAACCACATCCGCCCGCTCCACCGCCGTCACGGTCCGGATAATGCTGTAGCGCTCCAAGTCCTCCTTGATCCGGCTCTTTCTCCTCAGACCCGCCGTATCAATAAACACGTACTGCTTTCCGTCATGGGTGACTTCCGTGTCAATGGCGTCCCTTGTGGTCCCGGCCACATCCGACACAATGACCCGCTGCTCCCCTAAAAGCTTATTCACAATGGATGACTTGCCCACATTGGGTTTCCCCACGATCGCAATCCTCGGCCGTTCATCCTCTTCCTCGTCCGCAGACCTTTTCGGAAAATGCGCCGCAACTTCGTCTAGCATGTCCCCGATTCCCAGTCTGGAAGCGGCGGATACCGGTATCGGCTCCCCGATTCCCAGATTGTAAAATTCATAGACATCCGGCATATATTTATCAAAATTATCTACCTTATTCACCACAAGCACTACCGGCTTGCCGGATCTCCTGAGCATGTCCGCAACCTTAGAATCCGCGTCCACCAGTCCCTGTCTTACGTCGGTAATAAAAATAATCACATCCGCCGTATCAATGGCAATCTGCGCCTGCTCCCTCATCTGCGACAGAATAATATCCTTACTCTCCGGTTCAATACCGCCCGTATCTATCAGCGTAAATTTGCGGTCCAGCCAGTCCACATCCACATATATGCGGTCTCTTGTAACTCCCGGAGTATCTTTCACAATCGAAATCATCTCTCCCGCCAGCCCGTTGAAAAGCGTAGATTTTCCCACGTTCGGCCTTCCAACAATGGCTACTACTGGTTTTCCCATAAATTTCCTCCTCCTCAAAATATCTTGTTACAATTCACTGGGTGTCTGCTTCGGTGAACTATAACCAATATCTATTGTAGTATAACACATTTCTTTTGATATGGTTGACCTTTTTTAGTAAAAAGTGGTATAAATAACATAGAGGCTTTTTTCAAAATATGAATATTAGGAGACACACATGACAAACATTAAGTATTTAGAGCAGGCAATACCGGTTGCCCCATTGAAAATTGCTGCTTTGGAAAGCTGCAGGGAGCTTGGAAAGAAAGTAAACGACCATATCGTCAGTTTCCGTAAGGACGCGATGACTGAAGAATTGGATTCTCCTCTCTTTTCCTCCTACCGGACAGACAACTATTTAATCAAATGTAGCTGCCCACGCTTTGGCAGCGGAGAATCCAAAGGCTATATCGGAGATTCTATCCGAGGCTGCGATCTCTTCCTGATGGTTGACGTCTGCAACTACAGTCTGACCTACACGGTAAGCGGACACCCAAACCATATGTCCCCGGACGACCATTATCAGGACTTAAAACGTATCATTTCAGCCGCAAGAGGCAAGGCGCACCGTCTCACCGTTCTGATGCCCTTTCTTTACGAAAGCCGCCAGCACAAACGCACCAAGCGGGAATCCCTAGACTGCGCGCTGGCTTTGGAAGAGCTGACCAACATGGGCGTAGAGAACATCATCACCTTTGACGCACATGATCCCCGGGTCCAAAATGCAATTCCACTTACAGGATTCGATGATTTTTCACCGCAGTATCAATTTATCAAGGCTCTGCTCCGGGCAGAACCGAATCTGAAAATCGACAAAGACCACCTCTTGATCGTCAGCCCCGACGAGGGCGCCATGCACCGGGCCGTCTATCTGTCCAACGTACTGGGGGTAGACATGGGCATGTTTTACAAACGAAGGGATTACTCCACTGTCATAAATGGCAAGAACCCAATCGTTGCCCACGAATTTCTCGGAACCGATATCAAGGGCAAAGATCTGATTATCATAGACGATATGATTTCCTCCGGCGAGAGTATGCTGGACGTCGCCCGCCAGTTAAAGGAACGCGGCGCGGGAAGGGTCATTGTCTTCACGACCTTCGGACTGTTTACCGACGGCTTCGCCCAATTCGACGAATATTACGACAAAGGCTATATCAGCCGGGTGATTACTACAAACCTTACCTATCTGCCTCCGGCGGCCTATGAGAAGCCATACTTTGTAGTGGCGGATATGAGCAAATTTATCGCCCTGATCATAGAATCACTAAACCATGATATGTCGATCAGCCATGTACTGAACCCGACTGATAAGATTCATGCACTGTTAGATAAACACCGGATGAACCTATCGTCTTAGTACGTTTACAGCTTCCGGAAGCCGTTCCTATAACCTAAAGAACAAAACGGCTTTCCTAATAAGATAAAGACGCCCCTTCTGATGCCGTCCTGTTTTTCAATTTGTCTGGCAGGACACACCGGAAAGGGCGTTTATTTCTATACGTATACTATATATAAATTAACAGCTACTTTTTCAGGGCTTCCTCCTGTAACCGGTCAAATTGAGCCATACACTCATCCACCGTGGAACCTTTAAGCAGGTCCCGGACGATCAGGCAGGTGTTCCCCCACTGTTCTACCTGCATACTTGCATTAGAGCCAAGTACATAAATATTCTCATTTACCCGGTCATTCAGCGGCCTTAGCGCCGGAACACAATCCACCTGTACGTTCTTCGATGGAGAAATCACCTGATTCGTTTCCGAATAAATCTGTAGAGACTCATCCGACAAAAGAAAGTCCAGAACATCGATTGTATCTTCAAAATGCTCTGCATTGCTATGAACTCCATATCCCGACATCGCTACAACCGGCATCTGCCCTCTGCTGCTCGGAAAACCAATTACCTGCATTTCAAAATCCGGCTTGCCATAAGCGGTCTCTGTATTCGCCGCTCCCCAGTAAGCCATGACAATCGGAGTCTTCTGCTTAAGAAAATCCTTTCCCTCTCCTTCAATCGCCTCGTAAGTATAGGCTGTTTCCGCATCAATATATCCCTTGTCTATCATTTCCTGAAGATACTCAAAGCCCTCCCGCATATAATCACTGTATTTGCTCTCCCCACTGTTAAGTGCCGCAATCTCTTCTTCTGTATTACCTCCGTTATACAGATCCGCATACCCGATGGCAAACACAAAATTCTCAAGCCACCACCGGTTTGCTCCGATCGGGGTTTCAATTCCATTTTCTTTAAATACTCTGCAGCATTCCATGAGATCCTCCGGAGTCTCCGGAAGCTTCAAATCATACTTATCAAACATTTTCTTATTGACAAACAAGCCGTACACCACTATTTCCTGAGGAATCGCCACCAGCTTTCCGTCTACCGTGTTCGATACTCTCACAACATCTCTCAGATTCTTAGCGCTTTCAAGCCCAGACAGGTCTGCAAGCTTCCCCTCCTCTCCCAGCTTCTGAATCGTATCCGGATTCAGCAGATACAGATCATCCATATCATGGCGCGCCCGTTCCAGAACCACATCGTCATAGGTCTTTTCCTGATAATTCTCCGCCGTATAGGTTCTGTATTCCACCGTCACGCCAAACTTTTTCTCCGCTTCAACAACAGTCATATCAAAAGCGCTTCTCGCAACATTATCTGCATCCGGATTCGATTTCTCCATCGGCCCGAACAGATTCACGACCTTTCCGCCAGTCTCTTCCCCTGATATCAGATTCTGTCCGGGATCCCGCCCTTCTGCGCAAGCTGCTATCGTTAAAGCAATCATTCCCGCCAGACATACAGCCAGCCCTTTTTTCATTATTCCCTTCCTCCCTATTGCTATTGTATATACTGATGCAAAGTTTTCTTTAATAATTCCATATCGATTGGCTTCGCAATATGTGCATCCATTCCTGCGTCCAACGCATCCTTAACATCTTCTGCAAATGCATTCGCCGTCATTGCAATAATCGGGATATTTCCTGCATCCTCCCGCTCCAGCGAACGAATCGCCCTTGTGGCATCATACCCGTTCATCTCCGGCATCTGCACATCCATCAGGATCGCTTCAAACTCTCCGACAGCCGAACTGTTAAAACGTTCTACCGCTAGTCTTCCGTTTTCCACAATTTCACAAGTGATTTCTTCTATATCCAAAAGTTCCTCCAGAATCTCAGCATTAATCTCGTTATCCTCCGCTACAAGAAGATGACATCCCTTCAAGCTGTAGGAACCTTTGTCATCAGCAGGTTTTCTATTCCCATCCTCCTCTTCTGCCTGAATTTCCAGAATCTTTTCTTTAAATGCAGACACAAAAAACGGCTTTGCCAGTAATTCACAATTTTCCGCATTCAGAACCTCCTCCTTAAGCTCATCGCCGTCATAAGCTGTCAGGAAAAGTATCGGGACAGACTCTGATAGATACTTGCGTATATATCTTTTTGTCTCCAGACCATCCATCCCCGGCATTTTCCAGTCAAGCAGAATCATATCATAGCCTGCTTCTTTTCCGTCCGTCTCTTGTATCCGCCGGACAGCTTCTTCCCCGCCATAAACATAATCTACCAAAATCCCTGTATCTCTCATCAGCATCTGGATACTCTTACAGTTCTCTGCGTCGTCATCCACCACCAGAATCCGGGAAATCCCATGTTTCTTCCAGAATTGTTTATCCGCCCGTTCCTCCGGAATGCGCAGTTCCAGATCCACTCGAAACAGACTTCCCTTATCTACCTCGCTGAACACTTCAATTCTTCCGCCCATGAGTTCTACGATATTCTTTGTAATCGCCATACCAAGTCCCGTGCCCTGTACCTTATTGGTTGTACTGTTCTCTGCTCTGGTAAATGCTTCAAATATCGTTTCCAAATATTCCTGCGTCATTCCATATCCGTCGTCCTCCACTTCAATACGGATATGCTCATACTGTCCTGCATGCTGCTTCAGGCCAATAATCCGAAACCAGATATTTCCCTTCTTCGGCGTATACTTCACGGCATTGGACAAAAGATTGATCAGGATCTGATTAATTCTTGTCTCGTCGCCTATCAAATATTCATGTTTAATCCCCGTTACCGTAACTTCAAAATTCTGCTCCTTGGCATTTGCCATAGGGCGGATAATCGCATCCACAGAAGCAACCAGGCTTTTCAGGGTAAACTCACCTAGTGTAAGAACGACCTTGCCGCTCTCAATCTTAGATACGTCCAGTACATCATTTATCAGGCTGAGGAGATGCTGGCCGGATGCCATAATCTTTCTGGTATATTCCCTCACTCTTTCCGGATCGTTTGCATCTTTAACAAGGAGCGTAGTAAATCCCAGAATTGCATTCATCGGCGTGCGGATATCATGGGACATATTGGAAAGGAACGTCGTCTTAGAATTACTTGCAATCTGCGCCGCCTGCAGCGCTTCCGCAAGCTGCTTATTATGGAGTTCCCTCTCCTCTTCCCGCTCCTTCCTCAACTTGTTCTGCTGTCTCTGGCTAAAATAAAACAACGCGCAGCAAAAGAAAAATGCCGCCAGCATTACGATTACAACAATCAGGACATTCCGGTTCACCGTATTGCCTTCCTGCTGTATCGCCTCAATCGGTACATAGCCAATCAAATATACTGCTCCATCATTGACCGGCCACATAAATATCAGAGAATTTCTGCCTCTGATATCATGATAAAACATTACTCGTTCTCCGGACGCAACATTTTTGGCAATCGACTCATGTGTTTCTGTTTCATAAATCTTGTTCGCCCGGTAAAAATCCTCCAGATTCACATGTCCCGCGTTCCGCTCTCCCGCGCCCTTTGGTTTCAGCACCATCCGTTCACTGTCCGTATCCATAATGTAGAGCATCGCATAGCCATTATAAAAATCCATCGGAAGCGTATCATCAAACGTATCATATATATATTCTACATAAAGCTCCCCTATTTCCTGTTCTTCTTTCACAACCGGACACTTCATTGTATATGCCCAAGTTCCCATACTGTTCACATAGGACTCAGATACAGGAAGCTTCCCTACTGTCCTCCCTGCCGAAAAGTTCAGACTGTCCTCTGTAAACGTTTCGCCTGTATTCGATATCCCTTCTGTCTCTCCTGACAGGAGCAGAGACATCTTCACCATACTCTTGTTTTTATTATAAGAACGGATAAATGCCTCCGGATCATCCGTCGCGGCAACCTCCTGTGCAATCAACTGCTGAAATTCCGCCTCTTTATTCAGAACCGCCCCTATCGTACCCCCAATCAGGTTCAGGCTTTCACTTAAATTATCAATTGCCGACGCAGCCATCTCATCTGTAATCCTACGCGAGATAGAAAAAACAACCGTACCCGATATACAGAAAAACATAACGACGGATAATATCAATACAACGCTTTTATTCGACTGCTTCCTTTTCCGATCTTTTTTCATGTTATAACTCACCTTTTTACATCTGCCCCGCTTTCATGCAGAAGCCCCGAATATAATCTTACTGCCAATTACTTAATATTCGCTGTACTAGCTTATCTATACCATACCACTGACCAAAACACAAGTCAAAATAGACTTAAAAAAGTCAAGGATATTCCCTTTTGGAAATATCCCCCCGAAGACTTATCACATCTCTATGTATAGTATATCTATTTATTAAAATCAGTATACGAAACTCCGTTCTTTAATACGATTCCCCTTGCTTCCGCCAATTCCGTTACCGTCACTAGCTGATAGCCGTTATTCACCAGTCTTGGAATCAGCTCGATTGCCGCGTCCACCGATGTGCTGTGTATATCATGCATCAATACAATATCACCGTCGTCCGCGTTAGTCAGCACATTATCAATCGTCATCTGAGTATTCAGTGTCTTCCAATCCAGCGTATCGACGTTCCACAAAATCATCGGCATACCGACACTCGCACTTACGTTATCATCGATTGCTCCATACGGTGGTCTCATAACAGTCGCGGGCTGTCCGCAGGCCTCCTTAAGAAGCTCATTCGTCTTTCCAATCTGGCCGGCTCCGCCGTCGCCCTCCTGCGTAAGCTGGGGATGATCGTAGGAATGGTTGCCTATCTCGCATTCCAGCTTCTTCATCCGCTTAATCTCTTTTGCATATTCTTTTACGTTCTTGCCCTGCATGAAGAATGTTGCATGCGCATTGTACTTTTCCAAAACGTCTAAAAGCTCTCCGGTCCTTTCACCCGGACCATCGTCGAAGGTCAGGGCCATCATCGGCTTATCCGGATCAATCTTGCTTTCTCTGGACACCAGCTTTCCATCGTCTGCAAATTTGCACTTGGATGAACCGACCTGATGGTTTCCTGTAAGCATAAGACCATCCTCGCCAAAGCAGTACAGCTCGTCGTCAAACTCCATCCATCCCACAGCCATCGTACCATTCGGATTCAGGTAACACTTCCCTCCATCCTTCTTTTTCCATGTATCCTTTTCCAGAATACCCTTCTTTGTAAAATGGTACTTTTGCCCGTTTATATCCTGCCATCCGGTTACTTTCTTTCCATCCTGACCAAAATAATACTGTTCTCCCTTGGAGCTAATAAACTCATTCTCCACATAGGAACCGTCATAACGCTGAAATTTATCGCCTTTCCATTCACCAATTTTATTCTTTACTTTCAAGCTTCCATCAGAGGTAGTCAGAAAAATCCTGTCTTCCCACTTTGTCTTAATCTCATTGGATAGTTCGTCGGAAAGCCCCAGCTTGATAGGAAACGTTCCTTCCTCTTTTCCATCTGCCTCACAGTTCAGAGTAATTCCATCTCCCATATTCATCCTAAGAACCAAATCCTTCACCTTATATCCCGAGGATTCGTCCAGCAGAATCTCCTGCTGCCCTTCCGGACAGACTGCCGTTACCGTCATTGCAGGAACCGCCTCATCCTGAAGGATCTCCGCGTCATTGACCGCCAGCGTAATCTGCGCAGTGGTATCCTTTCCACTGGCAGACGCCATCTGTACGAATAGAATCACAAACAAACATAATACCGCTGCGCCGGCAAATCTCATATTAACCTTATGCCCTTTTAACAATTTATCTTTTGCTGCGCTTGTATTCTCCGCCTTGCGATCTTTCGTATCTAACTTGACAGCGCTCCGACCGGCCGCATTCTGCTTAATTGTGTTCCGGCTTACCGCATTTTGCCTTTCTGTATTCTTTTTAACGCTTTTACGTCGCCTTCCTCTGTGATATTTTTTCTTAGTCATTTGTACCGGCTTCCCTCTGTATATCTCTTGTACATTAGTCTGTAAAAGTATAACATTTGATTTATCTCAGTGCAATAAAATGGTTAAAATATTTATAAACGTAATATTCTTTAATATTAATTAATATCTAATTAAGAACTCTCACCCGGAGCACTCCTTTGATTGCAAGCAGATCCTGCGTCACTGTTTTCGGAATATCAGAATCTACATCTATCATCGTGTATGCGTATCCGCCCTTACTCTTATTTGTCATATCTGCAATGTTCATGTTATCCTTTGACAGCACATTAGAAAACTGGCCGATCATGTTGGGAATATTATGGTGGAGAATCGTAATCCTCTTATGCTCCCCCGGATGCCCCATATCACAATTCGGATAATTTACGGAATTTTTAATATTTCCATACTCCAGATAATCCCGCATCTCTCTAACTGCCATCTTTGCACAGTTGTCTTCTGCCTCTTCCGTTGAAGCTCCTAAATGGGGAATTACGATTGCTCCCTTCACCCCGGTAATCTCCGGCGTCGGAAAATCCGTCACATAATGCTTCACCTTACCGGAAACCAGCGCATCCACAACCGCCTCGCTGTTCACCAGAACATCCCTCGCAAAATTCAGAAGGATAACTCCTTCCTTCATCAGTCCGATGGCGCCCGCATCAATCATTCCCTTTGTGCTGTCCATCGCCGGAACATGTATGGTAATGTAATCGCATTCGCTGTATATCTCATCTACGCTTCTTGCATGGCGGATACTTCTAGAGAGCTTCCATGCAGAATCTACGGATACATACGGATCATATCCATATACGTCCATTCCAAGATTCGCAGCCGCATTCGCAACCAGTACGCCGATTGCCCCAAGACCGATAACGCCAAGCTTTTTCCCTTCCAGCTCGCATCCGGCAAACTTCTTTTTTGCTTTTTCCGCATCCTTGGCAATGTTGCCGTCCTCTTCATTCTCCTGTACCCAATTGATGCCGCCGATGATATCACGGGAAGCAAGAAGCATTCCTGCAATCACAAGTTCCTTGACTCCGTTCGCATTAGCTCCGGGCGTATTAAATACTACGATTCCTTCATTGGCGCATCGTTCCAGCGGAATATTATTCACTCCTGCCCCGGCTCTTGCAATCACTTTCAGATTCCGTCCAAACTCCATATCATGGAGGGACGCGCTTCTTACCAGAATCCCGTCCGCTTCTTTCGCATCGCTCACCGGCGCATAATCATAAGTCAGCTTTCCAAGCCCCACATCAGAAATCGCATTATAGCAATAATACTTATACATAATTACAGATTCTCCTCCTCAAACTTCTTCATAAAGGCCACAAGCGCTTCCACGCCCTCGATCGGCATCGCATTGTAAATACTTGCCCGCATACCGCCTACCGTCCTGTGCCCCTTCAGATTCTCAAAGCCTGCCGCTTGGGACTCTTTCACAAACTTAGCATCCAGTTCTTTGTCCCCCGTAACAAACGGAACATTCATAAGGGAACGGTCCTTCTTCTCTACGGTTCCCTTAAAAAGCCTGCTCTCGTCCAGAAAATCATAGAGAATCTTTGCTTTCTTCTCATTGTATTCCTTCATGGCAGCAAGGCCGCCTTTTCTTTTCAGCCACTTAAATACCTTCCCGCAGATATAGATACCATATGCCGGCGGGGTATTATACAGGGAGCCTGCATCCGCATGGGTCTTATATTTCAGCATGGTAGGCGTGCCCTCCAGCACATCGTCTGTAATCAAATCCTCACGGATAATCACAATAACGACTCCCGCAGGACCGATATTTTTCTGAACTCCGCCGTAAATAACACCGTATTTTGTCACATCCACAGGCTCTGACAGAAAACAGGAAGACACATCGGAAACCAAAAGCTTGCCCTTTGTATCAGGAAGCTCCTTGTATTTGGTTCCATAAATCGTATTATTCTCGCAGATATAAACATAATCTGCGTTCTCTGATATCGGTAAATCCGAAACATCCGGTATGTAGGAGAAGGTCTTATCCTCAGAAGAAGCTATCTTATTTGCTTTGCCGTATTTCTGCGCTTCCTGATATGCCTTCTTTGCCCACTGTCCTGTTACGATATAATCTGCTTCTCCATGTTTCATCAGGTTCATAGGAATCATGGCAAATTGCAGGGATGCCCCGCCCTGCAGAAACAAAACTTTGTAATTATCCGGAATATCCATCAGCTCTCTCAAATCTGCCTCGGCGGTATCAATGATTTCCTGATAAGCCTTCGAGCGGTGACTCATTTCCATTACCGACATTCCCGTTCCGTTGTAATCCAGCATCTCTGCCGCTGCTTCCTTAAGCACCTCCTCCGGCAGTACTGCCGGCCCTGCTGAAAAGTTGTACACTCTGCTCATTTTTCATTCCTCCATTAACATATCCATTATCAAGTATCCCTAAGGTTTGATTTTCCAATGCCTTTCCTTATGATTCCTCTTTCAGATCCTGCTCGTCAAACGCTTCGCTGATCGGCGCTCCGGGCGCCACCATCGGCCACACCTTATCATCTGAATCAATCCGGCAGTCAATTACCACCGGCACCCCCATTGTCAGCGCTTTTGCAAACGCCTCTTTAAATTCTTCTTTTGAAGCAGCGCGGATTCCTGTCGCTCCCAAAGCCTCTGCAAGCTTTACAAAATCTACTTTGTCATTCAATACAGTGGCTGAATATCTTTTGCCATAGAACAAATCCTGCCACTGACGTACCATTCCCAATACATGATTATTCATTACAATCTGAATTACCGGAATGTTATACCTTGCCGCCGTTGCAATCTCGTTCATATTCATACGAAAGCATCCGTCCCCGGCAATATTCACAACCGTTTTTTCCGGCCGTCCCATCTTCGCTCCGAGAGAAGCTCCCAGACCGTAGCCCATGGTACCTAATCCACCCGATGTTAGAAGCGTTCTCGGTTCTGTAAATTTATAATACTGAGCCGTCCACATTTGATGCTGTCCCACCTCGGTAACAACAAGGGCGTCTCCCTTTGTCTGCCGGTAAACCTCCTCAACCACATAGGGTCCTGTCAGCCCTTCCTTAGAATAGGTAAGCGGATATTTTTCCTTGTATTCCTGTATCTTGGCAATCCATTCCGGATGTTTAAGCTCCTCCAGCTTCTTATTTATTTTGGAGAGGGATACTTTCAGATCGCCCACAATCCCTTCATGAATGAGCACATTCTTATTCATCTCAGCCGCATCTACGTCAAACTGCAGGATTTTGGCACGGCTTGCAAATTTCTTTGCATTGCCGGTAACCCGGTCGCTGAACCTAGCGCCCAAAACAATCAGCAGATCGCATTCGCTGACCCCAAAGTTAGACGCTTTTGTCCCGTGCATGCCAAGCATGCCGGTATACAGTTCATCCGTTCCGGGAAACGCTCCTTTTCCCATCAGGGAATCGGTAACCGGAGCGTCTATTTTCTTTACAAATTCATAAATCTCCTTCGACGCTCCAGACAAAATCCCGCCTCCGCCAATGAAGACAAACGGCTTCTTGGACCTATTGATCATTCTTACCGCATGGTCTAGCCTGGTTTCGCTGACTTTCTCCGAAGGCAGTACCGGTTCAATTTTCACACGCTTATATTCTGCCTTATTTGCAGTAACGTCCTTGGGGATATCAATCAGAACCGGACCCGGCCTTCCCTTTTTTGCAATGACAAACGCCTTGCGGATCGTATCTGCCAATTGCTTTACATCCTTTACTATATAATTATGCTTGGTAATCGGCATGGTGACTCCCGCAATATCTACTTCCTGAAAACTGTCTTTCCCAAGAAGGGATACGCCTACATTACAAGTAATCGCCACTACAGGTATGGAATCCATATACGCCGTCGCAATCCCTGTAACCAGATTCGTCGCCCCCGGTCCGCTGGTAGCAAAACATACTCCTACCTTCCCGGTTGCCCTTGCATAGCCGTCCGCCGCATGGGCCGCTCCCTGTTCATGGGAGGTTAAAATATGCGTAATCTCATCGCTGTGTTTGTACAGTTCGTCATATACATTCAGGATTGAACCGCCCGGATATCCGAAAACGGTATCAACCCCCTGTTCTTTCAGACATTCAATAACAATTTGTGATCCTGTAAGCTGCATCCTATAACCCTCTCTACTGAATTATTTCTTTGGAATCTCAAGCACCGCGCCCCTGTTTCCGGAGGTAACCATTGCAGCATATCTTGCAAGATATCCTGTGGTAACCTTCGCCTCTCTCGGCTTCCAGTTCTTTCTTCTTACTTCTAATACTTCATCCGGAACATCCAGTTCCAGCGACAGTTCCGGTATATTAATCTTAATGATATCTCCTTCCTCTACCAGCGCAATGGGGCCTCCCACCGCAGCCTCTGGAGATACATGGCCGATGGAGGCGCCTCTGGAGGCGCCGCTGAACCGTCCGTCCGTAATCAGCGCAACACTGGAGCCAAGTCCCATTCCGGCAATTGCCGAAGTTGGATTCAGCATCTCTCTCATACCTGGTCCGCCCTTCGGTCCTTCGTAACGGATCACTACTACGTCTCCCGCCACAATTTTGCCGCCTTTAATCGCATCAATCGCATCTTCTTCACACTCAAATACTCTTGCCGGGCCTTCATGTACCAGCATCTCCTCTACAACCGCGGAACGCTTTACTACGCTTCCGTCAGGGGCAAGATTGCCTTTTAGTACCGCCAGTCCTCCAGTCTTAGAATAAGGATTTTCCACCAGACGGATCACCTCCGGATTCCGATTCACTGCATCTTTAATATTTTCACCTACGGTCTTTCCTGTAACCGTCATGCAGTCTGTATGTAATAGATGTAACTTATCCAGCTCTTTCATCACCGCATACACGCCTCCCGCCTCGTTCAAATCCTCCATATAAGTCGGACCTGCCGGAGCAAGGTGGCACAGATTCGGAGTTTTCTCACTGATGCCGTTTGCAAAATCAATCTCAAAATCCATACCGATTTCATGAGCGATGGCAGGAAGATGCAGCATACTATTGGTAGAACATCCCAGCGCCATATCAACGGTCAGCGCATTTAAAATTGCATCCTCTGTCATAATGTCCCTTGGGCGGATATTCTTCTCAAGAAGCTCCATTACCTTCATGCCCGCTCTCTTGGCGAGACGAATCCTCTCAGAATAAACTGCCGGGATCGTGCCGTTTCCTCCAAGTCC
Source organism: uncultured Dorea sp. (assembly GCA_910589275.1). Classification (GTDB taxonomy): domain Bacteria; phylum Bacillota; class Clostridia; order Lachnospirales; family Lachnospiraceae; genus Claveliimonas. Next base: position 33,111 of record CAJUTH010000039.1, read on the forward strand.
CATACCCAGAACCTCAGTCAGACAGTTCATGCTGTTTGCCGTATACATACCGGAACAAGAGCCGCAGGTAGGACAAGTCTTATTCTCAAATTCCAAAAGCCCTTCATCAGACAAGGTCCCGGCCGCATTGGCGCCCACCGCCTCAAACATGCTGGAAAGGCTGGTTTTCTTTCCCTGTACCCGGCCCGCTAACATCGGACCTCCGCTGACAAAAATTGTCGGCACATTAATCCTTGCCGCCGCCATCAGAAGCCCCGGCACATTCTTGTCACAGTTCGGCACCATCACCAAAGCGTCAAACTGATGTGCAAGCGCCATAGACTCTGTAGAATCCGCAATCAGATCCCTGGTAACCAGAGAATATTTCATTCCGATATGCCCCATGGCGATTCCATCGCACACTGCAATTGCCGGAAATACGATCGGTGTGCCTCCCGCCATTGCCACTCCCTGCTTCACCGCATTTACAATCTTATCCAGATTCATATGTCCGGGAACGATCTCATTATAAGAGCTTACAATACCGACCAGCGGGCGTTCCATCTCTTCCTTTGTAAGACCTAGTGCGTTAAAAAGCGACCGGTGCGGCGCCTGCTGTTTTCCCTTTGTAACTGTATCACTTTTCATCTTTCTTCCTCCTTTTCATCCCTGTTTAACATCAATGTTATTTTAAATTTTTATTCGATATATCCCGCAATCAGATTTCCCATCTCGGCGGTGCCAATCTGATGCTTTCCTTCTGACATAATGTCAATGGTGCGATAACCTTCCTTCAGCGCTTTTGCCACAGCCTTTTCAATCGCGTCTGCCTCCTTATCCAGATCAAAGCTGAACCGAAGCATCATTGCCGCCGACAAAATTGTCGCAATTGGGTTGGCAATTCCCTTTCCCGCTATATCCGGAGCGGAACCGCCGCTGGGCTCGTAAAGGCCGAATTTCGTCTCATTCAGGCTTGCGCTTGCCAGCATCCCGATAGAACCGGTCACCATGCTTGCCTCATCCGACAAAATATCCCCAAACATATTCTCTGTCAGGATCACGTCAAACTGCCTCGGATCCTTTACAAGCTGCATCGCGCAATTATCCACCAGCATATGCTCTAGCATTACCTCCGGATATTCCTTCGCAACCTGTTCTACAACTTTCCTCCATAATCTAGAAGAATCCAGAACATTCGCCTTATCCACGCTGGTTACCTTTTTTCTGCGTTTCATGGCGATATCAAAACCGCGTTTCGCGATACGCCTGATTTCATTTTCATTATAGCAGAGAGAATCTGTAGCTGTCAGGACTCCATTTTCTTCCACTGTTTTCCGCTCTCCAAAATAGAGGCCCCCTGTTAGTTCCCTCATAATCATCATGTCAAAGCCGCCCTCGGTTATCTCCTCTTTCAAAGGGCAGGCGCCTTTCAGCTCCTCATACAGAACCGCCGGCCTTAAATTAGCAAACAGGTTCAGTTCCTTCCGTATCTTAAGCAGCCCGGCCTCCGGCCTTTTCGACGGCTCTAATTTATACCATGGCGATGTCTTCGCATCCCCGCCGATAGAACCCATCAAAACTGCATCACAAGACTTCGCCGTCTGAATTGTCTCATCCGTAAGGGGAATCCCGTGCACGTCAATAGAAGCGCCTCCCATCAAAAGCTGTTCATAAGAACAGGTATGCCCATAAACAAAAGCTGTCTTATCCAAAACCTTCATTGCCTCGGTCACAATCTCTGGTCCGATTCCATCCCCTTTAATCACGCCAATTTTCAGATTCATACGATACTTCCTTTCTCACTTCCGCGCTTACTTCATAACGAATGCCTACCTCCATTCCGCTTCGCTCCATGTCGGTATTCGTT
>CAJUTH010000040.1 GCA_910589275.1 uncultured Dorea sp.
GAATCGGGGCTAATGTTTCAATTATTTTGGGACATTTTCAAAAACGCTTGACACCCAATTTACAAAAATCCCACAAAAAGACTGTGGGATTTTAAAGAATTTTAGGAAATGCCCTGTGACTGCTGTCTTATTTCGTAATCAGCTTCAGCGGAATATTCACCAGCTCATCCAGACTTTCGCCGTCCAGATATTTTACCGCGTTCTGGAGCGCCGTCTGAATCTGCAGATCCGGCTGCTGCTGTACGGTCGCCGCCATCTCGCCCTTGTCCACTGCCGCCAGCGCGTCGTCCGTTGCGTCGATACCGTAGATCTTAATGGAATCCAGCTTTTTCGCCGACGCCACAGCCCTCACCGCGCCGAGAGCCATCTCGTCGTTATGCGCATAGATCGCGTTAAGGTCCGGATTTCCCTGCAGGATATCCTCGGTAACGCTCGCGCCTTCTTCTCTGTCATAGTTTGCTGTCAGCGAAGTAACAATTTCCATATCCGGCGCGTCCTTTTTAATCGTCTCTTCAAATCCGGCCTGTCTATCGTTGGTAGAGGTAGCTCCCGGAATCCCCTCCAGAACCGCTATCTTTCCTTTTCCGTCCAGATCTTTGATTGCCTGCCGGGCGTCTAACATACCAGCCTCATAATTATCAATATCCAGATGCTGCACTACCTGACCGTCATTGGAGGCTCTTGTTACTGTAATAACCGGAATCTCAGCGTCGTTGCATGCAATCACAGAAGTACCGATGGCGTCCGAATCAACCGGATTAATGACGATCAGATCCACCTCTTTCATTATGAAATCTTCGATCTGCTGCTGCTGTGTCTCGGAAGAGTCCTCTGCATCCAGCGTCTCCAGCGAAATACCAAGTTTTTCCGCTTCTTCTTTAGCCGCGTCCGCCATCGTCACAAAGAATGGATTGTCCAGCGTGGACACAGAAAATCCTATGGTATAGGCTTTTTCTTCCCCACCTGTTTCTTCCTCTGCGCCAGTTTCTTCCTTCGCATCTTCCCCGGCCGGTTCGCTGCCGCATCCGCCCAGTGCAAGCGCAGTACCAAACATCGCCGCAATAAGTAATACTGCCAATAATCTCTTTTTCATCCTGTTTCCTCCTTTTTCATACTATTTGTTCTTTTCTCCCTTTTTAATCAATACCGCCGCAACAATAATGATTCCTTTTACAATCTGCTGCCAGTAGGAACTGACATTTAACAGATTGAGTCCGTTATTGATCACGCCAATGATCAAAGTTCCAATAAAAGCCCCGACTACCGTACCTACGCCTCCCGACAGAGACGCGCCGCCTAAGATTACGCCGGATAACACATCCATCTCCAGCCCGCTGCTTGCCGTAGGCTGCGCCGACAACAGCTTGGACGTGCTGATCACCCCTCCCATTGCCGCCATCGCCCCGGAAAACAGGAACACCAGAAGTTTGTATTTTACCAGCGGAATCGTAGATAACACCGCCGCCTCGCTGTTTGCGCCAATTGCTTTGATATATACCCCATGCTTCGTCTTCTGAAGAAACACATAGAACACCAGCATCAGCACGATGGATATGAGTGTCGCCATCGGAACCATGCCGAATACATATCCGGAACCGAATACGGAAAACTCCGTAGGCAGATGCGAGACCGGTTTGCCGTTGGTTAAGACCATAGCCGCCCCTCTGAGGATTCCCATGGTCGCCAGCGTCACGATAAAGGACGGGATTTTCCCATATACAACCAGACCTCCGTTTAAGAACCCAATCAGAACTCCGGTAAGAACCGCCGCCAGTATTCCGGCAGGTATCGACTCCGTCTTCTGAAGGGTATACGCGCAGACAACTCCCGCGACTGCCGCCGTAGAGCCTACGGAAAGATCAATCTCCCCTGCCAGCACGACTCCCAGCATCCCCATTGCCACGATCAGTACGATCGAGACCTGCCTTGTAATATTCAAGAGATTCTGCTGCTTTAAGAAAAACGGGGAAGCAAACGCAAACACCGCGCACAGTATCATCAGTATCATCAAAAGTCCTATCTCACCGCTCAGCAGCTTCTTCCATTTCTTTTCCATCCATCGTCCCTCCTAATGCAAGAGAAAGCAGTTTCTCGTTTGTCGCGTCTTCTGCCGGCACTTCTCCTGTAATTTTCCCTTTGTACAAAACAAGGATCCTGTCGCAGAGACTGATCAGTTCCTCAAACTCCGACGAGAAAATAACCAGCCCCTTCTTGTCCGCCGCCAAATCCTTTATCAGTTGATAAATCTCTGATTTTGCTCCTACGTCGATTCCTCTTGTAGGTTCGTCCATCAGAATAATTTCCGGTTCCATCGACAGCCATTTTCCGATTACAACCTTCTGCTGGTTCCCTCCGGAAAGGTTTTTTGCCGGAAGTTCTGTTTTTAGCGGCTGGAGCTTTAACTTCTTCCCCATCTCGTCAGCCGCCGCCCTCTTCTTCCTCCGGCTGACCGTGTGAAGGGCAGTCCGGATCTTTTCTATGCTCACCAAGACCATATTATCCGCCACAGAGTCTTCCAGAAACAGTCCCTGCGACTTCCGATCCTCCGGAACGAACGCCATCCTGCACCTTTTTGTATCGGCCGGCGTCCGGAGTACGACCGGCTCCTTCCTATAACAGATCCGGCCGCTTATCCTTCTCCCATTGCCAAAGATCCCGTGCGCCAGCTCGCTCTTTCCGGCACCCACGATCCCGGTAACACCGAGGATTTCTCCTTCACGTACTGCTAAAGACACCGGCTCCTTCATCTGGTCCGTCTGGTACTCCTCAAGCTCTAGAAGCGTCCCTCCATAGTTTACACCCTTACGGACATTCCCATCCTTTGCCCGGATCTCTTTGCCGATCATCGCCTTGATCAGCGTGTCCATATCGGTCTCAGATACCTTGTACACCGCCACATGTTTCCCGTCCCGAAAAACCGTCGCCCTGTCGCAGACCCGGAATACCTCGTCCAGATAATGGGAAATATAAATCATGGTAACCTTCTTTTCTTTCAGCGTCTCCATAATCTGGAACAAAATGTCGATCTCGGCCTTGCTCATTCCCGTGGTAGGCTCGTCCAGCAGCAATATCTCCGCATGGATGGCAAGGGCCTTCACAATCTCAACAATCCGCTTCTGCCCCATCCCAAGCTCTGAGATCTTTTTTCTGGAATCAATGGCAATATGGAAGTTTTCCAGATACCGGTCGCTCTCCCGGTACAGCTTCTCCCGGTCGCAGATGCCAAGGGGCGTCTTTACCGGTTCGTTTCCAAGGAAAATATTCTCCGCCACCGTCAAAGACTCGATCAGGCTTAATTCCTGATAGATCGCTGCGATCCCTTTTTTCCGCGCGTCGATCGGATCATGGACCGTAATTTCTTCTCCGTGCAGCAGGATCCGTCCGCCGTCCGCCTTGTGTACGCCGGTCAGGATCTTGATCAGCGTTGATTTTCCCGCGCCGTTTTCGCCCAGCAGGGCATGGACCTCTCCCTTTTCCAGCGTAAAGTCCACCCCCTGCAGGGCGCGGATGCCGCCGAAATTTTTGTCAATGTTCTGCAGGCTCAGTATTGTCTCGCTATTCATAGGGCGCCTCCTTATCTATAGGTACTTACAGACCTCCTCCGCGGCCGGTATGGAGGACTGCGCTCCTTTCCTCGTGGTGCTCAGTGCCGCCGCCGTCTTTGCAAATTCCAGACAGTCAGAAAGGGATTTTCCCTGTGAAAAAGACGCCGCGAAGGCCCCTAGGAAAATATCCCCGGCCGCGGTAGAATCCACGGATTCCACCTGCATGCCTTCCACCGCGCAAGCCGCTTCTCCGTCCCAGAAAAGGGCTCCCTTTTCGCCCAGCGTGATAATCGGCTTCCCAAAGCCCGCCTTTCTTAACGCCTTCATACAGTCCCCCGCGTCGTCCATGGTTTCCACCCGGATTCCGGTAAGACCTTCCGCCTCGGTCTCGTTAGGTTTTACAAAATCCACCATTTTTGCAATCTCAGAGGGAATCCCTCCCTCCGGCGCCGGAGCAGGATCTAAGATCACCGTAAGGCCCTTTGCCTTGGCTGTCCGAATCGCCTCATAGACAGTATCTGCCGGAATCTCCATCGTAATCAGCAAAATATCAAATTCGCCGAACAATTCCTGATGCTCTCTAATATCCTCCGGTGTCAGCTTTCCGTTGGCGCCGCTTGTAAAGGAAATCGCATTCTGCCCGTCGGCGTCCACGCGGATCATGGCAACGCCTGCGGTTTCCCCCGGAAGATAGATGACATGGCTCATATCCACATTTCTTCCTTTTAGCGCGTCGGTTAATTCCCTGCTGAACCCATCGTCCCCAAGCTTGGTAAAAAACGCCGTCTCGCCGCCTAAGGCCGCTGCCGCTGCCGCCTGATTGCCGCCTTTCCCGCCCGGAAATGTGGCGAAATTATCGGTCACAACCGTCTCGCCGGGCCGCGGCATGCGTTCCATGTACATCACAAGGTCAATGTTAACGCTTCCCATACATAAAATCTTCTTTCCCATCATGCCTTCCTTTCCCGGAGCTTCCTCACTTCCTTCATGAAAGCCGCAGCGCGTCCCTCGTCCACAGGATTCTTCCAGTTTCCTTCCTCTTTAAAATAACTTCCGACGATGGTGCCGTCCGCGCAGGCAAGAAGTTCCGCCGCATTTTCCAAATTAAGGCCGCTCCCCAAAAGGATCGGCAGGCTTGTCTTCTGCTTACATGCCGTTACGGCTTCCGCCGTAGGGGGCATCCCGGTATCAAAGCCCGTAACGATTACCGCGTCCCCGTCCTGCGCCTCAATGTCCATGGCCTGCTCCGCCACGCTTCTGTCATGGATGATAAAATGGCTTCCATGCTTTACGTTTACATCGCACAAAAATGCAATCTGCTCCGCCTTCCACTGGCTTCTTTTTCTAGCGATGTCTCCGCCCGCCGCCTCAATATAGCCGGATTGGGAAATGAACGCGTTGCAGTATTCAAATACCCGGATCCACTGCGCTCCCGCTGCCGCCGCGCAGGCAAGCGCCTGACAGGCCCCGTTCATATGGCACTCTGCGCCCACGGGTATGGATACGTGCTTTCGCACCTCGTAGACCCCAAGCGCCAAAGCCGCCACCGTTTCCGGGCCGATCTGCCTGCCCGGAAGATAGGGAATGTCCCACATATTCTCCACCTGCACGCCGTCAACGCCCGAGGCTTCTAAAATCTTCGCCTCTTCCACCGCCGTCCGGATAATCTTATCCATCCCCATCTCCGCCGGGTCGTACAGAGGCGAACCCGGCAGGGGACGTAAGTGTACCATCCCGATTACCGGCTTTTCCTGTTTAAATATTTTGTCCAGTCTGCCCATATGCGCCCTCCTAGAAATCAACGCCCGCCTCTAAAATGATATAGCAGTACGGACATCTCTCCCCGGTCCTGACAAAAACCTTTACCTCCTCGCCCTTAAGCGCGCCGTTCAGCCACAGGTCCTTCATTTCCGGATGTGGGATCGTCTTTTCGATTAAAGCGTTCCCCTTATTTGTTTCCTTATCCAGAATATTTCTAAATTCTTCATACTTTTCGGGGCTGATATCCTTCGTCTCCTGTGAAACCGTGTAGCTCTCCACCACCAGTTCCTCAAGAACTGCCTTCATAACGTCCGTCACCTTCGGAATCCCATCTGAAACAGCCAAGTCGATGCATGTGGTCATATCATGCCTTGGAAACGGGCATCCAACATCCCCGATCAGGATCTTGTCCCCATGTCCCATCTTTCCTACTGCCTTTGCAAGCTCCGCGTTGTAAATCCCGCCTTTTTTCATTGCATTGCCTCCTTTGTATTTTGTTGTTAATCGATTAACTCTATGTGTCAAATTAAACGGAACCTTGTATTTGTCCCGTTTAATATACCACATCGCACTCCGCCGCTAACAGCCGGTCCAAATGCTAACAACTGCTCCTAATCACAAGAGAAGCCTGCAGCACTTTAGAAATCCCCGCTAACCGCTTATTCTCCCCCACCGCTTCTAAAATCAGGCGGATCGCATGCATCCCCAGCTCCTTCGTAGGGTTCTCCACCGTCGTCAGCTTCGGAAAAATAAAATTGGAAAAATAAATATTATCATACCCGATGATCCCAATGTCCCGGGGAACCTTAAACTTATGGGTCTTTAACGCCTCGATCGCCCCCCATGCCATGATATCGCTTCCCACGAACGCCCCGTACCGACCGCCGCTTTCCCAATCTGTATCTAAGAATCTCTCCATCAGCGCATATCCGGAATCAAAGGAAAAATCGCCGAGATAAATCCGGCAGTCCTCCTCCCCGAAGCCCCCCCGCTTAAGCCCGGAAACAAAACCGTCCAGCCGCTTCCTCGCATTGGGGATCTCGTCTATGGAGCCCATAAAGCATAAAAACTTCCGGTACTTCTTCTTTACAAAATAGTCCGCTACCGCCTCCGCCCCTAAAAAGTTATCCGCATAGACAAACGCCATATTATCATTCGCCGGAAAGGCCGGCCTGTCCACGATTACCATGGGCATTCCTTTGTACCCGTTCAGAGCTTCCTGCCGCATCTTCGGCGCGATATTGATCACTCCGTCCACGCCGTTTACTAGGAAATTATCCAACAGCCTCTTCTCTTCCCCGGCGTCGTCATTGGAAATACACAGCTCGATCTGATAGCCGCCCCGGTTCGCCGCTTCGTGGATATACTTCACGATCTCGCTAAAGAACGGGTTCGTAATATCCGGCACATGGACTCCGATCCGGTACGACTTATTGATCTTTAGGCTCCGGGCATATGTATTCGGGCTGTAATTCGTCTCTTTGATCACGTCCATCACTCTCTGGCTCAGTTCGGGACTGACAAACTTCTTCTTCGTCAACACATTCGATACCGTCGCCGTAGAAACCCCTGCCCTGCTGGCAATATCTTTAATTGTCATTTTCATCTTGACACCACATTTCAATCATCAGTTAATCGTTTAAATTATATACAATTTATCATGGATCCCTACTTTTGTCAATATATTTTTCGCAATATACTGAAAATACCGTAACAGTCCAGTCTAGGACTTTGCACTTGCTGCAAAGTCCGTAAGAATGTGTAAATTCAGCCAAGAGTGCGTCCATTTTACTTCACCACTACCTGAATAATCGTAATTGCCGCGCACACACAAATTAATACGGCATTGATCCCTCCTAACAGATTCACGGCCCTATGTTCTGATTTTTTGCCTGCAAACAAAAGATCAGAATTTAACAAAGTAAGGGCCAGTATCAGCGTGGAATACTGGGACATATTCCTATCGTTTCCGCGGTATAATGCATAAAAATACCCAGCCCACATAAAAGCCAAGACTGTCAGCGTTACCATTTGGAATACTTTTATATTTTTATGCTTCGTTACTTCTTTTTTCGTGCAATCTTCTGTAACTTGTTTTCCTGTCATAATTCAAATCCTCTTTCCATCTAAAATACGGGCTGCAAAACTACACTTTAAAAATCCAGAGCATCAGGACTGAAACAGCTAAAGCAATGAGAGCCGCTGCCGCCGCGCTCAATATTTTCTGGTAGGGACGCTTTCCCTCCTCCTTTGCTTTTGCAATCTCATCCAATCCTTCTCCTCCCATGAAAGACACAATTTCCTTGTAGGTCTGGATATCGAAAGCTTTCTTCATCTTCTCCACCCTAGACGCAAAATAAACCGTAACGCCCAAAAGCGCCGCCCATAGGACAATCCCAAGATTGTCCAGATAGTGCAAAAGCGGAACCGGCGTCAGGAGCACAGCCAGCATTAGCGCTGAAAAAATATAACTGTCCATTTCAAACTGCTGTCTGTCCTGCTGTCTGATTTCTTCTTTCATCTTCTCCACATCTCCTTTTATCAAAATATCAATGGAAACTTCAAAGACTTCGCTTAAGCGGAGCAGACTATTGATATCCGGATAGTTTTTATCATTTTCCCAGTTCGATACCGTCTGTCTGGAAACATAGATCTTTTCCGCCAGCATCTCCTGCGAGAGTCCAAGTTCACCCCGGTATTTTTTAATCTGCCTGCCTAACTCCATCTTTATCCGTCTCCTTTGCGCTCTATCCTAACCAAACCTATGGATTCCGTCAATCAAATGTCTTTGACATCCCTGTATTCTGCGGTGTCAAAAGTCTTTGACACCCTCTAAATTGCACGAAAAAGGGCTTACCGCCCGTTCCGTCACAGATTCTCCGTATACCTGCAGTCCGGGTAACCACTGCATCCCCAGAATTCACCAAACCTGCCGTTCCTCTTTTTCATAAGCAGGCCGCACTTCGGACACTTCTTTCCCCCAGTCCCGGCAGCCGGAAACTTAAGTTCTTGCCCCAATTTTTCAAATACCCGCTGGTTCATCACACAATCCGCAAGGGCCCGGTGCGCTCCCTCGGCCGAAATGCTGTAATGCCCGGCCAAATCCGTAAGCTTATAATTCGTAAGCTGCGGCAGGCGCTGCCTAGCCAGCATCAGCGTATCAATATAATCATTCATAAATACCTTGCCCCAATACGCCTTGGCGTCCCTCTGGATAAACTTCATATCAAACGTATGTATGTTATGCCCCGTCAGCACCATGCCGCCGGCGAACGTGTTAAAGTCATCCAGCGCCCGTTCAAATACCGGCGCATTCTTTACCATATCATCCGTAATATGATTGACTTCGGATGCGCGGAAGGGTATTTTCATCTCCGGATTTACCAGTGTAGAAAACTGATCTACGATCCTGCCCTTTAAAACTTTCACGGCGGAAATTTCAACCACCCTATCCCTTATGACGCTGATTCCCGTGGTTTCCAAATCAAAAACCACATAATCTTCCACATATTTATCCAGTCTTTTCCCTTTTGTATTTCCAAGCATGTTATCTCCTCTTATCTCTGTTGTGTATTTCAATCTGAAAACAGCATGTTTTCCCATTTATCTTACCATAAATCCCCGCACAAAAAAAGCAGAAATGGATTTACAAAGGCTGCTGGAACAAAGTGAAAGGGTGTGGTTACAGACGGTTATATACGTTTACCGCATCCATAACATGGTATGGCTCTGTCTCGTGATTTCCTTCAGCCCCCGCCGTTACCAATATATATTCCTTTTCTGACACCACGGCTAAACTTGCAAGGCACAGTCCCGCCTCCGGCGTATATCCCGTCTTTCCTCCAAGAATCTTCCCATCCGATATTTCCGTCCCGTCCAAATGCCGGAACATACTGCTGGTAAAGGTAAAGCCCTCCGGATGCGTCTCCGAGGACATCGTATGATAGCTTTCACTGGTAAACGCTTCCCGGAACCTATCATTTTTTAGCGCATACTGCAAAAGAACCGCAATATCCTCCGCCGTAGAATAATGGCCTTCCTCATGCAGCCCCGTAGAATTACAGAACCGTGTATCCTTCATTCCCAGTTCTTTCGCTTTTTCATTCATCAACGAGACAAATTCCTCCTCCGAGCCTGCAATCCGTTCTGCAAATGCCAGACAGCACTCCGCCCCGGATGGAAGCAGGATTCCATACAAGAGATCCTTTAAGCGTACCTGTTCCCCCGGCTCAAAGCCTGCCATGGAAGCATTTTCCCCATACAACTTCTGAAAAAAGCCGGACGGAAGAGTAATTACCTCCTCCATATCTTCTGTGTATTCTACTGCAAGTACAGCCGTCATAATCTTAGTAAGCGAAGCAGGATAAATTCTCTTTCCGGAATGATATCCTTCCAGAATATCTCCGGTTTCAGCATCCATCAACACCGCGTTCGGGCTGTTAAGGTTTCTCAAAGCGCCCCTTCCTCTGTCTATATCTTGCGCGCTCTCCAGTTCCGGCCATGTTCTCTGTCTCATATTTTCTGAAGCTGACCATACTTTTTCTCCAAAAAACGCCAAAAGCACCGCCATCGCAGTCAAAAACAGCATCCTTCTTTGATAATTCCTTCTTCTCCTTCTTCGCGCGCGTCTTCTGCGGCTTCTAATTCTTCCGTCTACATTTTTTCCCATCTGATACACCATCCTTTTCCCAGAACATTTCTCCATCTCTTCTATGTTTTAGCAATTTCCACTAGACAGACCCAGACCGCACAGGTAGAAATATTTGCATAATAATAAGACCTCTGTCCTGTATTAATTTTACTGAACAAAGGTCTCCCATACTTTAATGTTCTGTTGTTTAAATCCTAAGAAAAGGTTAATAGAATATTGAGCTTGTATGAATGTTATACCGGCAGGGTTACGCAGAAAGTTGTCAGTTCTTTCTCGCTTGCAGCTCTTATCTTACCGCCGTGCAGGTGTACAATCTCCTTTGCAATGGCAAGACCAAGCCCTGCGCCCCCGGTATGAGTCCCCCGCGACTCATCCAAACGGAAAAATTTTTCAAAGATAGTTTCCAGCTTCTGCGCTGGGATTGTCCTGCCTTTATTTCTGAAATAAATCTGAACCTCGCCCGCCGCTTTTTTGGTCCATATCTCAATAGCTGTATCCGGATAGCTGTATGCAATGGCATTTTTCAAAATATTATTGAATACCCTGGCAAGCTTCTCTGAATCCCCGTAAATTGTCAGATCCTCATCCACACATAGGCTGATACGATTTCCATGGGGCTTAAGCAGCGGATAAAATTCATCTGCCATCTGGAGCAGCATATAATAAAGATCGATGCATTCTTCTTCCAGTTCCATCTGCTGTAAGTTATACCGGGTAATTTCAAAAAATTCATTGATCAGTTTCTCCAGCCTAACAGCCTTATCCAGCGCGATTCCCACATATTTCTCCTTCTGCTTTTCCGGCATATCAGGAGCTTCATCCAAAAGGCTTAAATATCCGATAACGGAAGTCAGGGGCGTTTTCAAATCATGCGCTAAATACGCAATCAGGTCATTCTTGCGGGCTGCTTCATCTCGGATAATCTGCTCGTGGCGCTTCATAGCTGCTTTCATCTCCGTCATCTGGGCCGCAGCCTCGGCGTATCCTTCCGGGAACACCTCCGAAGCCTCTTTGTCCCCATTCATGTACTCCTGAAACATCCTGCCGGCATCTTTAATCGTCTCTTTCTCCCTTATTTTTGCGTAAATACCGGCAGCCGCCGCCACAATCACCGGAAAGCCGACCGCCGCCATAAGTATAAGACGCAAAATCAGTACTTTAATGCTTCCCCAATCCGGCTTCGTTACAGGTACCTCTCCCCCAAACTCCTCCGAATATTCCATATAGGTAACCATGTAATTCCGGGTAAACCAATCCACAAAAACGCCGTTCCACAGCGTATCCATCAGGTAAAAAAGCGCTAAGCCAAATACCACGCTCACAAAAACAGCCTCCGCAACCACCTTCGCCTTTGGCATCTTATCTTTCAATTTTATATCCGCACCCCCAGACTGTCTTAATATATTTCGGGTCTTCAAAGGAATCCCCCATCTTCTCCCGCAAATGACGGATATGGACCGTAATGGTATTATTACTCTTACTGTAATACTCATCGCCCCATATCTGATGAAAGAGTTCCTCGGCGCTGACCACATTTCCCTTCTGCCGGCATAAAATACGCAGTATCGAGAACTCCGTCGGAGTCAGCGACAGCGGTTTTTCATTTAGCATGCATTCATGCGTTTTTACATTCAGCACAAGGCCGGAATGAGTAATCACATCCTCGTCTGACTCTCTCCCTGTATTATACCGTTTATATCTGCGAAGCTGCGCCTTTACCCTCGCTACCAGCTCCAGCGGAAGAAACGGCTTGGTAATATAGTCGTCCGCTCCCAGCGTCAGCCCGGTGATCTTATCCACTTCTTCTCCCTTCGCCGTCAGCATGATCACCGGGTAATGATGCTGTTCCCGTATGATCTTGCATATTTGAAACCCGCTCATGCCGGGAAGCATTACATCCAGAACCGCCAAATCCAGCGTCTCGTCCGCAATACATTTAAGAGCCTCCTGCGCCGTATAAAACTTAAATACTGTAAAATTCTCATTCTCAAGGTAGAGCGCTACCAGATCCGCAATCTCCTTCTCATCATCAACAATCAGTATCTTATCCGACATATTGCTATTCCTCCTCACACTCACATTTTAACAGATATTTCATAAAGATTACTAGGGAATCCCTAAGAAAATGTTAAGATTCCATTAAACGTGAGCAAATCCCATTCGCGAAGCGAACTTTAGATGGATTTGCGAAAGTTGCTGTGAAGGGAGCAAACAGTAACGTTTTAGCAGAAAAATCCAGAAATATATTGACGTAATCGAAATATGTGCTATAATTCTAGGTAGTGCAAAAAATATACCCGAACAGTCATATGATGCACAATATAGGGCTGGAGGGGAGGTTAGGTGTGAGACTATGTCAAATGTAATCGTTAAAGAAAACGAGACGTTAGATAGTGCTTTACGCAGATTCAAAAGAAGCTGCGCAAAGGCTGGAATCCAGCAGGAGATTCGTAAAAGAGAGCATTACGAAAAGCCAAGCGTAAGACGTAAAAAGAAATCTGAAGCAGCTAGAAAACGTAAGTATAACTAATTTGTGCAATAATTAAGGATGGAGTGTCAGAAAGATGCTCCATTTTTTATTAAGCAAGAAAATAGTTCCTACGTGATTCTTAAGGAGTTGTTATTATGGAAAAAGACATCATAAACGAAAATTATTTATTCCGAAACATCCGGCAGGATGAGGCCGGGCAGGCCGCCGAGATTGAACGCATCTGCTTCCCTCCAAATGAAGCCTGTTCGAGAGAAATGATGCTGAAGCGCGTTATCAAAGCGCCGGAATTTTTTTTGACTGCAGTTGATAAAAAAACAAATAAAATAGCCGGCTTCTTAAACGGACTTGCTACAGACGAATCCTCCTTCCGCGATGAATTCTTCTCAGACGAGAGCCTGCATAACTCGGAAGGCGGCAACATCATGCTCTTAGGGCTGGACGTGCTCCCCGAATACCGCGGACAGGGCCTTGCCAGAGAACTGATGCGCCGCTATCTCTGCATACAGGGCGCCCATAAGAGACGGCTTGTCCTGCTGACCTGTCTTCCATCCAAAATAGAGATGTATGAAAAGATGGGCTTTACCGATAGAGGGATCGCTGATTCTTCATGGGGCGGTGAGCAATGGCATGAAATGATCTATGTATTGAATTAATATACACAACCATCCGCCATGGCTCTATCCTGCAGATATTATGAAGCCGGCAGCCTGAAGGATGCTCATCAGACTGCCGGCACATTCATTTATTTGGATGTATTTTCTTTGATAATCGGCGGAATCTGAGACATCATATTGTCAACGTCTTCAAACATAGCGCTTTTCGTGGTTCCTAGATTTGCCGCCATGTTTATATGATTCTCTACCTCCTGATACCTGTTTCTGAGCTGTCCAAAAAATCCGCACAACATCTGCAGGGCTGTTTTTGACTCGCCGATTACATTGGAAATCTCGGTACGCACAGTTGTCGCGCCCTCTGCCGATTGAATAATCTCATCAAACATATCATATGTTTCATTTACCTTATCAAGGCTTCTTCCCAAAGCCTGCTGGGATGTCGTGATACTGCCGTTCAGCTCCTCGGTTCCCCGTTCCACCTCGTGTAGGCCGGAATCCACCTCCCCAGTCAGATTCTTAATCTCGTCCGCAAGCTTTTTCACCTCTACGGCCACTACTGCAAAGCCTTTTCCCTGCTCTCCCGCCCGGGCCGCCTCAATCGAAGCATTCAGCGCAAGAATATTGGTCTGTTCGGCAATCGATACGATACTGCTGGTACACAGCTTTATTTTCTCTACTGCCTGCTGCAGATTTTCAAACGTACTTTCCATCTCGGCAAAATAAGTTTCTACCTGCATGGAACTGGTTTTCAACTCCTCTATTCCGTTCTGCGCCTGTGCAACTGAATGTGAAATCGTTTCTTTAACGGAAGCAAATTCTCCTGACACCTGCTCAATATTAGAAAAATTCTGATCAAACTCCTGAAGCTTCTCCTGAAAGTTCTCGGCTTCTATAAGTATATTTCCAAACGAGTTTCTTATATTACTCAATTCCCTTAGAGAATCAACCTCTTTCTGTACCAGTTCCGCATGATAATCTTTCAGACTGTCTATCACATGCAGCACAGGGTAGAAGCTGTCAGCGCTCTCAGATGTTCTTTTCGTATCCTGCTTATTTTTATTCCAAAACATTGCAAATCCCCTCTCTACTCAAATACTACACAGGTCATAGACTGATTGACAAACCGGTTATTGTAATGCTCCCCATATCCTACGAAGCCCGCATGAGAACCGAGCCGGCTCATATCATTCAGATATTCCTGAAAATAATGGTTCTGATTAAACAACAGATACCGAAACAGGCAATTTACGGAAAACACTGCCGAAACCTGCCGGAAATCCTGCTGTATCTGACGAATGGTGTTGTGAACAATCTCCTTGTAATTACCCAGTTCCAAAAGAACCAACACGTCTGAGTCATTAACCTGCCTGAAACATGTGAGAGCATTCCCCTTCACTTCTTTAATCGAAACGATGCAGATATCATCCCCGTTAAGCTTGCCGAATGGATTCTTAAATGTCTGTGTTGTAATATCCTGTTCTGAAATATGTAAAATATCCTGATACACCTGTTTCGCCGGACGGCCGTTTAAGGCTCCAATTACATAATTCGCTTTATCTGTCTGGGAAGCAATGAAACGATAATCCTTCATCTGATGATAGATATTCTCTTTATATGCTTTCACCCTGCCTTTTCGGTTCCTTACCAGAGCATAGACAACTGCATCTTCATAAATCCTGCCATTTGCAGATACCTTGCCGGCATCTCCAGTCCCCCCTACCAGGGAAATTCTTTTGCCCTTTAAAACAGAATAAATTGTAGTAAGTACACAGGCATCGTTCCCGGTACACAAGTCAATACAAACCGTATCATTTTGCGAGCCGTCAATGCGTTTCAGATCCTTCTCCAAACGCTCAATATACTTTACGGGCATCACCGATACCTGCTCTAGGACATTGGCAGCCGCGCTGACTCCGTCATAAAACGCAATAATTCCGACGCCCTTTTCCACCACTTTTGTATCATAACTCATTCCAATGCATCCGATGCTTGGAACTTCTGGAAAAATACGCTCTAATTCACTCACATGGGATTCAAACTGTTTATCGTTTGTAAACATCATAATCAGCTCTGGTCTGCTTAATCCCCGAACCGCTTCTTTTAAATCTCCCTGGCGGCTCATTCCAAAAAACTGCTTCATTCGCACAATCCTCTCTTTCACATATTATTCTTCCTGAATACTAATATTATCTCCCTCTTTCAGCTCCTGCTGAAACAAGCCGGAAATTCCATTTACCGTTAATTCAATTCTTCCCTTCGGATTTTTCAGATCGATTCCCGAATACTGGATCATATCCATCAAATAATAAGGACTTCCATCTTCTTTGGCCGGCAGACGTAAAGGCGCGCCGTTCAGATGAAAAAGTATCTCTCCAGCCAGCGCTGCGGGCTCTTTTCCAGAAACCTCCAGCTCCTGTGACACCTCCTCCGGCTCCAATGGCTGAATGCCTTCCTCTGCCGTATGCTCTTCTTCTCCAACTTCCTCTACTCTATCTGGAATTTGCTTTTCTTCGGATGTATCTCCAAAATCCAGCTCTCCCTGTTTCCAAGCTTCTTCTTTCTGAATCTCTTCGAACTCACCGTCATACGCCTTTTCCTCCGGGGTAGGATGATCCTTTTCCGCTTCTTCTTTCGCAGCGGCCTCCATTTCAGCAATCTGCGCCTCTGAAAGCTTCATTACAATCTTATCTCCGCCTTTTAGAAGCGTCTCTAAAGAACAATGCTCTCCGTTCAAGGTAATATCCTGACATTCCAGAGCGCCCTCAATATCTCCCAGGAAGGCCCTCGCCGGAATACCATGTACTGCCGGAGTAAAATCAATACAATCTCCAGCGTTAATGATTTCTGAAAGTTTTCCCTCTCTGCCGTTAACAAGAAGTACTGCCGGCTGCGCGGGCACTCCATAGAAAACCTTCCGCTTTCCATTCAATGTCACTACCAGATCTCTGCCGGGCCGCCCCAGTATATCCTGAAAGCTATAGCCGTTCATCATCAGAAGGTTTAATACCGTAAAACTTCCGCTGCGGAACAGCTTTGCCGATTTTCCATTCATCTTCACCCGGAAACTGTCATTAATCATATTCAGTCCAGAAGAAACTACAATCCCAAGAGGCGTGGCATACTCTGGATTATTCAAATCGTATTCGTCCGAATATGCATTTGCCCGGAAGTTATTTCCCGCAATTGCGACCCTTTTCTCATCCATCTTAAGCGCCGCTGTCAGACCTTCCTTTAAGCCTGCCAGTTTGCTTCCGCCTCCCGCCAAAAACACCGCGGACGGCGCGCCTCCATTTACCTCAAGTACCTTCTCTGCAATCTCTTTACTCAAAAGCTCTAACGCTCCCTGAATATGTTCCAGAATATCCTCCTTGGAAACTTTATGCTCCAATCCAAGGATATCTGTGTATAAAATCTCTTTCCGGATCTCAAGCTGCGCTTTCATCTGTTCTGCAGTTCCAAAGTCTACCAAATATTCCCTCATAATCATCTCGGTAACTTCATCGCCCGCTACAGTCGCCATTGTATATCCCGTCACGCTTCCGCCGGTACATGCGGCAATATCGGAGGTCCCGGCGCCAATATCCACCATAACCAAATTCAAAAGTCTCAGATTCTCAGGAATCGCGGCGTTAATCGCCGCAATCGGCTCTAACGTCATGCTCGCAATTTCCAAGTCTACTTTGCGCATAGTCGTATAAAGGCTTTCAATCACCTCGCTGGGAAGAAACGTCGCGATCAAATCCACCTTGATCCTTCTTCCCCGGTGATCCTTTAAACTGGACATCAGGTATTTATCCAGATAGTACTCGCAGACCGTATATCCAACCAGATAGAAATTACGGGAATCGTTCTCCGCTTCCGTTTCCGCATCGAAAGCTTTCTCCGCTTTGCTGATCGCGCCGGCCTCTAGACGGCTGATCACCTCGTCATCAATCACCTGGGAACGTGGAAGCTCCAGTTCAAAGTCCGCCCGTTTGGTCCTTAAGGCACGCCCCGCCGCCGCAACGCATACCTGATTCAGCTTGACTTTGAGCCTGCTCTCTAACCGCTTCTTCACACGCTTTGCAAGCATTGCCACCTTATCAATATTTTCGATCTGGCCGTCTATCATCGCCCGTTCCGTATGATCTTCCTTTTCAATGGCAATAATCTTTACCTTGTCTTCCTCCACGCATCCCACCATGCCGATGATGCTCCGTGTTCCGATATCCAAGGCAAATATCATATTCTCTGGCTGAGCCTGTCTTTTTACCTGTCCCTTTGCCATAGCTACCTCCTGTACGGCATACTGCCGCTAAGAAATCTGGCCCTCAAGCACCTCTTTTGCCTTCGCTAATGCATCCTCAATCCCCGCCGGATTCTTTCCTCCTGCCTGCGCCATATTCGGACGGCCTCCGCCGCCTCCGCCTACAAGCGCGGCAATCCCCTTGATCAGGCTGCCTGCATGGGCGCCCTTTTTCATCGCTCCGTCAGATACCATTGCAATCAAGTTTACCTTGCCGTTTACCGCCGACGCGAGAACAATCACGCCGTCTCCCAGTTTCTCCCTTAAGCTGTCTCCAAGCTCGCGGAGTTTATTCATATCAACGCCATCCACCTTGGCGGCAAGCAGCTTCACTCCGCATACTTCTGTCACTTGGTTCATCACATCGCCCGCCGCGCTCTGCGCCATCTTGCTCTTTGTGCTCTCAAGCTCATTCTTCAACGCCTTATGGTCCGCAAGAAGATGGCTTAGTTTATCCATAAGCATATCCGGCGTTGTTTTCAATAATTTTGCCGCTTCTATCAGTTTATGTTCCGTCTCTTCATAATAATCCAAGAGCCCCTTAGAGGTCAGAGCCTCGATTCTGCGCACTCCCGCAGCCACTCCGGTCTCAGAAATAATCTTAAACGCGTTGATTACGCCGGTATTCTCCACATGGGTTCCGCCGCAAAATTCCTTTGAAAACTCTCCCATGCTGACTACACGCACAATATCGCCGTATTTTTCGCCGAATAACGCGGCAGCCCCGGTTTTTCTTGCCTCCTCTATCGGCATGTTCTCAGCCTTTACCGGAAGATGCTCCTGAATCCGTTCATTTACAATCTCTTCCACCTTCCGGATCTCATCTTCCGTAAGGGAAGAAAAGTGTGTAAAGTCAAATCTGAGCCGGTTCTCATTAACCGAAGAGCCCGCCTGTTCTACATGATTGCCAAGTACTTCCTTCAGCGCCTTCTGCAGAAGATGCGTAGCGCTGTGGTTTCTAGCCGACAGAGCCCTCTTTCCCCGGTCAGCCTCTAAGGTAACCTGATCGCCGATCTTTACCATGCCTCTCGTGACATGTCCGATATGGGCATACTTTCCTCCCAGAAGCTTCTTCACATCCTCTACCTGAAACTCAAAGTCCGCTGTGCGGATTATGCCGGTATCCGCCTCCTGTCCGCCGCTCGCGGCATAGAAGGGGCTTTCCTTTACAAATATCGTTCCTTTCTCTCCGTCAGACAGCGCATCTGCAATCTCATCTTCCGTGGTAAGCACGGTAACCTCCGACTTGACCGTCAGCGTATCGTATCCCACAAATTCCGTTGTAACCGAAGGGTCGATGGATTCGTAAACCGTCACGTCCGCACCCATATAATTGTGCTCGCCAAACGTGCCCTTGGCAGTTTCCCGCTGGGCCTTCATTGCCTGTTCAAAACCTTCCTCGTCCATTCCAAGACCCTTTTCCTCCAGAATCTCTCTGGTCAAATCTACCGGGAACCCGTAAGTATCGTACAGGCGGAACGCCTCCGCTCCAGACAGCACCGTCTCCTTCTTCTTCTCCATCTCCGCTTCTATTCCTTCCAGAATCGAAAGCCCTTGGTCAATGGTCTTATTAAACTGTTCTTCCTCTTTCGTGATCACCTTAAAGATAAAGTCCTTTTTCTCCTCCAGCTCCGGATATCCGTCTTTTGAACCGGCAATGACTGTCTGAGCAAGTTCTACGAGAAATTCTCCCTTAATTCCTAGAAGCCTTCCGTGGCGGCATGCTCTTCTAAGCAATCTTCTGAGCACGTAACCCCGGCCGCTGTTAGACGGAAGGATCCCGTCGGAAATCATAAATGTCACAGACCGGATATGATCGGTAATCACACGGATAGAAACATCCGTATCATAGTCTTTGCCGTATTCGGCTCCCGCCATTTTGCAGACATGCTCTCTAAGGGCAAACAGCGTATCGATATCAAACATGGATTCCACATCCTGCACCACGCAGGCAAGCCGCTCTAATCCCATGCCTGTATCAATATTCTTCTGGTCCAGCTCCGTATAATTATTATGCCCGTCGTTATCAAACTGGGTAAATACATTATTCCAGATCTCCATATAACGGTCGCAGTCGCAGCCCACCGTACAGTCTTCCTTTCCGCAGCCGTACCTTTCGCCTCTGTCATAATAAACCTCGGAACAGGGACCGCAGGGGCCGGAACCATGCTCCCAGAAATTATCCTCTTTGCCAAACCGGAAAATCCGCTCCGCGGGAATCCCGATCTGCTTGTTCCAAATCTCAAACGCCTCGTCGTCGTCCAAATAGATCGACGGATACAGCCTGTCCGCGTCAAGCCCTACCACCTCGGTCAGAAATTCCCATGTCCAGCCAATGGACTCTTTCTTAAAATAATCGCCGAAAGAAAAATTTCCAAGCATCTCAAAAAACGTGCCGTGGCGCGCGGTTTTCCCTACATTCTCAATATCGCCGGTACGGATACACTTCTGGCAGGTAGTCACCCGCTTTCTCGGCGGAATCTCCTGCCCGGTAAAATAAGGCTTCAAGGGCGCCATACCTGAATTGATCAGCAGCAGGCTCTTATCGTTATGGGGCACCAGCGAAAAACTTTTCATCGCTAAATGCTCCTTGCTCTCAAAAAATTCTAAGAACATCCTTCTCAGTTCGTTAACTCCGTATTTCTGCATATTATCCTCCTTAAAAATCACTATTTCTAATTATAAATATAAGGTCAACCTTTGTCAACGAGGCATGGAAGAATTTTGCATAGGATCAAATGCCCCTATTTTAGGCGGCTGTAATTTACACGCTGCCGGGAGGACGCGGATGGAAACAGGATGCAACCTCTTGACATCCCCATCCCGGATATGCTAGTATAAGCCACAGATTAAGGAGAGGGGTGAAAAGATGAGGAGATAATCTGCTTTTGATTACATGAAGACAATTGCAGTCGCAGTATACCGGAACTTCCGTATACTGTTTTATCATGTTGCCAAAAGTGGATTATGTTCTCATAACCCCTCTTTTTGCATGTAAAACTATAGGACGATGCCTTCGCCCTCCCGGCTGGTTTTCTTTTGCCCCGGAAAGGCTTTGCGTCTCCCTATCTGATGAGGTTATGGAATATAACGGAACTGTTTGGCAGCGGACGGTTCCATTTTTATTTCACAGACGGAACCGGAAGGGAGGAATACACAATGGCACAGATACAAGTAACCAATCTTACATTTACCTATGAAGGAAGCTTCGATCCCATCTTTGAACACGTATCCTTTTCCATTGACACAGACTGGAAGCTGGGATTTATCGGACGCAACGGCAAAGGAAAAACTACGTTTTTAAAGCTTCTGACCGGCAGCTTCCCCTATACGGGCGCCATCCGCACGCCCGCGGCAGTTGATTATTTTCCATATGAACTTACCGAACGGCAGATGAATCTGCCTGCCGCGGAATTTATCGAGGACATAAAAGGCCAGTGCGAAATATGGCGCGTCATCTGCGAGCTTCATGAGCTGTGCGTCGACCCGGAAGTGCTCTACCGGCCTTTTGGGACCCTAAGCCCCGGTGAGCGCACCAAGGTTCTGCTGGCGGTTCTATTTTCGGGAGAAAACGATTTTCTGCTGATCGACGAACCCACCAATCATCTGGATCAGGAATCTAGAGAGCTGGTAAAGCGCTATCTGTCCGCCAAGAAAGGGTTTATCCTCGTGTCGCACGACCGGGAGCTCTTAGACGCCTGCATCGACCATGTCCTTGTGCTGAACCGGAAGACCATCGAGGTACAAAGCGGAAATTTCACAAGCTGGCAGGAAAACAAAAGGCGGAAGGACCAGTTTGCCATTGCAGAAAATGAAAAGCATAAAAAAGAAATAAAAAAGCTGAAAGCGGCGGCATCGCAGGTCTCCCAGTGGGCCGATAACAACGAACGCACAAAAATCGGCTTTCATCCGGTGAAGGGGCATGACCGCTCCATTGCCACAAGAGCCTACATCGGCGCGAAAACCAAGAAAATGCAGAGCCGGGCAAAGCAGATGAAAAACCGGATCAGCCGGGAAATCGAAGAAAAGGAAGGGCTTCTGGCCGATCTTGAAGAAACTTCCCTCTTAAAGCTTGCGCCCCTTTCCCACCACAAGGAAACCCTGATCACCCTCCGGGATTATTCCCTCTCCTATGCAGGAGCTAAGACCCCTCTTTTTACCGGCCTGACCTTTCAGCTTAAGAAGGGAGAGCGGATCGCCCTTCACGGTAAAAACGGATGCGGCAAATCCACACTGATCCAAATGCTTCTGCAGAAATCAGGCGCGCAGGGCCCTCCCCTTCCCGTGATAGAAAGCGGCCTCTTAGAGACTGCCTCCGGGCTTATCGTTTCTTATATCAGCCAGGATACTTCCGGACTTACCGGCTCCATCCCCGCATTCTGCGCGGACCGGAAGCTGGATCAAAGCCGGTTCTGCTCCGTCCTTAGGCAGTTGGATTTTGAACGCGTTCAGTTTCTGAAACATTTGGAAGACTACTCGGAGGGGCAGAAAAAGAAGGTGCTGCTCGCCGCAAGCCTTCTTACAAACGCGCACCTGTACCTTTGGGACGAACCCTTAAATTTTATCGACGTATTCTCCAGAATGCAGATTGAAGCGCTGCTGGAAGAATACCAGCCCGCGATGCTGTTTGTAGAACACGATCGCAGGTTCCGTGAAAAAATCGCGACAAAAACCATCGAACTGTAACGAAAAAACTGCTTCAAAGCCACCGTTGAAAAACAGTCAGAAACACAGCCGTCAAAAAAGAAGGAACTGTCCGGAAATTCCATTTCCGCCAGTCCCTTCTTCCTAAAATGATGCCCGTATCTTCTCTGCAAACTGTACATTTGAAAACAGCGCCTCAAGCTGGATCTTTGACGAATATCCGCCAGTCAATTCATCGATCCTTCCGTTTACAGCCGGATGATAATACCTTCCCGTCTGTTCCGCCTTTTTCCCAGCGCGCACAGCTTCCGCAAGGATCTCCCTATCCGGAATCCTCCGGCTCTCCGGAATTTCATTCAGAATCAGAAGCGGCGCCCTGCATCCGCCTTCATACACACCCTGAAGCTTTACTTTCTCTCCTGTAAAGAGATATCCGGTACAATAACCGCGTTCTGTCCCAAAAACCGTAACCCCATGCCCGGTAAGCCAGTCAATCGTGCCCTGCCGGTCCAGCATATCCTTCGGCCCCGCCGATAGCAGGGCAACCGGAAGCTCTGCCAGCGCCGGAAGGTCCGGGCATAGCTCTTCTCCCTTGATATCCCCGATTCCGCCCATACCGCAGGTGACCGCAAGAGGGATTTTATACCTTAGGCAGACCGCCATCGTACCGGAGGCCGTCAGGGCTCCGGAAAGCCCCTCCTTAAGCGCCTGTTCCAGCATCCCACGGTCAATCCGGATCAGCTTCTGCGTTTCTGTGCGAAACTTTAGATAGCGCTCCATCGTTCCGATAACGATCTCCCCTTTGGAAATCCAGACAAGATTCTCTGCTTCGTCTGTCCACACACGCCGGATCGCTTCATTGGTGACAGACCTTAATCCGTGGGTTAACAGAGCCGTCTCTACTAAATGCTCCACCGCTTATCTCCAGCCTTCAAAATCTGCGACGTTATCCTGATTAACAAGGGTAAGGGGCAGATAAACCGGTTCCTCAAAGGTCTTTCCCTGTACGATCAGCATCGCCATCTCCTCTGCCGCTTTTGTGTAAACCGTGCTGGAATAGGTCATGCTTCCCATCAGGGTTCCCTCTTCGATCGCTGCCTTCGCGTCAGAAGTATAATCCACGCCGTACACCATAACGTCCTTCTTTTCCATATCGCCCAGCGCGCTTACCGCCGCTAACGCCATATTGTCATTGCAGGCAAAGATCCCCTTCAGATCCTCGTTTGCCGTCAGGATGTCCTTGGCTGCCTCATACGCCTTCTCCGTATCCCAGTCGCAGGCTTGGGTCGCAACCAGTTCGATGCCCTCTGTCTCTTCAAACACTTTCTCGGCTCCGTTTGTCCTTCCAACGCTCTGTCCAGCACCTTCTAATCCTGCTAAGATCGCAACCTTTCCGCCCTCCGGCATGCGGGAAATCATATCCTTTGCAACCATGCTTCCCTGCTCTTCAAAATTTACCGTGATCTTTCCGTCCAAATGTCCCTTGGCGTCCGCCAGCGCTTCCATATCCACGCCGGGACCCAGATTAATAACCGGGATCCCCTCTTCGTTTGCCGCAACGATACCCGGAATCAGATTCGTCCCGTCAATGGGCGATAAAATAATCGCGTCAAATCCCATGGGGATCATGGTATTCAGAGCGTCCAACTGGCCCTGCGTATCGTCCTCTGCCGAAGCTTCAAACACCTCTACTTCGATTCCAAGCTCTTTTGCCGCCTCTTCATAACGGGTCTTCATGGTTCCCCAGAACTCATTGGAGGTAGAACTGATCAGAATTCCGATCCGCTCTCCCTTTCCTGACTCCGGCAGTTCGCCCAGCGCCTGATTCATCTGAGACTCCACATCGGCAAGGATACCGTCCACCTTGCTTTCCGCCTCTTCTCCTTCCGGTTCCTCTTCCTTCACCGTTTCCGTCTCCGGTTCCGGCTCCTTCTCCTTGCCGCCGCAGCCGCCGCTCCAAGGAACGCATGGACGCCCACCCGGTAACAGCCCGTCCGGATACCGGATTTTTCAAGGGCTTCCCTGTTTCCTCCAAGGGACAGCACATAACTTCCCCATTTCATATGGTACATCAGCGGAAAGGACAGCAATACAAGAAGAAACGCCGCTATAACCGACAACTGTATCTCCCCGATCCTCCCGATCCCCAGATAGATAAATTCCTGCCCGAACTTTGTGATCGGCTTTCCATCCGTAATCATCAGGGAAACTCCCCTGAGCATTCCGCCCGCCGCCAGCGTCAGGATGAAAAAATTAATGCCGGTATAATGGATCAGAAGCCCGTTTACCGCGCCGAACGCCATGCCGGACAGGATTCCAATCATAACTGCAGCCGGCGCCGCAACCCCCATATGAAGCGTCACAGCCATAATCACGCCGCACATAGACACCATCGCTCCTGCCGATAAATCCATAACTCCCGACGCGATCACAAAGGTCATGCCAATCGCAAGAATCATCCGGTAGCTGTTCGCTTCCAGAATATTTCTCAAATTCCTCCATACCAGAAAATACTCGCTTTTTGCGGTTAAAATCATACAGACGGCCATCATAGCGGCGAACAAAAAGATCTGCTGGGAATATCTGCTAAACCATTTCTTCATCGCCCAATTCCTCTTCTTTCTCAATAATCAGCTCATGCAGCTTCTGCGGCGAGCTGTCCGCCGTCTGGAAGGAATCCACAAACCTGCCGTTTTTAATCACGCAGATCCGGTCTGCGATGTCAAATACCTGAAAAAGATTATGACTGATTAAGATAATCGTCTTCCCTTCCTCCTTAAGCTTTAGGAATAATTTCATGATCCGGGCGGTTTCCTTCACTCCCATAGCGGAAGTCGGTTCGTCAAAAATGAGGATACTGCCTCCCGCATGGACAGCCCTTGCGATGGCAAGAGCCTGCCTCTGTCCCCCCGACATCCGCTCCACCGGCTGGGTGATATCCGGAATCGCAATATGCAGGCGGCCAAGAAGCTCTTCGGTCTTCTTTCGCATCCTATCATGATCAAGAAAAAATCCATGCTTCATCAGTTCCCGGCCAAGAAAGATATTTCCGGCGCAGTCCTTGCAGTTATCCAGCGCCAGATCCTGATAAACCGCCGTAATTCCCTCCCTCATAGACTGCCTGACTGTCAGGGAGGAAAAACATCTGCCCCTGATCCAGATCTCTCCTTCATCCGGTTTTATACATCCGGTTAAGATTTTGATCAGCGTACTTTTTCCGGAACCATTGTCTCCCACGATTGCCGTTATCTCGCCGGAATACGCCGCAAAATCCATATGCTCCAGCGCCTGAATATATCCAAAACTCTTTTTTACATGCCGCATTTCCACAATCGGTTTCGGCGTCTCTGCTCCCAACATTCTAATCTCCAATAGGAATCATTTTTCCATGTCCTTTAACCATATTCATTCTAATACCTGCAGACATTCTTGTCGAATAGAGCTTGTCAATATATGCCGTCATTTATTAATCGTTTCTATAAGCGCGCAAAACAGCCGCCGAAGCGGTGATACCCAATAACTGCTCCGGCGGCTGCCTTTCTTTATGACTGTTACTATTTCAATTCAATTTCCTCTAACTCCTTCGGCGGAATCGCCCTTGAGGACGCCTTAACAAAGTCTTTGATCTTCTTCTGCGCCTTCGGGATCGGAATATTGGTTCCGGCTCCGGCCACGCATCCGCCGGGACATCCCATGCCCTCGATCAGACAGCCGTTCATCCGGCCGGACTTGGCAAGCATCAGCGTCTTCTTACACTCTGCAAGCCCCTCCGCATGTTCAATGTGAACCGGCACGTCCGGATAATACTCATTGACACATTTCTCAATCGCCTCCGCAACGCCTCCGGCAACCGCGTAGCCTCTTCCGGCTCCGGTTGCGTCATGGAAGGAGGATTCTGCCTCGTACTCCTCCAAATCAATATCTTTCGCATCGAACATCGCCTGCAGCTCCTCATAGGTAACCACAAAATCCACGTCGCTTCTTACGGTCCTTCTCATGGCCTCCAGCTTCTTCGCCGCGCAGGGCCCGATAAATACAACCCTTGCATTGGGGTGTTCCTTCTTAATAGTCCGGGCAGTCGCCACCATCGGCGTCAGCTCTTGGGACACCTTGTCTGCCAGCGTCGGGAAATAGATCTTTGCCAGCATCGCCCACGACGGACAGCAGGAGGTAAGGAGGAATGGAAGCTCTCCGGTGGTCACCTTATTCACATAATGATGTGCTTCTGCAACGGCACCGATATCCGCGCCCAGCGCCACCTCGTATACCTCGGAAAAGCCAAGCTCCTTCAGCGCCGCTTTTAAGTTTCTCGGCGTAATATTGTCCCCGAACTGCCCCACATATGCCGGAGCCAGCTCTGCGATGATCTCGTCGCCCTCCGTCAGCGCCCGGGCAAGCTGGAAGATCTGGGACTTATCTGAAATCGCCCCAAAAGGACAGTTGACCATACACATACCGCAGGAGACGCATTTGTCATTATTGATATGCGCCCTTCCCATATTATCCGAGTCAATCGCTCCCACGCCGCACGCTAACTGGCAGGGACGTTCCTTCTTGGAGATTGCATCATACGGACATGCGGATTTGCATTTGCCGCACTTGATACACTTTTCCTGATCGATATAGGATTTGCCCTTTACAAAGGAAATCGCGCCCTTCGGGCAGACCTCCATACAAGGATGCGCAAGGCACCCCTTACACATATCGCTGACCTCATATCCCTTTTCTTCGCAGGCTTCACAGGCCGAAGGGATTACCTGCATCAGCGGCGGCTCATAATATTTGTCGGAAATATTACTGGCCTCAACCCCGGCCGTCAAATGCACATGCTTATTCTCCGGCCGCAGGGAAAGACCCATTGCCAAACGGAGACGTTCTCTTACCACTGACCTAGCGCGGTAAACATTCTCCCTGTATCTGGGGGATTCCTCGTTAACCAGCAGGTATGGGATCTCCTCCATATCGTTGTTCAGTGTCTCCGGAGAACCTTTAAACCCTAACGCGGCTACCTCCTTAAATACCTTCCTCCTGATTCTCTTGACCTCCGTATCCAGTCCTCTAATCATCTTACGTTCCTCCTTCATGTAAATATGTTTATTTCTTATTTGGATTTATCAAATCTATTCTCTGCCGAATACCTTCTGGGCATAGTAGACCGACTGCATGGCGTCCTTTCCGTAAAAATCCGCCCCGATCCTGTCTGCGTATTCCTGATTCAGCACCGCTCCGCCCACCATAACAAGGCAGTCCGGCTTCTGCTTTCTAAGCAGTTTTATCGTCTCTTCCATACTGGCTACCGTCGTAGTCATCAGCGCGCTCAAGCCTACCAGCTTTACGTTTTCCCCCACCGCTTTCTGAAGGACCGTTTCCGGCTCCACATCCTTGCCCAGATCAATCACCTCAAAGCTGTAATTTTCCAGAAGCACCTTCACGATATTCTTTCCGATATCATGGATATCCCCTTTTACCGTGGCCAGAATCACCTTGTCCCTGCGCTCCGTTAAGGCGTCCGTCCCCATAAACCGCTCCTTGATCACCGCAAAAGCATTCTTTGCCGCTTCTGCGCTCATGAGAAGCTGGGGCAGAAATACCGTTCCCTGTTCAAAGCCCTTTCCCACCCGGTCAAGAGCCGGAACCAGCTCCTGATTGATGATCTCTAAGGGCTCCATCTCTGCGGCCAGCCTCGCGGTAATCTGGTGCGCCTCCTCTTTCAGTCCCTTTTCAATGGCAGACGCAAGCGTCATCTCCGAAGGCTCCGGCGCGGCCGAAGCTTTATTCTCCGCCGGACGGCCTCCGTACTTCCCGATATAACGCTCAAAATTCTCATCATACCCCATCAGCGCGCAGAAAGAATCATATGCGCGCATCATATCCTCCGAGGCGGGATTGATGATCCCAGCGCTCAGCCCGTTCTGTAAGGCCATGGTATAAAAGTGTGAATTAACCACGGGCCGGCAGGGCAGGCCGAAGGAAATATTCGACACCCCCAGAACCGTTCTGACGCCGCACCGTTCCCTGACAAGCCTTAACGCTTCTAACGTGGTCTTCGCCCCGTCTGCGTCGGAACTTATGGTCATGGCAAGCACATCGATCACGATATCCCTTTTATCAATCCCATATTTGGCCGCCTCCGCAATGATCTTCTCTGCAATGCGAAGCCTCCCTTCGGCCGTCTCCGGGATCCCGTCCTCGTCAAGGGTAAGCCCCACCACAACGCCGCCGTATTTCTGTACCAGCGGAAAGACCTGCTCCATGGATTCCTGTTTGCCGTTGACCGAGTTGATCATCGGTTTGCCATTGTAAATGCGCATGGCCGCTTCCATAGCTTCCCCGTTTACCGTATCGATCTGCAGCGGAAGGCTGGTAACGCTCTGGATTTCCTTTACCGCTTCTTCTAGCACCGCTCTCTCGTCAAGATCCGGAAGCCCTGCGTTTACGTCCAGAATATGCGCGCCCTTCTCCTGCTGCATAATGGCTTCTTTTAACAGGTAATCCATATCATGATCTTTTAACGCCTGTTTTAATTTCTTTTTCCCGGTGGGATTGATCCGCTCCCCGATGATCACCGGCATGTCCCCGATCTCTACGGCTCTTCCATAGGAAGAAACCACCGTCCGGTCCTTCTTTTCCGGTTCCTTTACCGCCAGCCCCTTACAGGCCGCCGTCATAGCGCGGATATGCTCCGGCGTGGTTCCGCAGCACCCTCCGATCACGCAGGCGCCAAGCTCTGCGATCCTCTTCATGGTCTTCGCAAAGCTTTCCGGCTCCACATCATAGTAAGTAACGCCGTCCTTCTGTTTGGGAAGTCCCGCGTTGGGCTTTACGATCACCGGAAGGGAGGTATACTTTAGAACTTCCTCTAGAAGGGGCAGCATCTGCTCCGGCCCAAGGCCGCAGTTCATGCCCAGCGCGTCCACCCTAAGCCCCTCTAACATGGCGATTACGCCCGGAATGTCTCCGCCGGTAAGAAGCTTTCCCTTCTCGTCAAAAATCAGGGTCACGAATACCGGAAGCTTGGTATGCTCCTTTGCCGCCAGCACCGCGGCCTTCACTTCGTAGGTATCGCTCATCGTCTCAATGTGGATCAGATCCGCCCCGGCTTCCTCCCCGTAACGCATGGTTTCCGCGAATGCCTCATACGCCTCCTCAAAAGACAGATCTCCCATAGGTTTTAGAAGTTTCCCCGTAGGGCCCACATCCATGGCGACGTACACTTCCCTTCCGTCGTGTACGCCGAAATTCGCGCCCTCCTTGGCGCTTACGACGGCCGCCGTAACAATATCCTCCAGCTCATACTCGTCGCTGTGGAACTTCAGGGCATTTGCCCCGAAGGTATTGGCAAGCACAATATCGCTGCCCGCCTCAAAATACTGTCTGTGAATGTCAAATACTTCCTCGGTATGTTCAATATTCCAGATTTCCGGCAGCTCCCCGGGCTTTAATCCCCGCTCCTGAAGAAGGGTTCCCATGCCGCCGTCGAAAAACAGCAGTTCCTTTCCAAGCCGATCCTTTATCATCTATGTATTCCTCCGATATATGCAGTCTTTTTTCCGGCAGTTCTCACAGCCTTGTATCGGACAGTTCTCCTTCTTTCTGCTGATTCCCATCACCGCCGTCACCGATTTTATCGGTGTTAGCATAAAGCTGTCCGTCATCGTAAGCCCGATACTCTTATCTGCCTGCAGCATCCTTAGGATCATCTCCTGATTTCGGATATCAAAATCCCCATATCCGGGACTGAACCTTGGACGCAGGTATTTCCCCTCCGCCGCGAACTCCTCCTGAAGCTTCTTCTGGCACGCATCCAGATACTCCTCCAAAAGCGCCGCCGACGCCGCCTGCAGCACCACCGCCCTAGCCATATCTGTCAGCGAATACCGCTTCAGCATACGGTCCACGCCGATGCCAAGCGTCGCCCCCAAAATCAGCGCCTCTTTGCAGTCCCTCAGATTCTTCTTCAGATTCCGGCTTACAATCGCCATGTTCCCAATCGCAAGTTCTTCCGCCTCTCCCTGAATTACATCAAAAATGCGATAGATGATACGCCTATCCGCAGCTCTGTCCAATTCTCTGAATGAGTCTTCTATCAAAGCAAGCGTCTGCTCATCTACCGCATGACCTCCATAACCCAGATAACGGACCGCCTCTTTTATTCTTGCATCCATATACAGGCTCCTGTTATCTTCTTTTCACGGACTCCTGACGTCCGTTCTCTTTTATTTGACAGACGATGAATGTCCCTTCTCTTACAATCTGTCGTACAGTTCCTCGTACTGTCTTGCGGAATTATTCCATGAGAAGTCTTTTTCCATCGCCCTCTCTACCATCTTATTCCAGTCTCTCTTCTTATCATAATAAATCTGCTCTGCGTAACGAATCGTATTCAGCATCTCATGAGCGTTGTAATTCGTAAAGCTAAAGCCTGTTCCCGTCTTTTCATACTCATTGTACGGCTCTACGGTATCCTTCAATCCGCCGGTCTCGCGGACAATCGGAAGCGTGCCGTAGCGAAGGCTCATAAGCTGGCTCAATCCGCACGGCTCAAACAGCGAAGGCATCAGGAAAGCGTCACAGCTTGCATAAATCTTATGTGACATCGGATCCGAATAATAAATATTTGCCGAAACCTTATCCGGATACTTCCATGCAAAATGCCGGAACATGTTCTCATACTGCTCTGCGCCGGTGCCGAGAGCCACGATCTGTACCTCGTCCTGACACAGCTCGTCCATGATGTAGGCGATCAGGTCGAAGCCCTTCTGGTCCGTCAGACGGGATACGATACCGATCATCATCCTCTTCGGGTCTTCTGCAAGTCCCAGCTCCCTCTGCAGCGCGACTTTGTTCTTAACCTTCTCTTTTCTAAAGTTACTGATTGAGAAATTCTTTTCAATCCTCGTATCCGTCTCCGGATCCCAGTCCGTATAATCCAAGCCGTTTACGATTCCCGACAAGCAGTTAGAGCGGGCGTTCATCAAACCGTCCAGCTTCTCGCCGTAGAACGGGGTCTTAATCTCTTCCGCATATGTATTGCTCACGGTCGTTACCCAGTCTGCATAGACAATGCCGCCCTTGAGGTAGTTCGCATCCTTGTAAGCCTCCAGCTTGTCCGGTACGAAATAGTATTCCGGAAGCCCCGTCATATTCTTGATCCGCTTCGTGTCCCATGTCCCTTGGAACTTCAGGTTATGAATGGTCATAACCGTCTTAATCCCCCTGAAAAATTCATTGCCGTAGCGGAAATTATCCAGATATACCGGAACCAGTCCCGTCTGCCAGTCATGACAGTGGATGATATCCGGCCGGTAATCAATCAGCGGAAGCGTGCTGAGAACCGCCTTCGAGAAAAACGCAAACTTCTCAACATCCCCGAAAATCTCCCCATATGGTGCAAATCCATTAAAGTATCCCTCGTTATCTATAAAATAGAACGTAACTCCTTCGTGTTCCAGCCTAAGAACTCCTACGTACTCTGATCTCCAATTCCAATCCATATAAAAGTGTGTTACATACTCCAGTCTGCTGCGCCACTCTTCCTTAATGCACATATACTTCGGAAGCATTACGCGAACTTCATACTTTTCCTTATCAAAATACTTCGGCAGTGACCCTGCTACGTCCGCAAGTCCGCCGGTCTTAATAAACGGTACTGCCTCTGAAGTTGCAAAAAGTATCTTTTTCATCTTTCTTTCCTCCATTTGAATAAAACATTCCTTTATACTTTGTTATTGTACCGTATTTTTATCAAAAAATAAAGCGTTATCCTGTTTTTCTAAATAATATTTTAACAATTTACCCGATTTCTGATCTTATCTACCTGTTTTTATACTCCAGACGCAGAGTGTCTGCAATCAATGCGATAAATTCTGAATTGGTCGGCTTTCCTTTTCCGTTACTTACCGTGTACCCGAACAGCTCGTCTAACGTATCTAATTTTCCCCTGCTCCACGCCACTTCAATGGCGTGCCGGATGGCCCTCTCCACCCTGCTGGCCGTGGTCTGATGTTTCTTGGCAACCGTGGGATACAGCACCTTTGTCACCGCGTTCAAAACGTCCATATCCTCTACCGCCATCATGATCGCATCCCGCAGATAATGGTATCCCTTAATATGGGCCGGTATCCCGATCTCGTGGATCATATCCGTCACTTTTGTCTCTAGGCTGACCTCCTCCCGCTCCGCAGGAAGCTCCCCGTGCTCCGCCTTCGCATATCCCCCAGCCGACTTCCTCTTCACCGTGCTCTTAATATAATTCAGTATTACCTCATTCTTAAAAGGCTTCATCACATAATAGTGCGCTCCCTTGCTGAACGCGTCTTCGGTGATTCGATCCTGTCCCACCGCCGTCACCACGATAAAATTCGGGTGCTTGTTCAATCTCTTATCCTTGTTAATCTGATCCATCACGCTCAGCCCGTCCATTTTCGGCATAATCAGATCCAATAGGACCACATCCGGTTCCTTTTCCCGGATGATCGAGCACATATCTTCTCCGTTATTCGCCTTGCCCACCAGCTTAAGTTCCTTATCATTGCTGATCATATCGCCAAGCAGTTCCACGATTCTCTCATTGTCATCGGCTATCGCCACGCTGATTGCTCCCATTCTTCAAATCCTCCTATTCTTTACTGAAAGTCTGCAAAATTAATTATAATTTTCTGCAAATTTTTCTTCAAGAAATAAACGTCGTAAAAACTGTCCACTTTTCGACCGGATTTTAAAATTCCATCATGTTCAGACATATTATGCATTTTTATGTAAAAATAATGGAATATATGGGCTTACTCGGGCCCCGCAATATGTCAATTCCTGTAACTTTATGTCAAAAATTTCTTCCTGCAGTGCTTAATGTTCTGCTTCCAGTTCTATATAGCATCAATACTGACAAACTAGATGCATAAAACAGAGAACCAGCCGCTGTAAAAAAAACTGATTACGCAAAAGCGATTGGCTCTCTGCTTTTCTGTATTTTTTAATCTCTAAGCAAAATAGAATTTGGTAATTGTAAATTGTCGCTGAAAAAAATATATTCTTGCGCTTTTTTACTTATCTGGATGCTGTAAGTAACATCCAAATAGCTGCTTCGATATTTTTTATATAATTCTGCGGCTAATGGACATATATCATATGTAACAACCCATTTTCTATTACATTCTGATATAAGCTTATACAAATCTCTATGGTCTTTCTCAATAAAAGCATTTTTATATAATTGTGTGCCCTTCTTAACATATGGCGGATCAAGATTAATGAACGACTTATAAAATTTCCTTAATTGTCGTGGCTGCAGCAATTCTTTAGCGTCTTGATTTAATAACACTATCTGATCTCTATAACCAGAAATTTTCATTATCTTCTTAATTAAATTCTTTTTATTAAACCTAGCGTCCATTTTATACGTTCCTGTTTGTTCCTGCCCGCCAATAACACCTCCTTTTATAACGCCGGATACATTTGTTCGATTCAAATAAAAAGTGGCAAATCCCAATTTTAATGAACTAGAACCGCTATTATCCATATATGCTTTTCGTTGGTTCTTCCACTCATCCAATGTAATCGGTGTGGAATCAATTAAGTCACAAAATGCATCTGTTTCATAAATAGCACTGTGCCAAAAAGAATAAATTGCGGGGTCAAAATCATTAATAACTATACGTTTTACATCATTCTTGAGTAATAATTTTAATGCCAGTCCTGCTCCTCCCGCAAAAGGCTCAATGTATGTTTCTCCTATCAAGTTATTACATTTTAGTATTTCTCTGATATAGTCATAAAACTTTGATTTTCCTCCCGGATATCGAAGCGGAGAATACGTACTCGGCATTTTATCACCCCCATTCCCTCAATGGCAAATATTTATTTTACTGTCCATAATCTAGAATCAATTCCATAGAACTCTGATACTTTTTTAAACATGATATTTAACTGTTTATAAAATTTAGCAATACTTTCCGAATGTTCCTCATCATATAACCAATGCTTAAAAAGTAATTCAAAAAATCTTTGATGTTTAACAAAAATTTTCTTTCGCAATTCACGTTCTACGCCATGTGTGCTTTTATTTTCTTTACGTAATTCCTTTAGTGTTAAATCTATTTGTTCTATATCATTCTTTATATTATCTCTAAAATATACTTTACCGTAATTCAATTCTAAAATCGTGTCTGCTGTCCAAAAAGGCGAATCATTATCATAAAGAAATAGTGCATAGGACATAATTACTTTTTCTGGTGAATCACCTCCCGGAAGCGTGATCGTATATTTATTTAAGTCGCCATTCTGGTCGCCATCCAAAATACATATGTACTTCATCGTTGTTTTTAATAAATATGAATCATTAAAAATCGCCTGCAGACTATTCGCCCCTATATTGGCATCAACAAAATGGAAAAAGCGCCTAATTTGAGAAAATTCTAGGTATGTTTCTTCAAAATAGTCAAATAAAATATTTAAAAAAAATCTCGCTTCATTATCTTCGGTAAAAATAGGAATCTTCTTGCTTAAATAAACCTGAATTATTCACGGAACAGTATCTGAACTGATAACTGTACCATGAATCTGAAA